>JBDTNK010000075.1:0-9288 GCA_039933775.1 Chloroflexota bacterium | reverse complement strand
CCGGCGGCAAGTTCGGCGGCGGCGGCTACAAGGTCTCCGGCGGCCTGCACGGCGTGGGCGTCAGCGTCGTCAATGCGCTCGCGGACCAGATGCGGGTCGAGGTGCTGCGCGACGGCAAGCGCTGGATCCAGGAGTACGAGCGCGGCGATCCGAAGGCACCGGCCCACCAGTCCGGCGGCGTCAAGGAGGCGAATCGCGGCCTGATCGAGGGCTGGAAGCGGACCAGCGGCACCAGGACCATCTTCCATCCGGATCCCCAGATCTTCGAGACGCTCGATTTCAGCTGGGAGACGATCAGCACCCGCCTGCGCGAGTCGGCGTACCTGAACAAGGGACTCTGGATCAGCCTGCGCGACGAGCGGATTGACCGCGAGAAGAACTTCTTCTTCCAGGGCGGCGTGACGAGCTTCGTCCGTCACCTCAACCGGCGCCGCGGCACGCTGCAGACGCGGCCGATCTACGTCGAGAAGGTCGTATCGGGCACGAATGTCGAGGTCGCGCTGCAGTACAACGACGGCTTCGCCGAGAACGTGCTCGCCTTCGCCAACAACATCCACACCGTCGACGGCGGCACGCATGTCGCCGGCTTCCGCTCGGCGCTCACCGGGTCCCTGAATACCTGGTCGCGCAAGTCGGGCACGCTCAGCGAGAAGGAGGCCAATCTCTCGGGCGAGGACGTGCGGGAGGGGCTGACCGCGGTCATCAGCGTCAAGCTGACCGATCCACAGTTCGAGGGCCAGACCAAGGCCAAGCTGGGCAATGCCGACATCAAGGGCATCGTGCAGAACGTCGTGACCGAGGGCATCATCCAGCACCTCGAGGAGAACCCGGCCGACGGTCGCCGGATCATCGAGAAGTGCCTCACCTCGGCTCGCGCTCGCGAGGCGGCGCGCAAGGCGCGTGACCTCGTCATCCGCAAGGGCGCGCTGGAGGGGATGGCGCTGCCCGGCAAGCTGGCTGACTGCCAGGAGCGCGATCCGGCGCGTTCGGAGCTCTACATCGTGGAGGGCGACTCGGCAGGCGGATCGGCCAAGCAGGGCCGCGACCGCCGTTTCCAGGCCATCCTGCCCATGTTCGGCAAGATGCTCAACGTCGAGAAGGCCCGCTTGGACCGCGTGCTGAGCAGCGACAAGATCCGGCCGCTGGTCATCGCGCTGGGTGCCGGCATCGGCGAGACGTTCGACATCAGCAAGCTGCGCTACCACAAGATCTGCCTGCTCTCCGATGCGGACGTCGACGGCGCACACATCAGCACGCTGCTGCTGACCTTCTTCTACCGCCACATGCCGCAGATCATCGACAACGGCTATCTGTACCTGTGCCAGCCGCCGCTGTATCGAGTGAGCACCGGCAAGGTGACGCGGTACGCCAAGGACGAGAAGGAGCGCGACAAGGCGATCAAGGAGCTTTCCCGCGAGGGACGCACCAAGAACATCACCGTGCAGCGCTTCAAGGGCCTGGGCGAGATGAATGCCGACCAGCTGTGGGAGACGACCATGAACCCGCAGACGCGGACGCTGCTGCAAGTCAACGTCACCGACGCGGCCGTGGCCGACGAGGTCTTCAGCACGCTCATGGGCGAGCACGTCGAGCCGCGGCGTGACTTCATTCGAGGCGAGGCCCGCAAGGTTCGCAACCTGGACATCTGACCACCATCGCAACCGAAAGCACGCACGAGAGACGACCGATGCCATCGCGACACTCCGCTGACATCCGCCAGGTGGCGAGCAAGACAGGGCGCACCATCGACGAATGGTGCGAGCTGCTCGAGTCGAACGGCGTCGGTGAACGCCGGGAGGCGGTCAATTTCCTGCGCGACGGCTACGCCGTCAGCCACGCCTTCGCGCTGACCATCGCCGACCACTGCCTGCGCAGGACCGATGACGACTACGCGGCCTACGACGAGGGGGAGGAGAGCACCTGGTGACCGATGCTGCGACCCTCGGCACGAGCCGCTCGATCCAGGCGCCGGATGGCCGGCGCTACGCGTTCGCCGACCATCATTGCTTCGCCTGCGGTGCCACGAACCCCGCCGGCATGCACCTGGTCATCGAGTTCGGCGACGCCAGCGCGCGGACCGAGTGGGTCGCGGGCGAGGATTTCGTCGGCTGGAGCGACAAGGTGCACGGCGGCATCGTGGCCACCCTCCTGGACGAGGTGATGGCCTGGGCCCCGTCGAGCTTCGACTCCTGGGCGGTGACGGCGGAGATGACGGTGCGCTTCCGCTCACCGGCATCGCCAGGCGAGCGGCTCATCGCCGAGGGGCGCGTCGTCGAGCGCCGGCGGCGGATCTACACGGTGCGCGGCGAGGTGAAGACCTCCGATGGGCGCCTCGTGGCGGAAGGCTCGGGGCGCTACCTGGGCGCCAGCCCCACGCAGAAGGCGGCGCTCAAGAAGCGCTACGGCATCGATTCCCCAGACAGCGACGCGGCGGGTCAAACGCCCGGCACGCGCGGCGAATAGACGTAACGAGGTAGACGACAGCACCCATGGAGATGGAACGCTCCGGCGCGATCCGGCCCGTCGCGATCGAGGACGAGATGCGGACCGCGTATCTCGACTACGCGATGAGCGTCATCGTCGCTCGCGCGCTGCCCGACGTGCGCGATGGCCTGAAGCCGGTGCATCGTCGCATCCTGTACGCGATGCACGACCTGGGGCTGCGCTCCACATCGTCGTACCGCAAGTGCGCCGGCATCGTCGGCGACACGATGGCGAAATACCACCCGCACGGCGACCTGGCGCTGTACGACACCCTGGTGCGCATGGCACAGGACTTCAGCCTGCGCTACCCGCTCGTCGACGGCCAGGGCAACTTCGGCTCGATCGACGGTGACCCACCGGCCGCGATGCGCTACACCGAAGCCCGCTTGGCGGCAATCGCCGACGAGATGCTGGCCGACATCGACAAGGACACCGTCGACTTCGTCGAGAACTACGACGGCCGGCTGCGCATGCCGACGGTCCTGCCGGCGCGCCTACCGAACCTGCTCCTCAACGGCTCGAGCGGCATCGCGGTCGGCATGGCCACCAACATCCCGCCCCACAACCTGACCGAAATCTGCAACGCGATCGACGCGCTCATCGACAACCCCGACATCAGCGTCGACCAGCTGTGCGAGATCGTCACCGGGCCCGACTTTCCGACCGGCGGCACGATCTTCCGCTTCGAGGAGGTGCGCAACAGCCTGAGCGGTGAGAAGGAGCGCATCGACGCCATCCGTCGCATGTACGCCACCGGCCGTGGCCGGGTCATCATCCGTGGCCAGGTCGCGTTCGAGGAGATCCGTCCCGGCCGCATGGCCGTCGTCGTCACCGAGCTGCCGTACCAGGTCAACAAGACGACGCTCATCGAGAAGATGGCCGACCTCGTCGGCGCGAAGCGGATCACGGACGTCAGCGACATTCGCGACGAGAGCGACAGGGACGGCATGCGCATCGTCGTCGAGGTGAAGCGCGACGGCTCGCCGCACACCGTCATGCAGCAGCTCTTCAAGCACACGGCGCTGCAGACCAGCTTCAGCGCCAACATGCTCGCGCTCGTCGACGGTCAGCCGCAGACGCTGGGCCTCAAGAGCATGCTGCAGCACTACATCACCTATCGGCGCGAGGTCACCCGGCGCCGAACCGAGTTCGAGCTGGCGCGCGCGCAGGAACGGGCGCACATCCTCGAGGGCCTCAAGATCGCGCTCGACAACCTGGACGAGGTGATCGCCACCATCCGGGCCGCGGCGGACGTCGACACCGCGCGCACCAACCTCATGAGCCGCTTCAGCCTGACCGATGTCCAGGCCAATGCCATCCTCGAGATGCAGCTGCGGCGCCTGGCGGCGCTCGAGCGCAAGAAGATCGAGGACGAGTACGAATCGATCATCCGGCTCATCGGCGAGCTCGAGGATCTGCTCGCCAACCCGCGAAAGATCCTGGCGGTCATCCAGGGCGAGCTCAACGATCTGCGCAGCAAGTACGGCGACGAGCGCAAGACCCGCATCCAGGCCGATGCCAACCGCGAGCTGACCGCAGAGGATCTCGTGGCGGCCGAGGATGTCGTGGTCACCCTCTCGCAGCGCGGCTACATCAAGCGCCAGCCGATCAGCACCTTCCGCTCGCAGCGTCGCGGCGGCCGCGGCAAGCTGGCCATGATCACGCGCGACGAGGACGCGGTGCGCCACCTGGTGGTGGCCAACACCCACGACAACATCCTCTTCTTCACGAACCGGGGACGCGTCTTCATCACCAAGGTGCACACGCTGCCCGATGCGAGCCGCCAGGCCAAGGGCCTGCCGATCATCAACCTGCCGGGGGTGCAGGTCGAGCAGCGCGAGTACGTCAGCGCCATCATCAGCCTGCCGCAGTTCGAGGCGGATCACTTCCTGGTCATGGCCACGAGGCACGGCAAGATCAAGAAGACCTCGCTGGCCGAGTACGCCAAGATCCGCGCCAACGGCCTGATCGCGATCCACCTGCTCGACGACGACGAGCTGCAGTGGGTCGGCCTGACCGATGGGCAGAGCGACATCCTGCTCGCCACCAAGAAGGGCCAGGCGGCACGCTTCAGGGAGTCCGAGGTGCGACCGATGGGCCGCGACACGCAGGGCGTGACCGGCATTCGGCTGCGCCGCGACGACGAGGTCATCGGCATGGTCGTCATCCACGACGACAGCGAACAGGTGCTCGTCGTGACCGAACAGGGCTTTGGGAAGCGGACCGTCGCCAGCGATTTCCCCGTCAAGCATCGGGCCACCGGTGGCGTGATTGCCAACTCGTTGAACGCCGACACCGGCGATGTCGCCGCCGTGCGCCGCGTCGGACGCGACGAGGAGGAGGTCATGCTGATCACCGACCAGGGCCAGATCCTGCGCACCATCGTGGCGGGCATCAACCGCTACCGGCGTTCGTCGCGCGGCGTGACGGTCATGAAGCCGCCGGCCGGCGACCGCATCGTGGCCATCACCGTCTTCGTCGACACGCGACCACCCGAGACGGAACCCGAGCTCGACGCCGCAAGCTGAGCCAATGAGGGCCGCATGATCGACGGCATCTGTACCAGCTGCGGGACGCCGCTGCCGCCCGCGGCGCGCTTCTGCCCGCGCTGCGGCACGCCCGTCGCGCTGCCGACCACCGCGGAGCGGCGCATGGTGACAGTCCTCTTCGCCGATCTCGCGGACTCGACAAGCCTCACCTCGCGGCTTGACCCGGAGCGAGCGCGCGAGGTGCTGGGGGTCTTCTACACGGCCGCCTCCGAGGAGCTGCGCTCGCTGCGCGGCCGCGCGGAGAAATTCGTGGGCGACGCGGTCATGGCCATCTGGGGCGCGCAGTCGGCGCAGGACGACGATGCGCTGCGCGCGGTGCGCGCCGGCGTGCTGATCCGCAACCGCGTCGAGCGACTGCACCTGGAGCTGCACCTACCCGAGCCGCTGCGCGTCCGCGTCGGGCTCAGCTCCGGCTACGTGGCGGTCGGTGAGGGGCCGGCCGACCAGTTCCTGGTCTCCGGCGCGACGGTCAACCTGGCCGCGCGACTGCAGAGCGCCGCTCAGCCCGGCGAGGTGCTGGTCTCGAGCACGACGCGGCAGCTCACCGAGCTGAGCGTCACGTACGGCGAGCCGCGCGAGATCGAGGCGCGTGGCTTCGATGCGACGGTCACCGCCTGGCCCGTGGCCTCGCTCACGGCGCGCTCGACGCGGCGCACGATCCCACTCGTCGGGCGCCAGGCCGAGCTGAACGCGATGCTCGAGATCGCGGAGCACGTGCGCACCGAGCGGCGGCCACATCTCGTGATGCTCCTCGGCGAGCCGGGCATCGGAAAGTCGCGCCTGCTCGAGGAAGTCATCGCCGCCCTGCCCGAGGGGACGTCGGTCCTGACGGGCCGCGCGACGGAGTTCGCGGAGGACGTGACCTACGCGCCGATCGCCGAGATGATCCGGCGACAGCTCGAGGTGAGCGCCGACACGCCGCCCGACGAGGTCCAGCGCCGGCTGCGCGAGCTCGTCGACGCCTGCTGTGACGCCTCCGAGGGCGAGTCGATCGCGGCGCGCGTCGGTCTGCTGCTCGGCTTGGGGGACGAGGCCGGCACGCGGCCGAGCGACAGAAGCGACGATACCGACAGCGGGGAGGGGCGTGCCCGCGCGGCGGAGATTCGCACCGGCCTGCGGCGGCTGCTGGCCGGACTGGCCGAGCGCGGACCGCTGGTCATGGTGGTCGACGATGCCCATCGGGCGCGGCCCGAGCTGCTCGACCTGCTGGGGCGCCTGCTGCGCGAGGCGGATGAGCTGCCGTTGGTGCTGGTGCTCGCGTCGCGCGAGGAGCTGGAGCGTGGCGACTGGGATGCCGGGCTGCCTGGCACGACGACCCTGCGCCTGGCGCCGCTGAGCGCCGACGAGTCGGCCGAGCTGGCCCGTAACGCCGGCAACCTGGACGAGCGCGGCGCTCGCAGCATCGCCGACCACGCTGGCGGCAATCCGTTCTTCGTGATCGAGACGACCGGCATGCTCTTGGACCGGCGTCTCAATGCGACCGGCCCGGATCACGGCACCCTGCCGGCAACGGTGCAGGCGGTCATCGCCTCACGCCTCGACCATCTTCCCGCCCCGGCGCGCGACCTTGCGCGCCGGGCATCGGTCCTGACGCGTTCGAGCTTCGATCTCGCGGAGCTGGCGCTGATCGCCGACACCGATCCCGACACGCTCGCGGAGCTCGAGGATGCCGAGGTGCTGGTCCACGACCGCGAGCGGCGCGACATGTGGCGCTTCCGTCACGACCTGCTGCGCGACGTGGCCTACGAGTCGCTGCCCAAGCGCGAACGGCAACGGCTGCACCTGCAGCTTGCGGATGGGCTCGACGAGCGCGACCCGGAGCGCTACCCCGCATCGGTCGCGCACCACCTCGCCTCGGCGGCCCGCGCCGCGCTGGACCTCGATCCCGCCGACCGCGAGCTGGCCGACCGGGCCATCCGCGCCCTGCGTGCCGTCGGGGACCGCTCACGTCGGCGGACCGAGTCGCACGCTGCGATCGAGCATTACGAGCGAGCGCTCTCCCTGGCCGGGCCGCGGGAAACGTGGGGCGAGCGGGAGGCACGCATCATCTCGACCATCGGCGAATGTCGCTACTGGCTCGCCGAGTTCGAAGGCGCACGACGGGCGCTGGTCGAGGCACGCCAGCTGGCGCCCGATTCGCTATGGGTCGCGTCGCACGCCGCCCGCTTCCTGGGCGACATCCGGCTGAACGTCGACGGCGATCCGGGCGCGGCGCGGGAGCTCTTCGCCGAGGCGGTCGCGGCGGCCGACGAGCTGGGCGACCTGTTCACCCGGGCGCGCGCCCACCTCATGGCCGGCTGGGCGCCGTACTGGGTCGGCGACCTGCCCGGGGCGCGCGCCGCGTTCGAGGCCTCGCTCGCCATCGTGCGCGACAACGACGAGGGCGATCCCGCCGGCGAAGCACGCGCGCTCGTGGCGCTGACATCGGTCGTCAGCCCCATCGGCACCGAGGACGAGGTGCTCCAGATGGCGCGGCAGGCGCTGGACATCGGCCGCGAGACGCGCGACGCGTTCATCATCGGTATCGCGCAGGAAACGATCGGCAACGCGCTCTTCAAGCTCGCGCGCTCGGCCGAGGCACTCGAGGCACAGGACGAGGCGGTCCGCATCTTCCGCGAGCTCGGTGCGCGATGGGAGCTCGCCAGCGCGCTTGGCGACCGCGCCAACATTCACCGCGTCTGCGACCGGCTGCACGAGGCGCAGGCCGACCTGCACGAGGCGCTCACCATCTGTCGCGAGCTGGGCGAGCTGAACCTCGTGACGTGGACGACGACGGCACTCGGCACGGTCGCGCTCTTCGACGGCGACCGGCGCGGTGCCGAACAGCTCGCCAACGAGGCGGCCGCCGGGATGCCGGAGTCCGACCCGGGCGAGGAGGCATCGATTCTCGTGCTGCGCATCCTCCTGGCGCTGGCCGACGAGGAGGTCGAGCGGGCGCGCGGGCTCGCGCAGCAGCTGCTGGCATTGGACCGCGACCCGTACTGGCCGAATCCGGTCGCATCGCGGGTCTGGTGGGTCGGGCGCCTGCTTGGCGAGGACCTCGTCGGCGGCCACGAGCTGGAGGCCGCGCGGAACCGCCTCGAGCACGCCGGCTGGCGCTCGGCGCTCGAGGATCCGGATCGTGCGCGCGCCGCTCTCGATCGGATCCGGCGAGCGGACGATCGCGGTGCCCCCGCCGCGGAGGCTACGCACGTGGTGGCGGACGGCTAGAATCGGTCAGGCCAGATCGCCCCGGGAGCCAGCCGTTGTACGCGGACGAGTTCAGCATCTACGCCGGCAACGCCAACCGCGAGCTGGCGGAGAACATCTGCCGTTATCTGAAGACGCGCATGGGAGACGTCGAGGTCTTCCAGTTCGCGAACGAGAACATCTTCGTTCGCGTGATGGAGAACGTCCGCGAGCAGGACGTGTTCCTGGTGCAGCCCACGAGCCGCCCGGTGAACCAGTCGATCATGGAGCTGCTGATCATGATCGACGCCTTCAAGCGCGCCTCGGCCGGCCGCATCACCGCGGTCATCCCGTATTACAGCTACGGGCGCTCCGACAAGAAGGACCAGCCGCGCGTGCCGATCACTGCGCGCCTGATCGCCGACATGCTGACCGTGGCCGGCGCCGACCGCGTCCTGACCATGGACCTGCACCAGGGCCAGATCCAGGGCTTCTTCAGCATCCCGGTCGACGAGCTGACCGCCGTCAACCTGCTCGCGGCGTACATCCGCGCCAAGGACCTGCCCGATGTCGTCGTCGTCAGCGAGCTTGGCTTCGCGAAGCGGGCGCGCGGCTTCGCCGAGCTGCTGCAGGCCCCGCTCGCGATCGTCGAGAAGCGGCGTGTCGGGAACGCCGACAAGACCGAGCTGATGAACATCATCGGCGACGTGGCCGGCAAGACCGCAGTGGTCATCGACGACGAGATCTCGACCGGCGGTTCGCTGATGGAGGCGGTCATCGCGCTCGAGAGCCATGGGGCGGGGGCGATCTACTCGTGCGCGACGCACGGCGTCTTCGCCGGCACCTCGCTCGAGCGCATCGAGGCCAGCCCCATCGTGGAGGTCATCGTGACCGATACCATTCCGCTGCCCGCGGAGGCGAACCGCGACCGGATCACGGTCCTCTCCGTCGCGCCGCTCTTCGGCGAGGCGATCGCGCGCATCCACCGTGGCGAGAGCGTGGGCGCGCTCTTCAGCTCCGAGGTCCAGCTCGTCGAGGAGATGATGCTGTGGGACGCGGAGCTTCGATCTCCCTCGGAGCCCGAACC
>JBDTNK010000074.1:0-9379 GCA_039933775.1 Chloroflexota bacterium | reverse complement strand
ACGCCTCCTGCACGACGTCCTCCGCCCGACCGCGATCGTGGACGATGGACAGCGCGATGCGAAATGCGATGGGACTGTGGCGATCGTAGAGAGCGCCAAGCGAGCTCGCGTCGCCATCCCGGACTCGAGCGATGAGGTCCAGGTCGGGCTCATGTGTGTCTAGGGTTTGTTCAGTCATAACTGCTAGCGTAAGCTCATCGCCATGGCGTTGTCAACTGTTTGTCCATGGTATGCTTCGACACAGCATGTACACGATCAAAGAGGCCGCACAACGGACGGGGGTCAGCATCGCCCTGCTGCGCGCCTGGGAGCGCCGGTACGGCATCGTGGCGCCCTTACGCACTGAGGCGGGATATCGGATCTATGACGATGCCGCCATCGGGCGTCTCCGAGCGATGCGCACCCTGGTGGCGGACGGATGGTCGCCGCGACAGGCTGCGGCGAACATCAATTCCACGCATGCCAGACACTTCTCCCTGCCGGCGGTGGCTGCGCAACCCATCGACCCGCTACCGCCGACCGAGCGATCCAGACGCCTGGTGGAGGCCGCCGCCCGGATCGACGGGCCGGCCCTCGAACGCGCACTGGACGACATCTTCGCGATGGGAAGCTTCGAGCGAATGGTCGACGACCATCTCTATCCAGCCCTCGTGGCACTCGGCGACGCCTGGGCGCGCGGCGAGGTCGACGTCGCGGGTGAGCATGCCGCCAGCGCCGCGGCATTACGACGACTCGGGATGGCCTTTGACGCAGCCGGAAGCGCAGGCACCGGCGATGCGGCGGTGCTGGTGGGGCTTCCTCCCGGCTCCCGCCATGAGCTGCCTGCCCTGGGGTTCGCCACAGCCCTTCGCCGCAATGGGGTAAGCGCGACCTACCTCGGGCCGGATGTCCCAATCAGATCATGGGTCACAGCCGTCCAACAGGCGCATGCTCGAGCGGCTGTCATCGGCGTCCCGACGGCCGAAGACGTCGCGGGTGCGGCGGCAGTAGTAGCAGCTCTCCGCGACCGGCATCCCCACCTGCTGATCGCAGTCGGGGGAAGGCCAGCCGCGAGCTCTCAGATGCCTCTGCGCACCTGCCCGATTCGCTCGTCGATGCCGTCACGGACCTTCGACGACTGCTGCAGCTGTCCTGAACCTCGAGGCACCGACCAGCGCGTCAACCACGTATTGCTCGCGGCCCTTGCGTAGTAGGCCAGCGCGTCGGCCCATTCGCGTTGTCGTGAGCGGGGGCTGGAATCCCACACGGCCGTCATCTTGATTCGCGCCATGTGCGGCCTGCGGCGGCGGCGAAGGCCGCATGCAGTGTCGTCCGATGAATTGCAGCTCGTCGGGTGGTCTGACCATCATCAACCCTGATGCGAAGGAGCGACGACCATGAAGCTGATTGCTTCGATGATGCTGACCGTGGACGGCGTGTACCAGGGCCCCGGAGGGCCCGACGAGGACCGGCGCGGCGGGTTCGACCGCGGCGGCTGGACCGCGGCGTACGCGGACGAGGAGATGTGGCCGTTCCTGACCTCGATGTTCGAGCGCGCTGACGCTCTGCTCCTCGGACGCAAGACCTGGCAGATCTGGGAGCCGTACTGGCCGCTCCACGACGCGGGCGATCCGGTCTCCCACGGCATCAACATCCTGCCCAAGTACGTGCCGTCCACCACACTCAAGGACCCGACGTGGCAGAACACCCACGTCATCGAGAGCGACGTCGAGGTGGTGGTGCGCGAGCTCAAGGCGAAGCCCGGGCGAGAGCTCCAGGTCCACGGCAGCGGCGAACTGCTCCGCTGGCTGCTCGAGCGCGACCTCGTCGACGAGCTCAACCTGCGGATCTATCCGGTCGTCGTGGGCGATGGGTTACGACTCTTCCCGGAGCATGGCCCGACGCACAACCTGGAACTTGTCGAGTCGCGATCGACCTCGACCGGGGTGGCGCTCCAGACGTATCGACCGGCCGGCCGCGCAACCTTCGCGGTTGTCGGGGAATGACGCGGGCGCCTAGAGCAGCCGGCTGTAAATCATGACAGTGGATGTCACTCAACTGCCTATCGTGAGACGCATGGGACAAACGATCACGTTCACGACAACCGCTGGAGACGCCGCCGCTCGCGTTGCACCAGCTGGCGCATCCCCCGGACCGTCGATCCTGCTGCTGCATCCGTGGTGGGGCCTCAACACGGCAATCGCTGACTTCGCGGATCGGTTGGCTGGCGACGGGTTCACCGTCATGGCGCCGGACCTGTACGCCGGCACGGTGCTGACCACGCCTGACGACGCGGAGGCGTTCCTGCGCGCCGTGGGCGACGGAAGCGCCAACGGCGGAACACTGAATCAGCAGCGCATCGCGGCGACCGCCGAGGCGGCGCTTAATCATCTCCTGGGGCGGCCTGACGTCCGTGGGGACCGCGCAGCGGTCATCGGTCTCAGCATGGGCGCTGGATACGGGCACGATCTGGCCGAGGCCAGGCGCGAGGTCGTTGCCTTCGTCGGCTTCTACCCGGGCATCTTCGAGCCGCCGAGTGGCGTCGCGTACCTGGGCCATTTCCCCGAGCTCGACGAATTCGACGACTCCGCCGAGGTGGCGCAGCTGACGCCCAAGCTCGGTGAGGGCAGCGCGGCGCACGTCTACCCGGGCACACGGCATTGGTTCATCGAGGCAGATCGGCCCGAGTTCGACGCGGACGCGGCCGGCGTCGCGTACGAGCGGACGGTGAAGTTCCTGCGTGAGCAGCTCGCTTGAGGACGACGTGAACGTCATCGACTGGCTGCTCGACGCCGACCCCGCCATTCGCTGGCAGGTGCTCCGTGATCTGACCGATGCCCCCGCCCACGACATCGTGCGCGAGCGTGCGAGGATCGGGACCGTCGGATGCGGTTCGCAGCTGCTGGCCGCTCAAACACCTGACGGCCAATGGGGCGGCGATCCGACGAACCCCGAGTGGACCTGCATGATGACGCTGCTCTGGCTGCGAGAGATGGGTCTCGATCCGCACGATGACCAGGCTCGTCGCGCGGTCGCGCTGGTGCGTGACCGGGTCACCTGGCACTGGTGGGACGACAACCCGTTCTTCGTCGGCGAGGTCGAGCCCTGCATCAACGGCAGGGTAGCGGCGGTGGGCGCCTACTTCGGGCAGGACGTGCAGCGCGTCGTCGACCGGCTCCTGGGCGAGCAGATGGCCGATGGTGGATGGAACTGCGAGCAGGAGAACGGCGCGACCGTAGGGTCATTTCACACGACGATCAACGTGCTCGAGGGGCTGCTGGAGTACGAGCGAACAACCGGCGGCACGGTCCAGGCGAACATGGCGCGGCGGCGCGGGCAGGAGTACCTGCTCCGGCGCGGCCTGCTGCGCCGGCTGTCGACGGGCGAGATCATCGACCCGGCGTTCACCCGGCTCTCGTTCCCGACTGGCTATCACTACGACCTCTTGCGAGCGCTCGACTATCTGCGCGTCGCGGACGCATTGGGCGACGAGCGGGCCGCCGAAGCGCTCAGCATCGTCGAGTCGAAGCGCGATGCGGACGGCCGATGGCTCCTCGAGAACCCGCACCCCGATCAGCTCGAGCTCGAGACCGGCGAACGTGAGGGCGAGCCGAGCCGATGGAACACGCTTCGCGCCATGCGAGTGCTGCGCGCCGCCGGCCGAGAACGCGAATCGCCAGGCAGCGCTCCGAGCTGAGCGCCCACGGTCCGCCCAGTTGGCTGAGCGTCTCGATCGACGGTACACCGCTCCGGCTGACGCGCGGCCTCCACGTCACGCAACCGTCACGCAACGGTCATCGAACCGTCACCAAGCGACGCGAGGGTTCAGTCCACGGCAGTTGCCGAAACCGAACCTGGAGGAAGATCCATGCGAAGGTCCCTTGCCGCTCTCCTCGCCGCCGCAACGCTGCTGACGCTCTCTGTCAGCGCCGCCGCCGCGGGTGGACCGCCCAGTCTCTCGTTCTACATCGACGGAGCCCGATACCGGACGATCGCCACGCCGACCGACCTCTCGGGCACGGGTGCGCCCGAGCAGTCGTTCGACCGGATCTACGCGCTCGGCGACGGCCTGATCAACGTCGCAGAGGCCAAGCCAGGCGATCGCGACTTCAACGGTGGCCGCTGGATGGTCCTGCCCATCACCTGGAACACGACGCCGATGCAGTTGACCAGCGACGCGCAGATCTTCGCGTACGCCGACGCCGGCCTGCTCAGCATCGGGACGACGCCGGTGAAGTACTTCGTGTGCACCGTCAATCGCGTGCCCAACGGACACTGAGCCCGATGACCGCCGGCGGCGCACCGACGCGCCGCTGGCGGTCCCTCGTACGATGGAGGCAGTGAATCGTTCGACGCGCCCCATCCTCGTCGTCGACGACGACGCGAAAATCGCGCAGCTCGTCCGCGTTTACCTCGAGCGCGAGGGATACCGTGTCGTTGCCGCGCACGATGGCAATGCGGCCCTCGCCGCGCTCGCCCTCGACGAGCCGGCCCTCGTCATCCTCGACCTCATGCTGCCCCAGGTGGACGGCATGGCAATCCTGCGGGCCATTCGGCGGCGAGATCGCACGCCGGTCCTCATCCTCTCGGCCCGTGGCGCGGCGCAGGACCGAATCGCCGGGCTCCTCGAGGGTGCGGACGACTACGTCACGAAGCCCTTCTCCCCCGCGGAGCTTGTTCTGCGTGTCCAACGCCTGCTGCGCCCGCCGCACCCCGGCACGGCCGATCGCCCCGCGCGCGGCACGATCACCCGGGGCTCTCTGACCGTTGACATCGAGCGCCAGGAGGCGCTCCTCCACGGCGTGCCGCTCTCGCTGACGCGGGTCGAGCTGGCGCTGCTCGCCGTGCTGCTCGAGGGCGATGGCCGCGTCCTGACACGTGAACACCTCCTCGACGCGATTCACGGGACCGATGACGGCGACGTGCTCGACCGCAGCATCGATGCACACGTGCGCCGGCTGCGAGCCAAGCTGGGCGACGACCCGGCGCGGCCTACGTACATCGCGACGGTGCGCGGCGTCGGCTATCGAGCGGCCGGTGTGGGGGCAACGCCGTGAACCGGCTCCTCGGCTCGGGGATCGCCGCGCGAATCGCGATCGCGGCGCTGGCCGTGGCCGTCGTTGCCATCACGATCATCTCGATCGGGATCGCGGTCATCGGTGGACGGCTTTTCATGGATCTCATGTCGAGCCTCGGCGAAACGTCTGCTGATGCCGAAGCGATGTTCGGATCAACGGTGCTCGCCGTGCTCGCGATCGCGGCGGCGGCATCGGTCCTAATGGCAGCCCTGCTGGCAGCCGTCGTCGGACAGCGGATCGCGCAGCCGTTGCGTGAGATGACGCGAGCGGCTCGACGGATTGCGTCCGGTGACCTCGCTGCTCGGGTGGAGCGTCGAGGACCGGATGAACTCATCAGCCTCGCGGATTCGTTCAACGCGATGACGAGCAGCCTTGCGGACCAGGAACGTCGGCGCCGGGAATTGATCATGAACGCGGCGCACGAGCTGCGTACGCCGCTGACGAATCTGAAGGGCTATCTCGAGGGGCTGCGCGACGGTGTCCTCGCCGCGGATCGCGCGATCTTCGAGTCGCTGTGGGAGGAGGCGGAGCGCCTGGTGCGTCTCTCGGCGTCGCTCGACGACCTCGCGGATGCGGGGATCGAGCGTCCATCCCACGGGGTTCGCGCCGATGTCGCACAGGTCGTCCGCGCAACGGTCGAGCTGGCGCGCCCGACCGCCATCGCCCGCGGTGTGTCATTCGAGCTCGAGCTGCCACCAGGGGCCGTCGCAGTGGCGGCCGATCCCGATCACGTGGCGCAGGCGCTGGCGAACCTGCTCCAGAATGCGATGCGGTACACCGCGGCCGGAGGCTGGATCCGCGTCCGTGCTGAACGTGCGCATGACGCCGTGACAACCTCGGTCACGAATCCCGGAACGACGATTCCCGCGCGGCATCTGCCGCATCTCTTCGAGCGCTTCTATCGCGCCGATCCATCGCGCGATCGCGCGAGCGGCGGCGCGGGCATCGGGCTCGCGATCGTGAAAGAGCTCGTCGAGAACGCGGGCGGCGACGTCGGCGTCAGCTCGACGGCCGGTACGACGCGGTTCTGGTTCAGGCTTCCGGTCGCCTGAGGAGCATCGCTCAGCCGGCGACGGCAGATGGATCCTCCCCGCAACGACCGACAGGGGCTCAGGCCGCGGCCGAATCGAGCAGCGAGAAGACGTGGAGATCGACCGGCGGATAGTGCTCGATCGTCTCCACCAGCAACAGCGAGCCCGCGGTCGGTACGTCGAAGCGGCGTGCCGCCGCATCGGTCATCAGCGCGTAGGCACCATGCCCGAACAGCGCAGCCGCTCCGGTCTTGAGGAGGCGATGCGCCATGACGACCTCGGGCCCGACGAGCTCGGTTCTGCCCGCGATCGACTGCACCACAAACGCTCCGGCGTGCAGGACGAACTTCAGCTCCAGCGCATCCACCCGCGCGCAGGCATCGCAGCGGCAGGTCCAGACCTCGCTGACGCCCTCGAGCCGATGCCGGAAATCGGCGTGGCACGCGGCGAGGCACGCCAGCAGCGCAGGCCCTCGGGGCAGATCTTCGGCCTCCTCGGCCCAGGCGAAGACCGCATCGCCCTCGAGCTTCGAAAGCGTGAACGGCGGGACGATGGCCTCGACGATGCCGTCGAGCAGGCTGGAGACCAGCGCGTAGGCCGGCGGGACCGCGCCGCCGGCAAAGGCATCCTTCCGGTGGGCCTCCTCGACGGCGCGCAGGAAGGAGGTGTAGCCGCCGATGTCAGCGAGGAGGAGCAGCCCGCTGGCCGCACTCGGAGCTTTGGTGCTCACGACCATCAGCCGGCCACCGCGGACGGATTCTCGCGACGCAGCAGCATCCCCAGGTTCGCCTTCCACGGTCCGACGTCAGCGTCATGCGAGCCGGCAAGGCCGGCGAAGATCTGACCGATGTGATCGAGGTCATGCACGGCCCACGTCGCTAGCAGCTCCCGGAGCGTCACCTCGCCCAGCGATGGGTGCAGGCCGCGCCGGTCGAGGTCCGATTCCGCGACGAGCTCGCCCAGCCGCGCGAGGTTTCGCGTCCGGAGCTCCGCGAACCGCTCGATCAGCTCGTTCAGCGTCGCGTCGCTGTTGCGGTCGCGCATCGCCAGACGGTCGAACGTGTCGAATGGCCGCGAGGTGCCGGCATCGAGGATGCGCCCGGTGCGTTCGATCCAGTTGTTGAGCTCGCCGGTGATGAGATGTCCGACGACATCGCGCGGGCGCCAGCCATCGGCCGTGTCGGGGGTAGCCGTCCATCTGTCCGGCAGGTCGGTGAGCAGTACACGGAGCAGCTCGGGGGTTCGTCGCAGCAGGTCGGTCGTTTCGGGGATGAAGTCGCTCATGCGACCAATCCTACGCGGCGATCGCGTGACGGCACGATCTGTGCTCGACGCTTGCCCACTCAGCCGCACGACGAGGAAGCGATGACCGACCAGCGCAAAGACCCACAGGACCTGAGCCACGACCCGGAGATGACCGAGGGCGACGTGGCCAACGTGCCCGAGGGCACGCGTGAGCAGATGGGCGAAGACGAGGACGCCATGGCTCGCCAGGGCGAGGGCATTCCACGCGATCCAGAACGCCCGACCTGACGCGACCTAGGCGTGGAGCTCCGCAACCCATTCACGCAGGCGCGGCAGGTGCTCGTCGTAATGGTCGGGGCCGGACTTGCGGACCCACGATTCGGACACTTCGTCGGGATCGGTGAGCTGGCGCAGCGCGCCGAGCATCTGGCCCCGGGCGGCGAGTGCCTGCGTCTCGACGGTCGACCAGGACATGTCGCGCATGGCGGCCAGGAACTGCGCATTCATGGCGTCGATGTCGAGCTCCTCGGGACGGTGCGTATTTGCGCGAACCTGCGCGATGACCGCGGCCGCCTGCGCCATCCAGGTGCCGATGTGGGCAAGCATGTCCTTGACCGACCAATTGTCGTCGGCGAAGTAGCCGGGCCGCTCGCGCTCCTCGGGGGTGAGGCTGCGGACGAGGCCCCACAGCTCGTCCCAGGCCTGGTGCTCGCGATGCAGCAGATGGTCCGGGTCGTGCGCAAATTCGGTGTCGGTCATCGGCGCCATTCTGCGCCATCGCGCAAGCCACGCGCGCGAACGCAAAAACCGCGTAGGCTGTCGTCGCCCACCCTGAGCTGCTCGCCAGCCACCGCCCGTCCGGAGGACCGATGCGTCTGAACTTCATCCCGCGCGACGAAAAGTTCGTCGAGCTCTTCGTGACCGACGCCGAGAACGTGCTCGCCGGCGCGCGTCTGCTGCAGAGCCTCTTCCAGAACTACGGCGAGCGGGAGCGGCTGGCGAGCCAGCTGATCGATCTCGAGCACCGCGGCGACGAGATCAGCCACGACATCGGTCATCGGCTGGAGAAGACGTTCGTCACGCCATTCGATCGGGAGGAGATCCATGCGCTGATCAGCCGCCTGGACGACGTCATCGACCTCATCGAGGAGGTTGCCGACACCTGCGTCCTGTACGGCGTCACCGATCCGACGCCGGCGGCGAGCGAGCAGGCGGACATCATCGTCCGCCAGTGCGAGCAGATCGTGGCCGCGATGCGCCACCTGACCGATTTCAAGAAGCTGGAGCCCTACTGGATCGAGATCCATCGGCTCGAGAACGACGGGGACCGAATCACGCGGCGCGCCATCGCCAGCCTCTTCTCGAACGGCGAAGACCCGATGAACGTGATCAAGTGGAAGGACGTCTACAACCTGCTGGAGGAGACGATCGACGCGTGCGAGGACGTGGCCAACGTCGTCGAGCGCATCTTCGTCAAGCACGCGTGACGGCTCGCACCAAGCGCTAGACCGATACACATCGATGCTGCCCGAAGGCTTCACGCTGCTGCTCGTCGCCGTCATCGCGCTGGCGGTGCTGTTCGACTACATCAACGGCTTCCACGACACCGCGAACGCCATCGCCACCAGCGTCGCGACCCGCGCGCTGAGCCCGCGCATCGCGATCGCGATGAGCGCAGCGGCGAACTTCGGTGGGGCGCTGGTCGGTACCGAGGTGGCCAAGACGGTTGGCTCGGGGATCGTGCACACGACCGATGCGAATCAGACCGTGGTTGCCGCGGCGCTCCTCGGCGCGATCGCCTGGAACCTGCTCACCTGGCGGCTCGGGATCCCCAGCTCCAGCAGCCACGCGCTCATCGGCGGCCTGCTCGGGGCGTCGTTCGCCGCGGTCGGCGTCAGCTCGTGGAACATCGACGGCATCGTGGGCAAGGTGCTGCTGCCGCTCGTCGGATCGCCGATCATCGGTGGCGTCGCGGGCTTCTTCCTGATGGTGCTGATCTACAACGTCTTCCAGCGCGCCAACCCGCAGCGCCTGCACGGCATCTTT
>JBDTNK010000073.1:0-9923 GCA_039933775.1 Chloroflexota bacterium | reverse complement strand
GCAATCCGCACTCATGCCAGCCATGCAATCCGCACTCATGCCAGCCACGCTGGCCAACGGACGATGCAACGGCGGAATTGCGCCATTCCTCCGTCCGCAGGCTAGCCTAAGTGGCAGTTGGACGGAGGAGCAGCGACTCCCTGGCTATTTGGCCAGTGTGGTTGGCCAAGGCCCCCCCACGAACCCCAGTCAACCGCGTGCCACCCCCAACCGTCGCACGCACGGCCCCACGTCACGTGGGAGTGTCGCGCTCGCGTCGTACGGGAAGGCGGCGCCCGCGAATGCTCGCGCCGTTGAGCGCGCGTATCACCTGGTCTGCCGTCTCGGTGGGCACCTCGACCAGGGCGTATCGGTCCGCGATCTCGATCGCTCCGATCGCCCGGCCGGCTATACCCGCTTCGTTGGCAATCGCGCCGACGATATCCGCCGGCCGCAGGCCGCTCTCCCGCCCGCCACCGATGAAGAGCCGGGTCATCCCGTCACCGCCGCTGAATCCGCGCGGGCCGCCGCGGTCGCCGCCACTGAACACGCGCGCGCCACGCGGCCGATCCGCTCCCCCGCGGCCGGCAGCCGCGCGTTCCGCACCACCGGTCGGGAGGCGCGCCTCGGGCAGCTCCGGCTCTTCATCGGCGACGCCGCCGGTGGCGGCATCCGCCACGCGGGCGGCGGCCAGCGCAACGTCGACGAGGTCGAACTCATCGGCCAGCGGCTCGATCACCGCCCGATAGCGCTCAAGGCCGTCTTCGAGCAGCGCCTCGCGCACCGATGCGTGGAGCAGCTCCATGCGCCGAGCGCGCAGGTCGGCGACGGTCGGCAGCCGGGCGAGCTCCATCGGTCTGCCAAGCAGCCGCTCGATGTTGCGCAGCAGCCGATGCTCGCGTGGCTCGACGAGCGTCACCGCGGTCCCCTTGTGCCCGGCGCGCCCCGTGCGGCCGATGCGATGCACGTAGGTATCGGGCGAGGAGGGTACGTCGTAGTTGACGACATGGCTGACGTTCTCGATGTCGAGGCCACGGGCGGCGACATCGGTGGCAACCAGGACCTGTACCGCGCCATCACGGAAGCGCGCCATGACCCGGTCGCGCTGCTCCTGGGCCAGCCCGCCGTGCAGCGCCGCGGTGTCGTAGCCGCGCCCGGTGAGCGCCTCGGTCAGCTCGTCCACCTGCAGCCGGGTGCGCGCGAAGACAAGGACCGATGTCGGCGTCTCGACGTCGAGCAGCCGCGTCAGCGCAGCCAGCTTATGGCTGCGCGGCACGACGTACGCCACCTGGCGTACGAGCTGGCCCTCGCCGCCGGCCTTCGCCGCTCGCGCGATCGTGACGCGGACCGGGTTGCGCAGGTGGCGCTGCGCGATGCGCGCGATGCCGTTCGAGATCGTGGCCGAGAAGAGCGCCGTCTGGCGGTCGCTCGGGGCTGCCGCGAGGATGGCCTCGAGATCCTCGGCGAACCCCATGTCGAGCATCTCGTCCGCCTCGTCGAGCACCACGTAGCGGACCCGGTCCAGGTGCAGTGAGCCGCGCGTGAGATGGTCGACGGCACGCCCCGGCGTGGCCACGACCACGTCAACGCCGCGCTGCAGGCCGCGCAGCTGCTGTCCGATGGCCTGGCCGCCGTAGACCGGCACGACCTGCACCCCGATCCCCCGCCCATACCGATTCACCGCCTGCGCGACCTGCATCGCCAGCTCGCGGGTCGGGACCAGGATCAGGGCGGCCGGCGCGCCGGGCGCGGACTCGGCCAGGTTCTGCAGCAGCGGCAGCGCGAAGGCGGCGGTCTTGCCCGTGCCGGTGGGCGCCTCGGCCAGCAGGTCGCTCCCGGCCAGCAACGGCGGGATGGCCTCGGCCTGGATCGGCGTGGGCTCCTCGTAGCCGAGCTCGACGAGGCAATCGAGCAGTGCCTCGACCAGTCCCAATGCCTCGAAATCGTTCGTGGCCGGCTCGGCCATCTCGGTTGTCATGCCGCTATCTTCTCGCACATCGCGCGCCGAACCGGCAGCCGCCGCCCAATCCGAGTACGCTGAAGACCTTGTAAAGGTACTCCCATGGTCTCCCAATGCCTGCATGGCTTCGCACCCGAACACTGCGCCGCCTGCAGAACCTGCCCCCACGGCCTGATGACTTCCCGATGCGGTCGCTGCTCCGATCCGGTCATCAGCCGAGCCGCCGCGAAGATCGTTCCTGAGGCGCAAGCGCCGATCGAGCACCGCGGCCACGAAATCTTCTTCGTGCCCACCGACCGATCCTGGTACTACCGCGAAGAGCCCGATGGTGCGCCTTCGGCGCGTTCGTTCGGTTCCGCCTTCAAGGCCCGCCGCGCCGTCGACGAAGCGCTCGACAATCCCCCGGTCGCTGCGCCGAGCAAGAAGCGCAAGTAAGGTACCGGCCCGCGCCGGCTGAGTCCGGCTGAGTCCGGCTGAGTTTGGCTGATGCCAGCCACAATGGCCAACTGACGACGAGCGGCATCGAAACGCCGGTTCGTTCGTCGGGACGCTAGCGCGGCTAGCTCCCCGACCAATAGAGCCGGCCTGCGCCGCCATGCGGCCAGTCTCGCTGGCATATCGCTCAGCCGACCCGCCGAGAGTGCGTCGAGCATTCCCACCTCAGCCCTCCGCGCTCGTAGCGTGCACAATCGGTCCATGCCGAAGCCGAAGAAGCCGCAAGCCGATGCCGGAGACGCCGACAAGCTGATCCGGCAGGCCGCCGGCAGCTACCGGACAGCCGATGAACGGTTCGAGGTGCGCGAAGCCGGGATCGGGTGGTACCTCGTCGACACGACGCAGCACAACGAGTTCGGGCAGGAGCTGCTGCACGGACCGTATGACACGCTCAAAGACGTGCGCGCCGCAATTCCCGGTGCGCGGACCTCGAAGGTCACCCCGATCCGGCCGCCGAAGACCGGACGCGCCAGGCAGGCGAAGGCGAAGTCAACAACCCCCGAGCCGAAGGCTCCCCCGCCGCCGACCTGGATCCAACAGCTGCCCGATGCCGAGGCGACGAAGATCCGACGCATGATCCGCGCCCTCGAGCGGCAGGGCCTGACCAATGCCGAAAAGCTCGTCCGTCGCGACCGCGAGGGCCTGGGTCCGGTGATCGCGGAGGAGCTCATCACGCGCCGGCTCGCCGTCCTGGTCGCCGATCTGCCCAGTGAAGGGCGGGACGAGGCGCGCGTGCTCATCGAACGGATCACCGAGATTCTGACCGCGGAACGTGGGCGCGAGGGACTGCCGGGTTGGGCGCTGGTCGAGATCGGGCCCGAAGGCGAGCCTCCGAATCGCCGCATCACGCTGCGCTGAGAACACCGCCATGGTGGAGCAGACGCAAGCACCTTACCCCCGCATCCTCAACAATGGACGCATGCCTGAGCCAACTTCTTCAAGCACCGATGCGCCCGAGCCAGAAGGGCTGGACGATCCGCGCGCCCTCCAGATCCTGAACACCGAGCACTGGAGCCTGCTCTCGCAGCGGTCTCTGGCCTACAACGAAGCGTTCACGCGCGCCGGCATGTTTCTCGCCTTCCTGTCGATGTCGTTCGTTGGCCTCGCGCTGCTGTCGCAGGGGATGGCCTTCGACCGCACCTTTCTGGCGATCTCCGCGGTGGTGCTCGCTTTCGACATCATCATCGGCCTGGCCACCTTCTTCCGGGTGGCGGGCTGCAACTTCGACGACCTGCGGGCGATGCACGGCATGAATCGCATCCGGCACGCCTATGTGGAGATGGCGCCGGCCGTGGCACCGTACTTCATCACCGGGTACCACGACGATCCGGCCAGCGTGTACCGCAACTACGGGTTTGCGACGCTGGAGCGCTCCGCACTCCAGGACCTCGGGCACGGGCTCGCGACCACGATCGGGATGGTGGAGCTGATCGTGTCGCTGCTGACCGGCGTGCTGGTCGTGGTCGTGGCGCTCGCCCTTGACGCGCCGTTCTGGATCGCGATCGCGGTGGCGGTCGTGACGATGTGTGTGGTCCTGGCAACGGCGATGCGCTGGGTCATGGTCCACGCCTCGCACGTCGCCGCCGAGCTGCCCGTCCTGTTCCCCGCGCCCGACGAACCCGCGTAGCTTCGAGCAGTCACGCTATGCCAACGTGGCATCAGGTGGTAGCTCGCCGGGCGTGATCGGCAGCCACGAGCCGGAATCGAGCTCCATCGCGCTGCGCAGATACGTCGTCACCGACGTCGTGGCGCTGTGCTCCGGGAAGCTGAAGTAGCGCGCGTGCGCCCACGCCGGCACGTGACTCGTCCAGCCATCGCCCGGAAGGCTGATGTCCTCGATCCCGTTTCCGTAGAGCGGGGACAGCGGGCCGCCGAACCAGTCACCGAAGAAGCGCGCGCGGGCTGGAAACCACATGTTCGTCCATCGCACCACCGAGAACGGCGCGCCGTGGTACAGCACGCGGCGGCGCGTCGCCGGATCGCGGTAGGAGTAGACGGGCGGCTTGTCCGGGTCCTGCTTCGGGCGCTCGTCCGGTTGCGGCGGGCAGGTCGGCAGCTCGCGGCGCGCCACGCGCTCGTCAAAGTCTGATCGGTTCTTGGTGTAGAGCCGGTCGGCAAAGTACATGGGGCTCCCAAGCGTGATCAGATCGCTGATGAGCCACGGATTGCCGTATGCGCGAACGCCCAACCAGAGAGCACGCTGCGCGGCACGATACCGGGTCCTGGCGGCGGAAAGCGCGTCGGGTGTCGCTCGGTTGAGCGCAAACGCGGCTGCCTCGAGCTCCGCCAAACCAGCTGGCGGGCTTGCTCCGTCGAGCTTGCCGGCGTGCTTGTCGTTGAGCTGTCCCCAGAGGTAGCTGATCGCGTCGTAGGCGATGTAGGACCCGAGGCTGTGCGCGACGACGATGATGCGCTGGTACTTCGAGTCCGACTCGTGTAGACCACGCAGCAGCGCCACGATGCCCTCGCGGATATCGCGTCGCACCTGGTAGGAGCGCGGCGATGTGTCGAGATAGCGCACCACGTCGACGAAGCTCGACGTCACCCAACTGCCCAACACGGTGACCAGCAGATAGGTGAGGACGACACCGAACAGACCGATGCCGATGATCGGTCGCAGCAGGTCCTCCACCGGATTGCCCGTCAGGTTCAGCTGGCGGCCCGGGCCGATGACGAAGAAGATCGCAGACAGGATGAGCAGGGCCCAGAAGAGCGCCCACACCACGCGCAGCCCCTCGGGCACGGCCCACGGCCAGCGGAGCAGCATGCGGCTGAAGCTGGGCCACAGGTCGCTGAGCTTGTTGCCCTGCATCAGGTGCGCCCAGTGATACTCGTAAAACTCGGTCTGCTCGTACACGCCGCGCTGGGCGGGATTTGGCGGCTGACGCGGCGCGAGATAGCGCCGGGATTCGTAGGACTTCGTCACCTGGTCCGGGCGCGAATAGAAGCGGCGCTTGCCCTCAACCGGCTGCAGTCCTGACCCGATGAACTGGTTCAGGGTGTCGAGCGGTCGATGCTCCCCCATCCCGTGGATGATCACAACCGCCTGGCGGATACGCTTCGCCTTGGCCACGCTGCCGATCCTCCGGCTGTCTCGCAAGGTGGAGCAGAGCGGCCCTACGGCGTACTGCCGCAGGGCCGGGGTCTCCCTTCCGCTCTGCGTTGGGCGTTGCGCTCACCCGATCGGCGCCTCCTCATCGCGCTCCTCGCCGAATTCGACGGTTGAGAACGCGACCTGCGTCTCGACGCTTCCCTCGCGCGTCTCGACGGTCAGCATGGCGCGATGCTCGCCGGGCTTGGGCGCCTCGACGAACGCATCGAATCCCCGGGCGATCTCATCGCCGTCCACGCTCCAGCGCGCCGCTTCGTCGTCGACAGGCTCGCCGTTCCCGGTCGTCGCCGCTCCCCACAGCCGCATCGGGCTATTGGCGGCGAACGTCTGGCCGTCCCGCGGACTGAGGATGCTCGCCTCGGCCGGCCGGGGCGGCATGGTGATGCTGAGCGAGCGAGATGTCGCGGTGTGGAAGCCGTCACTCACCAACAGGCGGATGCTGAGGCGTCCCGACGGGAGGCCGCGGGCGTCCAGGTTCGCTGACCCGCCGCGCAGGCCGGCCGCGAGCGCATGCCATGTCTGCCCGCGATCGGCGGAATACTGGACCCAGCACTCCGGCTCCTGCTCGCCACTGGCTTCGATGTCCCAGGTCACCCTGAGCTCGTCCCCGCTGAGCTCGGCACTCGCCTCGCCCAGCTTCGGGCGTCGCTGCGATGCCTTGCGGCTCCAGAGCGGCTCTGCACCATGCTGGATCCGCAGCTCAGCACCAGGCTCGACATCGGGGAGGAACGCCTGGATCAATCGCGGATAGGACTCGCGTTCGGCATCGCCGCCGGTGTCGCATCCGCACCCGCCGTTGGCGTAGGAACGCAGGGCGTGCACCACGCCACTCGACACGACGCGGCCCTCGCGGTTCAAGAGCTCGGCCCGCATGTCGAGCGCGCGACCGTTCGGGACCTCGCTCTCGGCATCGAGCCGGAACACGCTCCGGACCTCGAGCTCGTCTGGGCCGTGGAGAACGCCGATGATGGAGATGACCGGTTGCGGTGACACGACGCGCTCCAACCAGGGAGGTTCCGGCGGCGGATCCGGGAGCCATTTCTCGGGAATCAGCTGCCGCTCGTACAGGATCTCATCTCGCCACCACGGACGGTCTTCGCAGACCCTGACCGGGTCCAGCCGCACGTTGTTCGTCAGGCGACCATAGACGAACAGCGAGACCCAGCGCGGGCCACAGTACGACATCAAATCCTTGAATGTCGCCGGCGACTTGATCGCACCGTTGCTGATGTCGATGCCGTATTCCCCGATCGAGGCCATGGGCGTACCGGCCGGGTCGTACGGCTCGTAGGCTGGGTAGGCCGGATCGCCTCCGGTGCCGCACGGCGAATGCGGCCGGGCACAGGCGTGGCCGAGCTCATGCGCCATCGTGACCCCGTCGTTGATGGCGCCCGTGCTCACGCCGCCACTGTTGCAACCGATGATGGGACCCATCGGGATGCCGGCTGCCATGAGGCCGTAGTAGAGGACGTCGGTCCGGTTGCCATCCGCGATCCGGACCTGCTGCACCGAGGTGTTGAGGGCGACCCAGTTCGGCGTGCAGCAGCCCGAACAACTGGGCGCATCGGTCAACGGCAGGTTCCACGTCACCGTGCCGGCGGTTCGGTAGGTAGCCGCGCTGCGGACGGGGAATGTCAGCAACGTCCAGGCCGATGTCGTCTGCATGTTGGCCAGCGTCGGCGCGGGGAGATTGACGTTGGGCGCACCCGCGGCGCCGCTGGAAGGACCGTTGTAGCCGACCATGATCCCCGCCATGCGAAGCGTCTGCTGCAGCGTCGCGTCGATGTAGATCTTGCGATCGGAGACCCAGCCCCCTGGACTCACGAGGTGGACGTCGAGCCGCAGGTGGCCGCACATCATGGACGCCGGGATGATGAAATTGAGCGAGTAGCCCAACGTGCCGCGCTCGGTTGCGTACGCCGGATTGCGCCGCGCCGTAACGACGCCGGGGGCCTGGGGGTTCAACGTCCCGACCGACAGCCAGAGAAAGCCCAGCTGCCTGCGACGAACCGTGATGGTGCCGGTGACTCCGGGCATATCGCCCATGAACCAGCTGCTGCGCACGTAGACCCGCACCCAGGCAGGCTTGCCCGCGATCTGGGTGACGGCGTTGTCCGGCTGTCGATCTGCCGCGTCGGTCAGGTGCCGTGCGCTGTCGTAGTACTGGATTGCCTGCGTGACCTCCACGCCGTCGATTCCCCAGCCCAGCCACGGCCATCTGAGGAGAACATCAGTCTGCTGGAGGTCCTGGAGGTCCAATCGCTGGTCGAACATCGCGCTGCTCCTCTCAAGGACATGCCCGCATGGGCACGCCGTGTGGAGCGCCGGCGTGAATGGGCACAGACCTCAGAAAGAGGTAGTCGCGTGCGACGCTTGGCGATCTGTCGGACCGCGCTCGGGTGCGCGACCGTCCTGCAGGTGATTATCCACCCGGAGCGCAACCCCACCGGACGTCACCGCACCTGCCGCCGCCGACGACGCCGCGTAGGGTCAGCCGGCCTGCACGTCCCTGCGTCCGAAGGTCCAGGCGCCCAGACCGATGAGCACCAGCGCCGGAACGCCCAGCGCCAGGTACCGCCAAACCTCGGTGGCGTTCGTCAGCGGATCGCCGCCCAGCGCCCAGTCCCACGGCGAGACGTGCCGCCACGGCGCGAGCACGTCACTGATGGGGAAAAGGGCCATCACCACGTAGCCGGCGACGGCCAGCGCCATACCGATGCCCAGCACCACCCCGGGGCGTCCCGTCCAGCCGGCGATGAGCGCGGCGACGCCGGCGTGCAGGACGCCGAGCAACAGGCACAGGACAACCGTGGCGACGATGCGATCGGTCGCGATTTCGAGCCCGAAGATCTCATCCGAGATCAGCTGGGCGGCGAGCATCAGGACACCAATGACGAGCAGCCACAGGAGCACGCCGCCCACCCGGCCGAGGAAGACCGATGCGCGCGTCACCGGCTGCGCGAGATAGGGCTCCATGCGCCCCGAGTCCTCGTCGACGGCGGTCTGCCCGTTCATGAGCAGCACGCCAGCAACGGCGAGCAGCAGCGGCACCAGCACGGCGTAGAGGTTGCCGCGCAGGAAGCCAGCCGGCGTGCCGAAGTCTGCGAGGCCGAACGCATCGACCAGCGGCTCGGGGATCTCGGCCATCAGGTCATCCAACCCGGCCGAGTCGCGAAACGAGGGGTAGAAGGCCACCGTCAGGACGATCAGCGCCGCGATGCTAACGGCCCAGATCAGGCCCGCGCGGCGCGCGGCGCGCAGCGGAACGGCCAGTAGCTCCCACGCGCGTCCGCTCATTCGTCCGGCTCCTCGTACAGGCCCAGGAAGGCCTCCTCGAGATCTGGCTCCTGGATCAGGATCGAGCTGATCGCCTGACCCGCCAGTGCGTCGATCAGCGGCCTCGCCGAGCCAGTCAGCACGGCGCGGAAGCGACGACCATCGACCGCCGGTTCACCGATGCCCGCCAGGCGTCCCAGCCATTCGGGCGCATCGGTCTCAAACCAGATCTCGACGCGCTGCCGTGCCAGGCCGCGCACCTCGTTGACCGTCCCCTGAGCCACGATCTTGCCGGCGCGCAGCACGGCCATGCGATCCGCCACGCTCTGCACCTCCGACAGGATGTGCGACGAGAGGAAAACAGTGGCACCGGCCTCGCGTCGCTCGCGCACGAGCTGCAGGAACTCGTGCTGCATCAGCGGATCGAGGCCGCCGGTCGGCTCGTCGAGGATCAGCAGGTCGGCATCGGACAGAAAGGCGCTCAGGACCGATACCTTGCGACGGTTGCCGCTCGAGAGGTGGCGGATGTTGCGGTCCAGATCGAGCTTGAAGCGCTCGGCCAGCTCCTCCAGCCGCCCGCGTTCGAAGCGGCTGCGCAGACGACCGATGGACTGCAGGAACTGGCGGCCCGTGACTCGCTCGGGCAGGCGCAGCTCACCCGGTACGTAGGCGAGGCGCTCGCGGATAGCGGCGCCATCGTGGCGCGGATCACGTCCGAAGACGCGGATCTCACCGGCACTCGGGCGGAGGAGATCCAGGATGCAGCGGATCGTCGTCGACTTGCCGGCGCCGTTGGGACCAACGAATCCGAAGACTTCCCCCGCCGATACCGCGAGGTCGATGCCCCGGACCGCCTGCACGCTTCCATACTGCTTGGCGAGGCCCTGGATGCGGAGCGGCTCCGCTGCGATCGTCATGCCGGAAAGCGTAGCGCAGCGAGGGTCCGCAGCGGGGTATTACGCCGCGACGTATACGGCGAGGTGCTGCCCGGTCAGGGTCGAGCGGCCGGCGACGAGATCCGCCGGGGTGCCCTCGAACACGATCGAGCCGCCATCGTGGCCGGCGCCGGGGCCGAGGTCGATGATCCAGTCCGCGTGCGCC
>JBDTNK010000072.1:0-10004 GCA_039933775.1 Chloroflexota bacterium | reverse complement strand
CGACGCTCGCGAGCAGTCGCTCGCGGCCGTCCTCGTGCGCGAGCACATGCTCGAGTGCGGCCGGGAGCACGGACACCCGCTCGGTAGGAGTGCCCGTGAAGAACTTCGAGCGGTCGAAGCCATGGAACAGCGCGGCAACGACCTCGTACCTCTCCCTGAAGACAGCGACGGCCTGCTCCTGGTCGATGGCCGTCTTGCCGGTCCCGCCCGCCTCCGTGTAATCGGTCAGAGCCCGGCGCAGCTGATCGGCGACGCCGAGATAGTCGACCACCAGTCCGCCCGGCTTGTCGCGGAACACGCGGTTGACGCGCGCGATCGCCTGCATCAGCCCGTGGCCGCGCATCGGCTTGTCCAGGTACATGGTGTGAAGGCTTGGCGCGTCGAAGCCTGTCAGCCACATGTCGCGGACGATCACGATCCGGAACTGATCGTCGGGATCACGGAAGCGGCGAGCTAGAGCCTCGCGCCGAGCCTTGCTCCGGATGTGCGGCTGCCACGGCAGCGGATCAGAGGCCGAGCCGGTCATGACCACCTTGAGCGCGCCCTCGGTGTCGGTCGCGCCGTGCCATGACGGGCGGAGGCGAACGAGCTCCTCGTACAGCTCGACCGCGATGCGACGGCTCATGCAGACGATCATGGCTTTGCCTTCGAGCGCGTCGGTTCGGCGCTCGAAGTGCTCGACTAGATCCGCGGCGACGATCGACAGCCGCTTCTCGGTGCCGACCAGGGCTTCGAGGGCGGCCCACTTCGACTTGATCTTCTCCTTCAGCGAGGTCTCTTCGCCCTCGGTGACTTCCTCGAACTCGGCGTCGACGCGCGGCTTCTCCGCATCCGGCAGATCCAGCCTGGCGAGGCGGCTCTCGTAGTAGATCGGAACGGTCGCCCCGTCCTCGACGGCGCGGCTGATGTCGTACACGTCGATGTAGTCGCCGAACACCGCCGGCGTGCTCCGATCGCTCAGCTCGATCGGCGTACCCGTGAAGCCGATGAAGGTCGCGTTCGGCAGGGCGTCGCGCAGGTTCCGCGCGAAACCGTCGATGAAGTCGTACTGGCTGCGGTGGGCCTCGTCGGCGATGACGACCACGTTCCGCCGATCGGTCAGGAGCGGGAACCGCGGCCCGCCCTCGTCGGGCAGGAACTTCTGGATGGTTGTGAAGACGACGCCTCCGGCGGCGACGGACAGCAGCCGCTTCAGGTGGGCGCCGTCGTCGGCTTGGACCGGCTCCTGGCGGAGCAGCTCCGCACATCGAGCAAAGGTGCCGAAGAGCTGGTCGTCCAAGTCGTTGCGGTCGGTGACAACGACGACGGTCGGGTTCTCGAGCGCCGGCTCAAGCACGAGACGCCCGGCGAAGAAGGCCATGGTCAGGCTCTTGCCCGAGCCCTGGGTGTGCCAGACGACGCCGGCGCGCTTGTCGCCGTCCGGCCGGCTGGCAGCAACGGCCGCGTCGACGGCGCGGTTGACGGCGTGGAACTGGTGGTACCCGGCGACCTTCTTCGCGACCTCGCCCGCCTCGTCCTCGAAGACGACGAAGTGACGCAGGTAGTCGAGCAGCCGCTCGGGTGTGAGAAGGCCGCGGATGAGGACCTCGAGCTCCGTCAGGTTGGCGGGCGCGATCTCGACCCCGTCGATCGTCCGCCAGCGCATGAACCACTCACGGCCCGACGTGACCGATCCCAGGCGTGCCTCGACGCCGTTGGAGGCGACCAGTAGCCCGTTGTACGCGAAGATCCCAGGAATCTTGAGCTTGTACGTCTGAAGCTGGTTGAACCCCGACCAGATGTCGGCGCTCTCGGTGGTCGGGTCCTTGAGCTCGAGAAGGACGAGCGGCAGGCCGTTGACGAAGAGGACGACGTCCGGCCGACGGTTCTCGCCCGCCTCGAGCACCGTGAACTGGTTGACCGCCAGCCAGTCGTTGTCTGCCGGCCGATCGAGGGGACCGGCACCGAGAAGGATTCGCCGGCTACCTCGACGGCCACGGGCCGTCGTCGTTCCAGCGCCTGCCGGCCACCTACCGCCTCGATGGTCTTGCCGGGCGGAGCGGTGACAGTATCGGTCCGTGGACCGAGATGGTCGGGAGCCAGCACATCGACGATGTCGTCGCCCCGGACGAAGCGATACGCGAAGCCATCGGCCGTCTGCTCCGCGACGAACCCAGCCTCCTCCAACCGGATCGCTGCTCGCCGTGTGGCCTGCGTCAACGCACGCACGTCGATCAGCGCGTCAACGTCGATCGTGGTCCGCGACACGGTGACGCCGTGCTCGCGCTCGAGGAGGGCCACCATCAGCCCTCCGACCAGCACCCAAGGCCAATCGGCGAAGAGACGGGCAATCTCGGCGGTCGTTCGCCACAGCTGGGCCTCAGCGTCGCTGCCCGGGACAATGCGGATGGGCTCCCTCATCGCTCGTAACGGCGCAGCGCCCGATCAGCCGCCTCCTGGCTGCGCGGATCAGGCTCCTCGGCCAGGTCGATCGCCACGGCCGCCGCTGGCGCGACCGCGCGAGACTTCCACCCGAATGCCAGATCTGGCAGGCGCCGCAGGATGACGTTGGGCTCGCGGCTCGGGCGGAGCCGATATCGACGCACGAGGCGGTCGAACTGGGACGCTGGCACGTAGGCGTCCAAGAACTCAGATGCGACAAGGCCGATCCCGACGTCGCGCGCCGCGGAAGATCCCGATCGCATCACGCCCGGTTCGGACGCAAGCCGGCCCAGATCGGATGGGTGCGCCCGCAGGGCATGCCGCTCGGCTCGGCGCTCGAGTCGGGGCAGCAACTGGCGAAGACTCCGATCGCGAAGAACGGCTCGCAACTTCGACCGGCTGACGGGATCCAGCCAGGGCGCCGCCTCGTCGTCGGCCAGGAGCAGCAGGCCCCACGCCCTGCGCGGTGAGAATGGCTGGCCGCCGGGGGAGCGGACCTTGTCCCAGGCGTCAACTGCAGCCCGATCGATCAACAGGCGATGGCCGATTCGCTCCGCAGGTAGCCGGCCGCTGGCGATCAGGTGGTAGACGCGTCGGACCGAGACGCCGAGGTCGGCTGCGGCGTCTGCGGGCGAAACTAGGTCGAGTGCTTGACTTTCCTGAACCATTCGCGAACGAGAATAGAACAGGAAATCCGACGCGTCAAGCCCGGACAGTCAGGCTCGTCGTCAGCCCATTGGCCTCGGCGCCGATCAGCATCACCCGCCGGCCTTCGAAGACGCGCTCAATGAAAGGGTCGTTCTCGCCTAGCAATCGCTCAAGCTCGCCGCGCTCGTAGCTGGCGACATTGACGTCACGGCCCAGGTCGCGCTCGGCCTCGGTCAGTCGCTCGCTCAACCGCTCTTGGTCGACGGGGCCGATGACGAAGAGGTCCAAATCGCTGGTTGCCCGATCGTCGCCTCGCGCGTACGAGCCGTACAGGAACGCCTCTTCGATCCCCGGGAGATCGGCGATTCCTTCGCGGATGCGGGCCTCCACGCCAATCGTCTTCTGCACCAGTGACCGAATCTCAGATGCGATGGGCGACTGGTCATCGACTCGATACCGACGGGCTCGCCCGATTCGCTCGGACGTCAGGATGCCGGTTCGCTCAAGCCGATCGAGCTCCTGACCGATGATCGTCGCCGACCAGCCAAGCTCGCGAGCCAGCTCGCGGACATGCCGAATGATCCCAGGGCGGGCGAAGAAGGTCCGAAGGATCTCCCGCCGGACCGCAGATTCGCCGAAGAGTGCGATGTCAGCCATGAGGTTGACATATGTACACTCTCAGCCTTACATCAGTCAATCTGCCCGGGCGTAGGGTCATTCGCCATGATGTCCGGGCGCGGCGCCCAGTTGCGTCAGGCCGAGGTGGAGCGCGACCCGACATATCGTCGGGGCTGACGTTGTCGATCTGGCGACCTACCATTGGCGTCCACGACCATGGGAGGCATCTTGAGCAGAGCAGCCCGATCCGACAGAGGACCTCGCGGCCTGGGCGTCGACGAGGACACAGTCTATCGCTGGGAGAAGCGAGGGCTGATCAAGGCCACGCTACTGCCCAGCGGCGTGCGCCGTGAGCTGTCCCAAGAGCTGGCAGCTATCCGTGGCGGACCACTGACCGGCTTCCCAAAGGCTCGCGAGGAAGACTTGCCCGCCGTCCACGTCCGGGAAATCTCCGAGGACTGACAACGGCGGCCGCGCGCCATCGTCACCGGACTTGTCCCTACTCGGCCGCTCGCCGCAGTTCGTCGAGGGCTTCGACCGCGAGCGCGCGATCCGCAAGCGCCTCGATCGGGCGCTGCTTTCCTTGAGACGTTCGCACCCAGCCGCTGTGCAGCCAGTCCCGCATCGAACCGTTGCCGGCCGACGTGGGGGCGCCAGTCATTCGTACAAGGAAGTCGCCCGCCTCGTCCACGAACGCGGCCAGTACAGACAGATGAGCGCTGGCCGCGGGTCGTGAACGCTCAACCTCGCCGCGACGTACTCGGCCAAGCGAGGAGGAACTCAACCCGGTGAGCTGAGCCATCTCAGAGCTGTCCGGCTCGAGTTCGAAAAAGGTAGCAATCGCGCGGACCTTCTCGGCATCACGCCCTTGTCGCGGGACGGAGATCGGCAGAGCCATTCTCTACTCCAGTAGTTGCCCAGTAGACAGCCACTATAGCGCCATTCCATATGCAGTCAATGACCCGAGAGCCGCTCCGCAAGGGCCGCCTCGCATTCAACAGTCATCTCTTTCGGCCCCGGAAAGTCGTCGACATGGGGCTGTCCGCGCCCACCGACGAAGAACGCTTGATTCCAGCGAAATTCGCCGGTATCACGGAACAGCGGTGCGGACGGGACGATGAGTGAGGCATCGCCCTGGTCGCGGCACGCTCGCGAGAAGGCCCGGGCGGGCCCGTAGTCTTGGGCCAGGAGTGGCGGGAAGAGGTCCTTCGGATTGAGCACCCCACGCCCGTCGTAGGTCTGCACCGGTAGCGGGTCGAAGCCGACCACCACGATCGACGTGCGAACGGGTCGCCCCGAGGCTGCGAGCAGGCTGCCCGCCCACGTCTCGGGTCCGAGGTGCTCGAGCTTCTCGCGCAGCGCGACGGCCGGCTCGTGGCTGGTGTAGACCGTCGGGTGCTGCTCGTCGTTCCAGCGGCCCGTCGTGACCGGTGGGATCAGCGGTGGGTAGGGCTCGCCGGCCGCCCAGCGATCGCTCCAGACAGCGCGGAAGACGTGCGTCCCGTCGAACTCCCCGCCCTCACGACAGGGGATCGACCGCACGTCAGCCTCGCCACGCACGCTCATGTCCCACCATCCAGGCCAGCATCGCCTCAGCCTCCTGCGGCGCCCGGCCCGGTCCGCTCAGAAGATCGGCGACGACCTGCGACGGGGCTGCGTACGTGACCTCGTCGATCCGCTGCGTTCGCTCGAAGACGACCGGGTCGAAGGGCTCGGCCAGCACGATGTTGATGCCGACTTCGGTCCGCTTCAGGTCCAATTCCCGTGCGGCGCGCTCGACGTCTTCGGTGAACATCGACACGAGTCGAGGAGGCGCGATCGGCGCCCAGCGGGTGGCGGCGTAAGAGCCGGTGATGGCGTACGGTTCATCGTACGTCCGCAGCTTCTCGAACAGCTTGGGTAGGGTCCGCGGCTCGATGAAGGTGGCAATCCGGTTCGAGGTCTCGAAGCGGTAGTCCTGCGCCCAGCGCCGGAGAAGCCTGGCCCAGTCGACCTTCTTTACCGGAGATCGCGGTGAGTCGCGCTCGATGAGCGCCTCACGATCGAGGAGATCGAACAGGCGCGAGGCCGTCGCCGGCGACAGCCCCGCCCGAGTCGCGAACTCGCGCACGCCATAGGGCGGGCGCAGGTCGCACAGCGCCCGCACGCCGCGTCCGGCGGCCGCGGTCCGCAGGCCCTGCAGCTCGCGCCGCTCTGGCGGCGGCCGGCGCCGGGTCGTTCCGGTCCAGTGTTCGATGCTCACCGCGGGTTCTGACATGACGAGCCGCAGGGCGCCGACCGCGTCGGCGTAGCTGAGCTTCGCCTCGTCGAGCACCTCGCGGGTGCGCGGGGTCAGCACGCTCGTCAGGATCAGCACCGGCATCCTCTCGGCGAGCGATCGCCACAGCGGCCGCTGCGATATGACGTCGCGGGGGTAGAGCCTCGGCTGAACGGCGACCGCGAGTCGGCCTCGGATTCCGCCGGGCGCCCTGATCTCGAGAACCATGTCGGGCTCCCACAGCCGCTGTTGCGGCAATCGGGTGCGCCGGACGGACCAATCCGGCGCCAGGATCTGGCGCAGCCGAAGGACGAAATCGTCCAGCAGCGCTGTCTCCAAACGAGGCCTGGTTTCCATCACCGGAAACATAGCATGAGTGGCAACAGCGCGACCCCTCAGCTGTACCAGAATCCGGCCTGTTTCCGCGGCGGTGAAACACCCTCGTTTTGGAAACAAGGACAGCAGGAGACTCGATATGGGCACGGAATCTCCTGCTGTCAGAAGCGCCCGAATCCGGCCGAAATCGCGCCGTTATTGTGCTGTTAGGACCGCCTCGGTACAGCAGGGGATTCGGGCCTTTTTGGACCGTTTCTCACGCTCAGAGCACAGCGGTTAGGGTTGGGTGACTTAAAAGTCCCCTGCTCTAACCGCTGAGCTAACGGCCCACGTTTCGTGCTCAGTTAGAGCACGTGATTCGAAAGAGGCTTGACCACGGATGAATCGCCACAGCTGCCCGGCCACGCCACCCGCGTCGCGGTATCCGGGCTCATCGGCGTAGTACGCCTCCTTCAGCACCTCGCGGAACTGCCGGTAGTCCAAGGTCGGATCTGTCAAACGGTCCGCCTTGGCCCAGCCGATACTGATCTCGTTCGACGCCAGCGCCTCCGGCACCCCGTCGACGCCGGCCGGCGAGATTCTCAGTACGAACGCGCGCATGCCTCACTCAGAGCTTCAAATGGCTGATGCTCATGATGGACGAACGACGCCGCCTGTGAGACTGGTAGACGGGAGGTCGATCCAAGTTGCCCTTGGTCCTCTAGGTCTGACCAACCAGCATGTGCTGGCGCCTGGTGTATTCGGTATCGATGAGAACGCGATTGGCCTCGCGGGTGAAGCTCGCGCCTGAGTCTTCCTTCGTCGGACACCTAGTCCTCCTGACGGTCCGCATCGAAGGTGAGCAGCAGCTGCATCAGGCTGCCGGACGCCTCGAGGACGGCAGCGAGCCCGACAGGATCGAGTCGAGGGGAATGCGCCTCGGCGGCAAGGGCGTCATACGTGGCCCTTACTGCCTGCGCCTGTGCGATCGCCCAATCGCGAAGCGTCTCACGACCGCCACTCAGAACGCACATGACGCGGGCGCGCTGCGTGATGCGCCCGTCCGAATCTCGCGGCACTTCGGTATCAGGCGCCAGGTTGGTGAGGACGAGTCGCAGGCTCTCGCGCCCGTGATGTGCCGCGCCGCGGCTCCACCCCGGCTTCTGGGCTTCCAACGTATGCCAGGCCGCACGCCATTCCTCAGCGGCTTCCTGATCGACTGCGGCGATCAGGCTCTCCAGCCGCGGGAGCCCGCGCATCGCGGGCCGTGAGATCGACCTCTCCTCTCGTGGGGTCAGCAAGTCCCTGGCACCCGATACGAAGGTCGCGGTGCCACGTGCCGGGAGGCTGAAGTCCCGGATGAAAGCTGCTGACCGAGGAGTCAGCCTGGGCGTCAAATCTCCCAACACAATGGCAGCGTGCGCGGCGTGGGCGCTGACCACGTCGCTCACGCCCGCCAGCAAGGGCCCGACCAAGAGTTGATCGATCGAGCGTGGCATCGCCACCAGCGCCGGCATCGCACTGATGTCGGCGATGATCCGGCTGGTCGGCATCAGGCTGTCGGCAACCAGCTCATTCCACCACGCGCCGGCGGCTGCGCCCTGGAGGAGGGCATCCGTCTGCAGACGCTGTGTCTCAAGGATCGAGGTAAGGGCAGGTGCGAGCGTCAGGTCTGCGAACGACTGTGAGGCGAGCCCGGTCAAGAAGCTGGCGTTGAAGCCATTGAGGGCCTCGCTCAGTGCATTCGACCCCCCAAAGTTCATTCCCTCGAACACCGAGGCCGAAGGCTTCATCAGAGAGGCTGCTGATGTTGCCGCTTGTGATATTTGGCTCATTTCCCCCGCGAGGCGGGCCGCCGGCGACTCAGCCACGGATCGAGCGATCCCCTCGATGCCAGTGAACATTTGCAGAGTCTGCGGCATGGCGTCGTAAGGGCCCAGAACTGAGCGTGCTGCTCGTGCCAAGTCCTGGCCGATCGTGCGCTGCCAAGCGGACTCCCGCTTCAGCGCCAGCTGCATTGCGCGCGGGACACCGGTAGCGATCGCCTGCATCTCTGACTTCCCCTCCGCGGTAAGCGACCAGACGCGGCCTCGCCTTGCGACGTGGCCTCGCCGCGCCAACGCCTTCAGGGAGCGGCTGACGGAAGGGCGGGTTGCGGCCAGCCGACGCGCCAGTTCGGACACGCTCTCGGCCGACCGCTCATCTAGCGCGAGAATGATCCGCCGCTGTAGGTTCGCTTGGCCCGGCGTCTTATGTCGCATGGGCGGGAGTGTAGCATGTCCGTAAGACCCGTTACACCCCGAGCCAGCGCATGAGACATATTGCCTAGTGCGAAACACTTGACAGCGGACTCGGGCCTTGTCACTGTGTCACAACGTCACAGTCGTTTAGGAGGTCCACCGTGCATTCCACAAAGACAGCACGGCTGTATGCAGAGGATGTCGAGCGAGCGCAAATGCTCGCCGCAGTCCGCCGCGAAAGTCCGCAGCAACTGCTTCACGCTGCGCTGAATGAGTTCGTCGAGAATCACCGCAGCGAACTCGACGGTGCGTTCCGACTCGTCCAGAAAGCCGTGCTATCCAATGATCGCGCTGAGCTTCGGCGCGCCTTTGTCGCCGCCGGACATGAAGCTGCTCGCGACGACGGTCGCCGCGTCCAGCACCTGCTCGCAGATTCCGCAGACTGACGGCGACTCCTGAACGCGTGGCCGGCGGAACGCCCGCTGAGCTAGCGGTCGGCACATGGTGCCGGCCGCTATCGTTTGGAGATGTCCACGAGCGAGCGTCCCGCCCATCAGGTGCGCATCACGCATCGATGCCTGGTGGAAGACCTTGGATTCACATCGGACGACCTCGAACGTTCGCTTGACGAGCTGGCCGCCGGCAGCTCGGATGCCGCGAAGTTCATCCGTACCTTCACCGACAAGCGAGGAACAGATCCCGTCGATGAAGACAGCATCGAGGACCTCGCCAGCGGCCGGATCCCGATGCATCCGCTTCGCCGCGGGGAGCGCATCCGAGGTCTGACCTGGCTCGACCGCGACACGAACGTCGTGTGGCTTGTGGCCGCGCATTTCGACCACCGATCCGGCGAGCGCGGTGACTCGTACGCCTATTTCCGCGCCCTTCGAGCGGATCAACTGCTTCCGGAAGAACTCGACTACCGGCTGTTCCGCGAGCAGCAGGCGATCCAGGCGGCTGATGCGATTCTGGATAGCATTGACCCGGCGTTGCGCTCAGCTCTGGCGGATCCCAACGCGGAGGTCCGGGTGGACATCGGTGGCGTGCCTGTGCGTCTGCTCGTTGCCCGTGCGACGCCCCCGCCTCCACGCGTCAAGGTCGCGGTCTCGATGCACCGAACCGACACCGGCTTCGAGCCTCCGCCGTGGTGGATTCCCGCGATCCTTGCCCGCTGCTTCCGCCGGCCGTTTGCTGGGTGGGACGACTTGCCGTACTCGGACGATCGAACCTTCGGAAGTCGCAAGCTCGGTCACGATGAGATGGCGTTTGAGTCCTTCGTGACCGACGCCGAAGGGCTATAGCCCTACCGATCGGGCCAGGTGCACGGCCTTCGAATCCCCTGCTGAAGGCCGAATCATGTGCTGTTGCCAGAGGCCCTGTTAGAGCAGGAGATTCGGCCATTTACGCACGATATCTCACGCTCAGGGCACAGCGCATAGGGTTGGGTGACTTAAAAGTCCCCTGCTCTAACCACTGAGCTAACGGCCCACCGCGAGGTTCAGTCT
>JBDTNK010000071.1:0-10084 GCA_039933775.1 Chloroflexota bacterium | reverse complement strand
CGCCGAGGCGCTGCCGCCTCCCGGCGTGGGATCACCGGAGGCAAGGCGCCGCGCGAAGTCGGCGACGGAATGATCGAGAAGTCGGACGGGGTCGCTCATGGCGGCCTGCAGTGCGGGTGGGACGTCAGCAGCGCTCGCACGACGCCGCCACCCGCGAATTGTAGGCGAGCGCCCGCCCGCGCCCGCGACGCGCTCAGGCGGCGGCTTCGAGGGCCTCCACGAACCAGCGCCGGCGACGCCCGTCGAAGACGAGCGATGCACGGCCGCCATCATCGGTGTCGACCAGGTATGTCACGCGGGGTCCACGGTCGGCCGGGAAGGCTGCCAACTCGTCCCGCCGTGCAGCGAGGTTGACCACCGTGAGGTCACGGTCCGCGAGCCGAATGCGGTTGGGCCGGTTCGCCCGGCGATCCCAGCGCACCTTGGCTTCGGCAGGGTTGATCTTGACGAGTGCCATCTCCGCTCCTTACTGCTGCCTCGCCTGGAGGGCACCAGAACAGGCGTTCGATTCAGGCGGCGATCATACGAACAGGCGTTCTATCTGTCAAGCCCCTTCTTCATTCGGATCGGGACCCTGCGGGCGCTCCCCGAAGTCGAATCGCCGCCGGGGTCGATCTCGCAGCAGCCGCGCACGCGTGATGGCGTCCTCGCCGAAGCGGTCTCGGACGGCGTCCATCGATCGCGCCAGCCGATCGCGCCGCGGCGGGGTGTCGAACAGCGTGAGCTGCTGCGCGTCCGACAGGTTGATCGCGGTGAGGCCGATGAGCCGCACGCCGCGGCCTGACGCCAGTGACTTGTCGAGCAGGGCTCGACCAGCGGCATAGATCGGCTCGGAGGCATCGGTCTGGGAGCGCAGCGATGCCTGGCGCGTGATCGTCTCGAAACCCTCGTAGCGCAGCTTGAGCTGCACGGCACCGGCCACGAGCGCGTGCCTTCGCAGCCGGCTGCCGACCGATTCCGCCACATCGAGGAGCGTCGTGTCGAGCCTGGCGCGGTCAATCGTGTCGCGCGTGAAGGTGTGCTCATGACCGATGGACTTGGGGGCGTGGAGCGGGACCACCGGCGAGGGGTCGATCCCGCGCGCCCGGGTGGCGAGATCCATCCCGTGACTTCCGAACCGGCGTCGCAGCGTGGCGTCCGAAAGCGCGGCGAGCTCGCCGATGGTCTGCACCCCGTATTCACGCAGCGCGGCACGTCCCTGCGGTCCCACGCCCCACAGGCGGCCAACGGGCAGCGGCGCCAGGAAGTCGGCTTCAGCGCCGGGTGGCACGATGACGAGGGCATCGGGCTTGCGCAGGTCCGATGCGACCTTCGCGCACAGCTTGTTCGTCGCCACCCCGATGCTGACAACCAGCTGCGCTTCGTCGAGGACTCGCTGCCTCAGCTGCCGCGCGATCGTCGTTCCGTCACCCAGGGCTGCCCTGCTGGCGGTGACGTCGAGAAACGCCTCGTCCAGGCTGATCGGCTCCACGAGCGGCGTGTAGCTGGCGAAGATGGCCATGACCTGTTCGGAAAGCTCGCGGTAGCGATCGGGATGGACCGGCACGAAGATGCCCTGCGGGCAGAGGCGCGCCGCGGTGCGCAGCGGCATGGCCGAGTGGACGCCGAAGCGCCGCGCTTCGTACGAAGCGGCACTGACCACGCCGCGCTCGCCACGGTCGCCGCCGACGATCACCGGTTTCCCGCGCAGCGCGGGGTTGTCGAGCACCTCGACAGAGGCGTAGAACGCGTCGAGGTCGGCGTGCAGGATCGACCGCATCAGCGTGCGACGACGACGCGCGCCTCGTCCTCGGGCGCAAGCAGGTGCGCGAGGCGCGTCGCCTGCTCCTCCAGCACGGCTCGCGTCGCTCGATCGAGGCGTTGGAACGGCTGCACTGTGACGGTGCCACCGGCGCGATTCCAGGTCCCAGCCACCGTGCCGTCGACGAGCAGGGTCGGCAGCACGTCGGCGTTCTTGGTGTAGACCCGCGCGCGGTCGCCATCGGCGATGACGCGTTCGCGGCGCGAAGCAGCGTGCGAGAGGAGAAGGCTGTCCCAGCGGGCCAGCAATCGAGGCGCTGCCACGGCGTCCTCGCCGGGACGCGGCGCGTCCTGCAGGTCGTGGAGGACTCGTCCATCTTCGGCAGTGAACGTGACGGCTCGCTCGCCGAGCGCGGCAATCGCGCTTCGCCAGCGCGCCGGCGAACCGCGCTTTCCGACGTAGCTCATCAGGTCATCGACGCTCGCCGGGCCGAACGCGGCCAGGTAGCGCTCCGCGATGAGCCGCGCCGAGGTTGCTTCGTCGAGGTCCGGCGGCGGCGGACCGATCCAGTCCTCGGCCGCCGCATAGCGCGAGCGGCCATACCCCTCGCCGTCGAACGGGACGTGGACGAGCGGGATGCTCGCCGCGAGGTGGCGCCAGTGCAGGCGATTCGGCGCATCGGCGAGCTCGGGCGTCTCCGCCTTCATGATGGCGTCCATGTCGCGGATGCGAAGCGGCCGTTCCTTCAGTGCTGCTCTGACTGCGGCGTGCGTCTCCGTCAGCCTGCGCCCCAGCTTCGAGTCGGCGACATCGGCCTTGAAGAACGTCTTGAATTGGGCCGCACGCAGCCCCTGGGTCAGCTGGGCGATTGGCCAGAAATGATCGGCGCGCACGACCTGGACGGTGATCCGCATGAGTGCCGCGCGGACCACGGTCCTATCCGCGAGCGCGGTCGCGAGGTCCTTCACGGCGTCATCTGCGGTGCGGGTCCAGAGCGCGACCGGCGGCCATTCGGGGTGCTGCGCCTGCAGCGATCCAACGCGTGCGACCGCGTCAGGGATCGAGGCGCCGCTGATCGGCTCCAGCAGCCCCTGGCGTGCCAGCGTCGCCCGGTTGAGGGCGCGGGTGCTGATCGGCTGGCCCGTCACGGGTCAGTCCGATCAGATGAGCTTGCGAATGACGCCCACGACCTTGCCCTGGATCTGCACCGCGGTCGCGTAGATGGGCTCCATCTCGCTGTTGGCAGGCTGCAGCCGGATGCGGTTCGCCTCGCGGTAGAAGCGCTTGAGCGTCACACCGTTGTCCTCGAGCAGGGCGACGACGATGTCGCCGTCGTGAGCGGTGGCCTGCGGCTGGACGACGACGTAGTCGCCGTCGTCGATCAGCGCGTCGATCATGGATTTGCCGCGGACGCGGAGCACGTACGAATCGTCGGGCGCCTGCATCGAGCGCGGAACCTCGAGCGACTCGGCGCCGTCGGCGTAGGCCTCGATGGGCTGGCCGGCGGCGATCTCGCCCAGGACGGGCAGGCTCAGTACGTCGCGCTCGACCGGCATGCGGAACGGGGTCACGCGGTTCGAGACCGGCTTGGTGGAGAGTGCCGGCGCTGGTCCGATGCCGCGATGCGCCGCCACGCCACGAGAGGTCAGGCGCAGAGCCCGGGAGCCCGTGCCACGCTCGAGCATGCCGTCGCGCTCCAGCGCGATCAGGTGATGATGGACCGCGGACGTCGACGCAAGTCCGACGCTCTCGGCGATCTCACGCACCGACGGCGGATAGCCGCGCTCTGCGACCGTCTGCGCGATGCATTCGATGATCTTGTGCTTACGGTCGACGTCGTGTCTCGTCACTCGGGCGCGCCCTCCGGCTCTGGGATGCGAGTCCGGCGAACCTAGCAGAACAGGTGTTCTATTGTCAAATCGTCTGGTATCATCCGCGTCCCATGTTGCCCACCGGCCGTCTGCGATACGTGCGCCTCGCGCGCATGGCCTGGAAGCTTCCGACCTATGCCCGCCTCGTCTGGGGACTGGTGCGCGATCCTCGCGTGCCGCTCTCGTTGAAGGCGCTCCTCGGTGCGGCACTGGCATACGTGGTAACTCCCATCGACCTGATTCCCGACGTCATCCCGATCATCGGGCAGGCGGACGACCTGACCGTCCTGCTGCTGGTGCTCGATCTGTTCGTCCAGAACGCGCCGGCCGATGTGCGCGCCGACCACCTCGAGCGTGCGCGAAACGGGACGGCCGATCTCGATGCCGATCTCGCGCGCGTGCGCGGCCTGCTGGGACATCGGTATGACGACATCCGCGACAATCTGCCCGAGCTGCTCGAGCGCTATGGCGACCTGCGTGAGCCCGGCGGCGTGCGACGCGCGCTGACGGACTGGCGTCGCCATCGAGTGGCACGTGACCATGCTTGATACGCATCCCGCCAGGCGCTGCCGCGCGGCGAGGACGCAGCTCCACGAAAGGACCGCATCGCAATGAAGGTGATCCTCAAGCGCGACGTGAAGGGTCTTGGCCGCGAGGGCGAGATGAAGGACGTCAAGACCGGGTACGCCCGCAACTTCCTCCTGCCGCAGCAGGCTGCCGTCATCGCCGACCTCGGAGCGGTGAATAACTGGGAGCGGCATCGCAGCGCGCGTGATGAGCGTGATCGCACCGAGCGCGCAGTCGCGGAGGCGCTCGCCGCGCGCCTGAATGAGCTGAAGCTGCAGATCGCGGTCAAGGCCGGCGAGAAGAATCGCCTCTTCGGCTCGGTCACCAACCGCGAGATCGCGGAGCTCCTCGAGAAGGAGGGGATCGAGATTGACCGCCACGACATCCAGATCCGCGTGCCGATCAAGACCGTGGGCGACCATCGCGTCGCGGTGCGCCTCGCCAGCGGCATCGACGCCCAGGTGCAGGTGACCGTCGTCCCGGCCTGACCGGCGGCGCATCCCCGGGGGCGTGAGGCCCCTTCCCGTGCTGCGAGCGAGTGTTCGTAGAATCGCGCCGGCTCCAGCCATGCGGTTGCGTGATCACCCCGTGACCGAAACAGCGCTCCGGACCGAGCTCACCGGCCGGTGGGTCACCGGGTGACCCGTTCAGCCGCTGAGCCCCCGGAATCTGGCCCGATTGGCCCTCTCACCCGCGTTCTGGTCGCAACGTGATCAAGCCGCGGGTCCCAGATGCTTCCCGCGCTCGAAGCGAGGGGTGAGGACAGGAGCGCCGTGCGGTTGGGGGCGGCTGGTGCGCGGGAACTCCCTCGCGCAGCACCGCTGATGGGAGGCGATCTACGTCTCGCGCGACATGCGAGCTGTCAGGTAAGCGTTCGATAACCGTGCGGTGAGCGCTGGCGCCCACACTCGTCCGCGTCGGTGCCCACCCTTGCCTGAAACGAACCCAGCCCACAGCGGGTCCACGAAAACAGGAGGCTTGTCCACAGCCGATGTTGAGAAGCCGGTTCCGTTGCGCCGGCTGTGCGTTGAAGATGGCACGGCCGCGGTCGTCAGCGCGGGGACATCAAAGGGAGGCCGAACGGCGCGCAGATGACAGATACTCGAGCATGAACCCATGGTGACCATGGCCCGCGCCCCGGAGAGTCCTGACCGGCTGGCGCCGCAGGCGACCGAGGCGGAGCAGAGCGTGCTCGGCTCGATCCTGGTCGACCGCGACGCGATCCTGCGCGTCGCCGACTTCCTGCGCCCACAGGACTTCTACCGACAGCAGCACGGCGACATCTTCGAGGCGATGCTCTCGCTGCACGGCCAGCGCGAGCCGATCGACCTGATCACGCTGGGCGACGAGCTGGCGCGTCGCGATCGGCTCGACCAGGTCGGTGGCGCCGCCTACCTCGCCAGCCTCATGAACACCGTGCCGACGGCGGTGCACGTCGAGCATTACGGGCGGATCGTCGAGCGTAAATCGGTCCTGCGCAATCTCATCAGCGCCGCCGGCAAGATCGCGGCGGTCGGCTACGAGGAGTCCAACGACGCGGAGATCGCGATCGATCGGGCCGAGTCGATCCTGTTCGAGATCAGCCAGCACCGCACGACGGGCGGCTTCGAGTCGCTCGCCACGCTGCTCGGCCAGGCGTACGACCGCCTCGAGTACCTGCACGAGCATCGGGGCCAGATCCTGGGGATCCCATCGGGCCTGTCGGGGCTGGACCTGATGCTCGGTGGCTTTCAACCGTCGGACCTCATCATCCTGGCGGCGAGGCCCAGCGTCGGAAAGACGAGCCTCGCCCTGAACATCGCCCAGCACGCCGCGGTGCGCGAGGAGAAGAAAGTCGCCGTCTTCAGCCTCGAGATGAGCCGCGAACAGCTGGCGCTCCGTCTGCTCAGCGCGGAGAGCGGGATCAACCCGCGGCCGCTCCAGACCGGATTCGTGGACGAGACCGACTGGAGCAAGATCGCGCAGGTCATGAACGAGATGCACAACGCCCCGCTGTGGATTGATGACCAGCCGGGCCTGTCGGTCATGGAGCTGCGCACGAAGGCTCGCCGCCTCGAGGCAGAGCAGAAGGGCCTCGACCTCGTGATCGTCGACTACCTGCAGCTGATGCAGGCATCCACTCCGTCGCGCGACGGCAACCGCGTGCAGGAGGTGAGCGAGATCAGCCGTGGCCTCAAAGAACTGGCCCGCGAGCTCAAGGTCCCGGTGATCGCTCTCTCGCAGCTCTCCCGTGGCGTCGAGCAGCGCGGCAGCGCTGAGCCGCGCCTCTCGGACCTGCGCGAATCGGGCAGCCTGGAGCAGGACGCCGACATCGTCCTCTTCCTCTACCGCGAGGGCGACCAGAACCCCGAGGCGGAGTTCGAGGTCGTGAAGGCCAAGGTCGCCAAGCACCGCAACGGGCCCATCGGCGAGGTCTCGCTCAACTTCCGCAAGGCGAACACGCGCTTCTACACCATGGCGCCGCGCGACGTCGAGGTCTCCGCCTACTGACCGATGCTGCCGCCGCCCGCGGGCGCGCCGGGCGCGTCTTGAGCGCGTCGGCGCTGCCGCGCGGTATCGCCTCGTGACGCGTTCGGTGGCGTGCGGCGCGTCGCGTTATCACCGTGTGATCGAAACAGCGCTCGGGACGGAGTTCACCGGGCGGTTGGTCATGCGGCGACAAGTTCAGCCGCTGAGCCATGTCGATTCGGGTCATAGCCGCCGCTCAGCCGCTGTTTTGGTCACAGCGTGACTACCCTCGGACCCAGGGCTGCGTCCCGCGCTCGAAGCGAGGGTCGGCGAAGGAGCGCCACGCGGGTGACGGCGGCCGGCGCTCGGCTCCTCCCTCGCGCGATTCCGTAGTGAATGAAACAGCCGGGATGTCGCAGTCGCCCGCGGTGGCATCCAGCACGGAATCAAATCGGGTCGATTGGCGGGCAACTGATCCGAAGCGGCCCGGTTTCATTCCCACCTGACTGAGACGGCCGGCAACGCAGCGCTACCCGCCGAACGATTCATCACGGAATCGCCGGCAGGCGGCTCAAGGGCTCCGCACGTCCAAGCCAGCGTTCCGAACCTGCGGATATCTTCGCGAATCGCAGGTTGCGGCCGAGACAGGCGAGCGTCCGGCAACGCATCGCACAACCCTGTACATCGCGGAAGACCGGTTGTATAGTCGCCGCTCAATCGTCCGGTCCATCTGCTGCGCCCGAAGCCACAGGCCGCCAATGTGATGGCTGCACCCCGCGACCTCGAGCACATCGGATCGAATGGATCCGGCGGCGACACAGGAGGTTGGGGAAGGGTGTACGCAGACAAGACCATCCGCTGCCGAGACTGCGGGATGGACTTCGTCTTTTCTGCAGGCGAGCAGCAGTTTTACGCGGAGAAGGGACTCGTCAACGAGCCCCAGCGATGCCAGAGCTGCCGCGCCATCGCCAAGCAGAACCGGGCGCTCGGAATCGGCTCTGGAGGGAACGGAGGGCAGCGCGAGATGCATGCCGCCGTCTGTGCCGAATGTGGTGGGCAGGCACTTGTGCCATTCCTGCCGCGGAACGATCGGCCGGTCTATTGCAGCAACTGCTTCGACAAGGTGCGCGCCCGGGCCTGACCGACGAGCTCTGAACCGAAGACCGATGCGAACGCCGCCCACAGCCGGGCGGCGTTCGTGCGTCTCGCGGCGGCACGCTAGGATGAGGCCTTCCCGCCCGCAGCACAGGTGCCCTCGCTCGCCATGTCCGTCATCGCGGTCGTCGGTGCCCAGTGGGGCGATGAAGGCAAGGGTCGCGTGGTCGACTACCTGGCGACCGATGCGGATCTCGTCATCCGCTACGGCGGTGGCAACAACGCGGGACACACGGTGGTCAACCCGCATGGCCACTTCAAGCTGCACCTGATCCCATCGGGCATCTTCTATCCCCAGACCCGCAACCTGCTGGGAAACGGGGTCGTGATCAATCCGCCTGCGCTGCTCGCCGAGCTCGACGGCCTGCGCGACGTCGGCTTCGATGCCGCGAACCTGTTCATCAGCGATCGCGCCCACCTGGTCATGCCGTACCACGTCCTCTTCGACCAGCTCGAGGAGCGCGAGCGGGGCATCGCGAAGCTTGGGACCACGTCGCGCGGGATCGGCCCGGCCTACGTCGACAAGGTGGCGCGGCGCGGGCTGCGCGTGATCGACCTGACCGAGCCGGACACGTTCCGCGCGCGCCTGGCGAAGGCGCTGCCTCGCGTGCGTCGCGCGGTCGAGGGCTTCGTGGCGAGCGGCGGCGCCGACGACGACCTGCGCGCGCTCATCGCGGAGGCGACGGACGAGGCGCGCATCAGCGATGCGTACCTGGCGGCCGGTGAGCGCCTCGCCCCGCACATCGTCGACGGGCAGCAGCTGGTCGACGAGGCACTGGATGCCGGCGATCGGATCCTGCTCGAAGGACAGCTCGGCACGATGCGCGACCTCGATTGGGGCATCTACCCCTATGTCACCAGCTCCAGCCCGATCCCCGGCGGAGCGAGCCTGGGCGCGGGGCTTCCGGCGGTGAAGATCGACCAGGTGCTCGGCGTGGTGAAGGCGTACACCACCGCCGTCGGCGCCGGGCCGCTGCCCACCGAGCTCGACGACGCCGACGGCGAGGCGCTGCGCGAGCGCGGCGCGGAATACGGGACCTCGACCGGCCGCGCGCGACGCTGCGGCTGGTATGACGCGGTGGCGGTGCGCTTCAGCGCGCGCCTGGCCGGCTACTCCGGCATCGCGCTCACGAAGCTCGATGTGCTGGACGGCTTCGACCGCGTGCGCATCGCGTATGCCTACCGCGATCCGCAGACCGGTCGCGAATGGACGACGATGCCGGCATCGACATCGGTCTTCGAACGGCTGGAACCGTGCTACGAGGATTTCGAAGGCTGGCAGACCGATACGACCGCCTGCCGCGCCTGGAGCGAGCTGCCGGCTGCCGCGCGTGCCTACGTCGATCGGCTCGAGGCGCTGGCCGGCGTGGCGATCTCGTACGTCAGCGTGGGCCCCGAACGCGCGCAGATGATCATCCGGTAGCTGAGGAGGAGTGCGCGCGTGAAGGTTGGCATCATCGCCCCGCAGGGCTGGACGGGGGAGTACAACGGCTGGGAGTCGCCGCGGGCGTGGTCGCGGACCGTGGCCGTGGCCCAGCAGGCCGAGCGGCTGGGGTTCGAATCGGTCTGGCTCTTCGACCATGTCCACACCACTCCGAAGCCCACCGACGAGATCACCTTCGAGTCGTTCACATCGTTGAGCGCGCTCGCAGCGCTGACCGAGCGCGTGCGGTTGGGCCACATCGTGATCTGCAATGGCTTCCGCAACCCGGCGCTCACCGCCAAGATGGCCTCGACGCTCGACACGATCAGCGGCGGGCGCTTCGAGCTGGGGATCGGCGCCGGCTGGAAGCGCGAGGAGTGGAACGCGTACGGCTACGGCTTCCCCGAGACGAAGGTGCGTCTGGCGATGCTCCACGACGCGCTCGAGGTGATCAGCCGCATGTTCGAGCCGGGTCGCACGATGCGCGCGCGCTACGACGGCGAGTACGCCTCGGTCCACGACGCGATCAACGTCCCGAAGCCGGTCCAGGAGACCGGGATGCCGATCATGGTCGGCGGCAATGGCCCGAACGTGACCTGGCGCCTGGCGGCACGCTACGCCGACGAGCTGAACCTGGACGGCCTCTCGCCCGAAGAGCTGCGCGAGGCCCTGCCGATCATCCGCGGCCGGTGCGAGGAGATCGGCCGCGAGCCCGACTCACTGAGCATCTCGGTCCACGTGTGGTGGGGTACGCCCGCCTGGCGCGCCGCCGGCGCCGCTCGCCAGGAGCTGCTCGCCGCGTACGAGGAGCTGGGCTTGAGCCGGGTGATCGGTCTGCTGCAGGAATCGGCCGAAGACGATGCCGCACTCGAGACGTTG
>JBDTNK010000070.1:0-10278 GCA_039933775.1 Chloroflexota bacterium | reverse complement strand
CTCACGACCGACGACTACGCCGCGCTGGCGCACGAGATCGGGTCGATGGGCCGGCCGATCATCGCGCTGCAGGAGGGCGGCTACGCGCTCGACGCCATCGGGGCCAACGCCGTCGCCTTTTTGGGCGCCCTGCGCGGAGCGTGATCCCTCCCGCCGACCCGCCGCGCGCCGCGCTGTGGCCGGCGTACATCTCGACCTTCACCTTCATGCTCGGGCAATGGATCGCCTTCCTGGCGGTGCCGCTGCTCGTCGGCCAGCTCGGCGGCGGACCGGCGGAGGCGGGGGCGATCATCGCCTCGCGGTCGCTGCTGCAGGCCTTCGTCTCCCTGCCGCTCGGCGCCGTCGGGGACAGTCTCGGACCGCGGCGCACGCTCGCCGGTTCGGTGATGGCGAACACGCTCGTCAACCTCATCCCGCTCGTGGCGATCGCCAGTGGCTGGACGTTGCCGCTCTACGCCTGGGCGCTCCTCTCCGGCATCGCATCGGGCCTCTTCCTGCCCGCCATCAGCGCCTACGTGGCGGGGGCCGCCGGCGAGCAGGAGCGTGGCAGCGCGTTCGGCTGGCTGACGCTCTTCACGCACAGCGGGGCGGCCGCCGGACCGGCCATCGGCGGCCTGGTCTGGGACGCCGCGGGTCCGGTCGCGGTCTTTTTGCTGGCGGCGCTCGTCGGCCTGCTGGCACTCATCGGTCCGTACTTCGTGCGCGTCGCGGTACGGACGCGGCTCGACTTCGCCGGCGTGCCCGCCGCCATCGCCGCGGTCGCACGGGACCGGATGGTCCTCTCCGTCTGGCTCTCGTCGCTGGCGATCGGGCTGCCATGGGGCACCGTCGGGGCGCTGCTGCCGCTCTTCGCCACGAGCATCGGCATCACCGCCGGCACGGTTGGCCTGCTGCTCGCGCTGCAGTCGCTGGTGAACGCGGGGTCCCGGGTGCCGCTGGGCCGGTTCATCGACCGGCGCGGATTCTCACCGGTCCTGATCGCCGGCACCGCGATGCTGTACGCGGTCATCCTCTCGCTGCTCGGCATCCAACGCACGCCGCTCGGCATCGGCCTGGTGCTGGCGGTCGGCGTGCTGGCCATCGCGATGACGGTCATGGGAATCCAGGTCTTCCTGGCCGCGCGCGTCACGCCGCAGCTGCGCGCCACCGCGCTGGGTGGCTACAACGCCTTCTTGCAGGCCGGCTTCGGCCTGGGGCCGCTGCTCGCGGGCACGATCAGCGACGCGCGTGGCTACGGCGCCGGCTTCGCGGCCGCTGGCGCCGCCGGGTTCGTCGTGGCGGTCGTTGCCGGCGGGCTGGCCCTCTCGGCGCGGCGCGGGGTCGCGCCACCGCCGTCGTGATTCTGTGGAGAATCAAATGGCCGGTAGCTCAGAGTTGTCGGCCGTGTCATTCATGTGTGAATAGAACTGGGCCGTTTGGCCGGGTTCGGCTCTGTTTTGGCCCGATTTCATTCTGGGGAGAATCCCGCGGCGGGTAGCTCCGACTTCCCGGCCGTCCCATTCACACCAGAATCGCGCGCCGCGCCGGCACCCCGCGCAGTGCGCCGTCAGCCGGTGGTGCTATCCGCCAAGTTGGCACCGATTTGCCCCGCTGCTTGGCCGTGACGGTCAGCCCGCGAACGTGGCGGCCAAGCTATGGCTGCTTCGAGGCTCTTCGTGGCCGATAGCGTCACCCGGTGACTGCCCGACTGTCCCATGCGCCGGACCGCCGGATTCCCTCCTTGCCCGCGAGCTTCGAGCGCTGAAGCTCGGAACGATCACGCACCGCCCAGGATGGCGAACAGCTGAGCCGGATCGACATTGCCGCCGGAGATGATGAGGACCCGCGCATCGTCGCCATCGAACTGGGGTGCTGCGCCAGAGAGGTGCGCCGCCGTGGTGACCGCGCCCGACGGCTCGGCGACGAGATGCGCCCGCGCGACCAGTGCGCGCACGGCGTCGGCGATCTGCTCCTCGCTGACGGTCACGATCTCCGCCAGGTAGCTGCGCAGGTGCTCGAACGGCAGCGCGCCCAACGACTGGTTGCGCAGCCCGTCGGCCATGGTGCGACCGGTCGCGGCACCGTCCCAGCGTACGAGTTCACCGCGCTGCAGCGACTCGCGCGCGTCCGCTGCCAGCTCCGGCTCGACGCCGATCACCCGCGCCGCCGGGACGAGGGCGTGGATCGCGGTCGCGATGCCCGCGGCCAAACCACCGCCGGAGACTGGCACCAGGACGCTCGTGACGTCGGGCAGGTCCTCGGCGATCTCGAGCCCGATGGTGCCCTGGCCGGCGATGATCTCCGGCGCATCGTACGGCTCGATCATGCGGTAGCCATGCTCGCGCGCCAGCTGGAGCGCCTTCTCGTGGCGCACGTCGGAGCCGGACGCGGTCAGGACGATCTCCGCGCCGTCGCGGCGCACGCCGTCGACTTTCACCTGCGGCGCGTCGTCCGGCATGACGATCACCGCCCGGGTCCCGAGCAGGCGCGCCGAGCGCGCCACCGCCTGCGCGTGGTTCCCGCTCGAGTACGTGATGACGCCAGCGGCCCGTTCGGCATCGGTCAATGAGGCGATGGCGTTGTAGGCCCCACGGATCTTGAAGGCGCCGATGGGCTGCAGGCTCTCTGGCTTGAGCCAGGTCCGATCGTCCCAGCGCAGCAACGGGGTGCGGACGGCGACGCCGCGAATGCGCTCCGCCGCGGTTCGAATGTCGTCGAGGCTGACGAGCTCGCTCATGGACCGATGCTAGCGGACCCCCGCAGCGGCGGTAGACTCGGTGCATGAAACGGATCGGGTTCCTCTCCTTCGGCCACTGGTCGGCCACGCCGCACTCGCAGGTCCGCTCAGCGTCGGATGCGCTGCTCCAGTCAATCGAGCTGGCGGTGGCCGCCGAGGAGCTCGGCGCCGACGGCGCCTACTTCCGCGTCCACCACTTCGCCCAGCAGCTGGGCTCACCGTTCCCGCTGCTTGCCGCCGTCGGTGCGCGGACGAGCCGCATCGAGATCGGCACCGGCGTGATCGACATGCGCTACGAGAACCCGTTCTACATGGCGGAGGATGCGGGCGCTGCCGACATCATCTCCGGCGGGCGGCTGCAACTCGGCATCAGCCGCGGCTCACCGGAGCAGGTGATCGACGGCTATCGCCACTTCGGGCATGTCCCGGCCGAAGGTGAGACCGATGCCGACATGGCCCGACGCCACAGCGAGGTCTTCCTCCAGCAGCTGGCAGGCGAGGGGTTCGCGAAGCCCAACCCGCGACCGATGTTCCCCAATCCGCCCGGATTGTTGCGCCTGGAGCCGCACTCGCCCGGCCTGCGCGACCGGATCTGGTGGGGCGCCGGATCGAACGCGACCGCGGTCTGGGCGGCGGAGCTCGGCATGAACCTGATGAGCTCCACCCTGAAGTGGGACGAGAGTGGTCAGCCGCTGCACGTGCAGCAGACAGAGCAGATCGAGGCGTTCCGTGCGGCGTGGAAGGCGGCCGGCCACGAGCGCGAGCCGCGGGTGTCGATCAGCCGCAGCATCTTCGCGCTCGTCGACGACCATGATCGGGCCTATTTCGGGCGCGGCCAGGAGGAGAGCGATCAGATCGGCTACATCGACGCGACCACGCGGGCCATCTTCGGTCGCAGCTATGCCGCCGAGCCGGAGACGCTGATCAAGCAGCTCGCCGAGGACACCGCGATCGCCGCCGCCGACACGCTCCTGCTGACCGTCCCGAACCAGCTCGGCGTCGACTACAACGCCCACGCCATCGAGTCGATCCTGAAGTACGTCGCGCCGGCGCTGGGCTGGCGCTGATGGCCGGGTGAAGCCAGGGCGGAGGTTAGTCTAGTCGGCGGACTAAGCTAACCGGACCTGGAGACCACCGGGACGCTCAGAGGTTGCCCCGCCGCGCCTGCTCGCGCTCGATCGCCTCGAAGAGCGCCTTGAAGTTGCCGACCCCGAAGCCACGCGACCCGTGGCGCTCGATGATCTCGAAGAAGAACGTCGGTCGATCCTGGACCGGTCGCGTGAAGATCTGGAGCAGGTAGCCCTCCTCGTCGCGGTCCGCCTCGATGCCCAGCTCCTCGAGGGTGTCCATCGGGACTCCCACATCGCCGACGCGCTCGGGCAGCGCCGCGTAGTACTCGTGCGGCATGCCAAGGAACTCGATGCCACGGTCGCGAAGCGTCCGCACCGTGCCGACGATGTCCTCGGTGCGCAGCGCGATGTGCTGCGTGCCCGAGTCGAGATACCAGTCCAAAAACTCCTGGATCTGGCTCTTCTTCTTGCCGCTGGCTGGCTCGTTGATCGGGAACTTGACGCGGCCGTTGCCGGACTGCATCACCTTGCTCATGAGCGCCGAATACTCGGTGTGGATGACCTTGTCGTCGTAGTGGATGAGCTGGCTGAAGCCCATCACGTCGCGGTAGTAGTCGACGAACTTGTTCATCTCACCCAGCTCGACGTTGCCGACGCAGTGGTCGACCTCGAGCAGGCTCTGGCCCGATGCCGCCGGCGCGGGGTCGCGCACCTTGTGGTAGCCCGGCGCGAACGCGCCCTGGTAGTCGGAACGGTCGATGAACGAGTGGACGACCTCACCGTAGGTGTGCACGGCGCTGCGTCGCAGGACGCCCTTCTTGCCGGGCACCTCGGTCGGCTCGAGATACGACCGCGCGCCGCGCGTCGTCGTCTCGCGCCAGGCGGACTCGACGTCATCGACCGCGAAGGCGATGTCGTGCACTCCGTCGCCGTGCCGGGCGACATGTTCCGCGATCTCGCCCTCGGGGGTGAGCGGCGCGGTGAAGACGAAGCGGATGTCGTTCTGGACCATCACGAAGCTGGACCGATCCCGCACGCCCGTCTCGAGCCCCGCGTACGCGACAGGGGTGAACCCCCACAGCGCGCGGTAGTAGTGCGCCGCCTGCTTCGCGTTGCCGACCCAGAACTCCACGTGGTCGATGCCCTTGAGCGGCAGGAAGTCCTGCGCCTCGGCCTCGGCGTTGGGGTTGATGTGCGCGCCCGCCTGGTTGGCGGCGCCGCGGTTGAGGACGTCGGTCATCGGTCCCTCCTGCGGGGTGGCTCGGGCGAACCCTGAGTTTACACCGACCCTGTTCAGGCTCCCGATGTGCCGGCCTCGAGTGCGACCTCGATCATGCGCTCGATGGCGCGATCCAGCTCCTCGAGCGGCAGGTAGCTCTCCTCGGTCGTCACATCCTCAGACAGGACGTCCGACACGATCAGCGCGCAGGCGGCCTGCACGCCAGCCCGGGCGGCGAGGAAGAAGAGCGCCGACGCCTCCATCTCGAAGGCGAGCACGCCCCGCTCGCGCCAGCGCTGGGCGTAGTCGGCATCGGTGTTGTAGAAGACGTCGACCGATGCGATGAGCCCGGTCCTGGCCTCGACGCCGGCCTCGGCCGCGGCATTTACCAGCGCCCTGGTCAGCTCGAAATCTGCCGCCGGCGCGTACGCCTCACCGTGGAGGTATGTCGCGGTGGTGCCGTCCACCGGGCAGGCGGCGGTGGCGATGACAAGGTCGCCGGTACGCAGTCCGGGCGCGATGCCGCCGCAGGTGCCGACCCGGATGAGGCGCTGGGCGCCCAGCCGCAGCAGCTCCTCGACCACGATCGCGAGGCTGGGCGTGCCCATCCCGCTGGTCTGCACGCTGACCGGCGTGCCGTGGTACGTGCCGGTGAAGCCGAAGAGGCCGCGGTGGTCGTTGACCTGGCTCACACTTCCGTCGTCGAAACGCTCGGAGATACGGCGCGCGCGGTTCGGGTCGCCGGGCAGGAGGACGAGCGGCGCGTAGTCGCCCTCCTCGGCGCGAAGATGGATCTGTGGCATGCGCGATAGGGTAGCGATGCCAGCGGCGTCGCGATGCGCCTCGGCCCGCTTTTTGCGGATGGCGGACGCAACCCGCACACGGAATGCGAATGCCCACCGCCCCCGACGCTCCTGACGCCGCTTCGAACCCGCCATCGACGCTCCCGGATGGCATCACCGACGAGCACAGCCGCGCGGCGACCGGTTGGCGCCGCGCAACGAGCGTCGTGCCGCTCGTCCTACTCAGCGCACTGATGCTCGCCGCACTGCTCGGTTTCGCCGGGCACGAGACGACTCTGACGGTGACGGCAAACGGCGCCACCGTGACGTGGCACGCACCCGAACGCATCCGCAACGGCGAGCTGCTCGAGATGCGGCTGCGCGTCATCTCCGACGAGCGCGTCGGCCAGCTGATCGTCGAGATCCCCATCGCGCTGTGGGAGGACATGACGGTCAACACCATGCTGCCGGCTGCGACCAGCGAGGCGAGCGAGGACGGGGTCTATCGCTTCGACTTCGGCCCGCTCGAGTCGGGGACGGCGTTCGCGATGAAGGCGGACGCGCAGCTCAACCCCGATATTTTCGGTCCGAACGCCGGCACGATCCGCATCCTCGACGGCGACGCGGAGCTGGTGACCGTGCCGGTGACCATCGAGGTGCTGCCCTAGCCATGGACATCGTCATTCGCGCGACGGTCATTTTCATCGCGCTCTACCTGCTCGTGCGGCTGCTGGGCAAGCGAGAGCTGGCACAGCTGACGCCGTTCGAGCTGATCGTGCTGATCGTCATGGGTGACCTGATCCAGCAGGGCGTCACGCACAACGACTTCAGCCTCACTGCGTCGATCCTGGCGATCGGCACATTCGCGTTCTGGGCCAGCGTGCTCTCGTGGATCACGTACCTCTCCAAGCGGGCGGAGAACTTCTTCGATGGCCAGCCGCAGGTGATCGTTCGGGACGGCGAGATGCTGATGGCCAACATGCGCAGGGATCGCCTGACGCAGGCCGAGCTGGAGTCGGAGATGCGGTTGGCCGGCATCGGTCGCATGAGCGATGTGGCGTGGGCCATCATCGAGTCGCGCGGGAAAATCAGCTTCATCAAGCGTGACACCGCCGCTGGGGACGAGGATGCGTCGGCGAATGACGATGATCCTGTCACCTGACCGCGGGACGGCTAGCATGGACTGCGAATGACCGATTCCCGCTGGGCCGATGAGCTGGCCTTCGCCACCGACCTCGCCCACCGCGCCGGCGAGGTCCTGCGCACGAGCTACGAGCGCGTCGAGCGCATCGACTACAAGAGCGCTCGCGACGTCGTGACCGATGTCGACTACCGCAGCGAGGCGCTCCTGCTCGACGCAATCCGAGCCCGGTACCCGGGCGACGCCATCCTGGCCGAGGAGTCGGGCGCCCACCGGCGCACGGGCTACGACGGCACCGCGGCGCGGCGTCGCTGGGTGCTCGATCCGCTCGACGGAACCGTGAACTACGCCAACGGCATCCCGTTCTTCTGCGTCTCGATCGCCCTGGTGGCCGATGGCCATCCGGTCGTCGGCGTCGTCTATGACCCGATGCGCGACGACCTGTACACCGCCACCGGGGATGGTCCCGCACTGCTCGACGGTGAGCCCGCGCTCGCTTCCGAGAAGGAGGCGCTGTCAGATTTCGTGATGAGCCTCACCGTCATCGGTCGCGGGGGGATCGGTCGCGAACGCCGCATCGCGCGCAGGATCCGGATTCCGCGTCGCATGGGCAGCGCGGCGCTGGCCCTGGCGTACGTGGCCAGCGGACGCTTCGACGCCTGCGTCCAGAATGGCGGGATCTCGCCGTGGGACGTCGCCGCCGCGGGCCTCATTGCGGAGCGGGCCGGGGCGACCGTGACCGATATCGCGGGCGGGCCGTGGTGGGACGACGCGAAGACCGGCCCGAACGTCAGCATCGTCGCCGCCCCGCAGCCGCACCACGGGGAGCTGCTCACTCTCCTGGCAGCCGAGGGAGCCACGCTCCAGGCGCGCCGACCCTGAGCGACCCTATTCGGCGGTGAGCGCTGCGACGAGCATCGCCAGCGTGCGCTGCGTGGCACCCCAGATCCGCTGTCCGGCGTGGCGGTACACCGCGCCGCGCAGGCGCATGCCGCGCACCTCGATCTCCTCCTCGCCGCCGATCTCGCCGGAGAGCAGCAGACGCAGCGGCAGCTCCACGATCGCGGCCACCTCGCGATCCTGCGGCACCATGCGCGGTCGCGCATCGGTCGCTCCCACGAAGGGTCGCAGCTCGAAGTTCGAGACCGGGATCCAGATATCGTCGAGGGCGCCCAGGATCGACACCAGCTCCGGTGCCACGCCGATCTCCTCGTGCGCCTCGCGCAGCGCGGCGGCCTCGCGCGACGCGTCACCCGGATCCACCGATCCGCCGGGCAGCGAGACCTCGCCGGCATGGGCGCGCAGGTCGGGACGCCGAACAGTGACGGGGACGGTCAGCTCACCGTGCGCATCGGGATACAGGAGCAGGAGGGTGCTGGCCTCGCGAGCCGGCGGCATTCGCGAGCGGTCGAATCGGTCCAGGCTGGTGGCACCATCGGCCGCCCGAACGTTTTGCGGCACATCGAGCGGTCGCGGTGCTCGCGCCAGGGCGTCGCGCACCGCTTCCTGCCAGCCGGGCTCACCGCGTAAGATGCGTTCCATGACCTCCGCCCGCGTCGATCGCGACAGTCTCGTCGCCAGCGCGCTGCACAACGCGCGGCTGCTCGTGAACCGTACACCGCACTTCGACAAGCGCACCCGGCGCGAAGCGAACCGCGCGCTCGGCGTGCTCGAGCGCCAGCTGCCGATGAACAGCATTAACGTCGAATCCTCCGCGCTGGCGATTGATCTGCTGAACCGCGCGCACGCCTCGATTTCCTTCAGCCTTCTGCGCGACCCGGCGTTCGCGGACCGATTCGCGCCGGCGCTGCGCCGGCTCGGCCTGCGTGGCATCGAGCAGCGCCTCGACGAGGTGCCGGAGTCGGTGATGGCGCTGCCGATGCCCGGACCGACCCAGGGACGCGAACATCGCGACAACCTGCCGCTCGACGAGCGCGTCGACGGCGAAGGGAACCCGCTGCCGCCGCCCCCCGGCTACTACTGAGCCCTCTGCCGGGGTCGTAGGTGCGGGCCCCGAAGTCGTAGAGACCAGTGCTGGTGCGCTGGTACTCGGCGCTGAACTTCCAGGGGTTGAGCGCGGTGCCGCTGTTGGTGCTCCGATTGCCGGGCGGGTCGTAGCGGTACAGGTTGTCGACGGCGTTGCCGGTGCCGACCATGGCGGTGATCGAGCCCAGCCGGTTACGGCCGTAGTAGCGCGTGGCGCCGCTGCTGAACGCGGAGAGCACCACCCCGGATGGATCACGCAGGTAGGTGCCCGGCGCGGCGCCGGTCTCCAGGCTCAGCCCGGCCTGGTCATACCAGGCGTCGGTGCGACGGCCGTTCGGCGAGCGGAAGGTGCGTCGCCCGAGGCCGTCGTAGCCGAAGCTTTCCGCTCCGCCGCCGATGCTGCCGCCGCTGAACTGGTTGGCGGCGTCGTAGCTGAACGTGTCGGAGCCCTGGCTGGTGCGGTTGCCGTTGCGGGCGTAGCCGACGGCGATCGTGTTGATGGCGACCACCTGGTTGGCGGCATCGGGCGTGTAGGTCGTGGTCGTCGCGCCGTTCTTGCGGCTCGACGCCAGCCCGTCGTGGGTCCATTCGCTCCTCGAGCGCCTCGCCGAGGGCGGCGCGGTGGCCTCAGTCGGCTCCAAGGGCGGCAGCTGCGACAACGCCTTGGCCGAGACAGGCTACGGCCTCTACAAGACCGAGCACATCCACCGCCAGGGGCCGTGCCGCACCGTCGAGCAAGGTCGAGCTGGCGACGGCCAGATGGATGGCGTGGTGGAACCGCCAGCGGCGACGTCCCGCCGGTCGAGTGCGAAGCCGCATACTGGCAACGTCAGGGGGCGCCTATCGCCGTGGCCTGAACCCAAGTCCATCGGTCTCCACGAACCTCGGGGCGATCCAAGTCGGCTCCGACGGTTGCGAAACCTTCGGCAAAGACGAAGGATTCCCCGACACACTCCGCCAGGGGGCGCAAAGTCAAGTCCGCGTCTGGCACATCTACGTGTTCTGCGCCGAGTTCAACATGATCCCCAGGGGATGCAGCCGAGTCGCCGACCACGATGCGATTGGTTTCTACGTCCCATGTGGTTCGATCGGCGGGCCACGCGACACCGTACCTAGTGCCGTTGTCGCCTGCGAGAAACAGGCACGGGCCCTCCCTGGTCAGCTCACCTGCAAGTAGGACTCCGGCCATTTCCGACCTGTCATGCAGCGGAAGGTGAGGAGGATCCGCAACGATGGGATCGTTGCACCCAACAAGCAGACTCAAGAGACCAATTCCAGAGACGACCATCCGGAAAGGTTGACCACGAACTTGTCCTTCGTCCGTGGCTCCCTCTCGTTGGTGAGGATTGGCTCTCACTAGTTGG
>JBDTNK010000069.1:0-10324 GCA_039933775.1 Chloroflexota bacterium | reverse complement strand
GCGGCGTATGCCAGCAGCGTGATCATGCTCGGCGTGCCGGCGCGGCTGGCCGGCGTCGATGAGCTCGTCATCGCCACGCCACCGCGCCCCGACGGCAGCGTCGCGCCGGCGATCCTGGTCGCCGCGCGGCTCGTCGGTGTGAAGCGCGTGCTGCGCGTCGGCGGGGCGCAGGCGATCGCCGCGCTCGCCTACGGAACCGCCTCGGTGGCGCCGGTCGATCGCATCTTCGGCGCCGGCAACGCGTGGGTCACCGCCGCCAAGCGCGCGGTCAGCGCCGACGTGGCGATCGACCTGCCGGCGGGTCCGTCGGAGTGCGTTGTGCTCGCCGACGACAGTGCCGATGCCGACCTCGTGGCGCTCGATCTCCTGGCACAGGCCGAGCACGGTCCCGACTCGATCGCCATCCTCGTCACCGATTCGGCAGCCCTCGCCGAGCGCGTCGAGGCTCGCCTGGCACCGCTGGCCGCCGACCTTGCGACCGGCGAGCGCGCACTGGCCACGCTGCGCGCCTGGGGCCGCGTCGTGCTCGTCGAGTCGCTCGACGAGGGGCTGGCCGCGATCGACGCGATCGCCGCCGAACACGTCTCGCTGCAGTGCGCCGGCGCCGAGATGCTCGCCGCGCGGGTCCGCAACGCGGGCGCGATCTTCATCGGGCCATGGTCGGCGGTCGCCGCCGGCGACTACGCCACCGGCACGAACCACGTGCTGCCGACCGGCGGTGCTGCCCGGGCCTACAGCGGGGTCGGTGTCGAGGCGTTCGGGCGCTGGATCGAGGTGCAGCGCGTCGCATCGGCTGCCACGCCGCGCCTGGCGGCCACGGTCACCGCCCTGGCCGGCGCCGAGGGCCTGCCCGCGCATGGCGCATCGGTGCGGGCGCGAGCCAAGCGAGCGCCCGGCGACGCGGTGCGCATCGATCCGAACGATCTCCTGCGCCTTCCCGGGCCGGTCGCCGCGTATCCGGCCGAGCCATCGGATGAGACGCTCGCCGCTCGGCTGGACCTGGATCGCGTCACGCGCTACGACCTCAACACCCTGGGCGGCGGACCGCTGCCCGCGGTGCGCGCCGCGCTCGCGAGCTTCGACCCGGCGCGGCTGACCGAGTACGGTGACCAGGACTACACCGCCCTGCGCGCCACGCTGGGCGAGCTGCTCGGCGTCGACCCGCGGCGCATCGTGCCCGGCGCCGGCGCGGACGAGCTCATCCGCCTCGTGGCGAGCATGACCCTCGGCGACGGCGACGCAGTCGTCGTGCCGGTGCCGACTTTCGCCATGTTCGCCGTGGAGTCGCAGCTGGCCGGCGGTCGCGTGGTGGAGGTCCCGCGCCGCTCGCTGGGAGAGCGACAGGCCGCATCCGTGCTGCGCGCAGCAGCGATGGAGCATGCCGCGCGGCTCGTCTGGCTGTGCAGCCCGAACAACCCCACCGGCGACGCGTACACGCTCGCCGAGGTCCGCGCCATCGCGGACGGCCTGCCGGCGATCGTGGTGCTCGACGAGGTCTACCTCGAGTTCGCCGAGGCCTCGGCCGGCGTCGAGCCCGAATCGACAAGCGCCGTCCAGCTCATCGGCGAGCTGCCGAACCTGCTCGTGCTGCGCAGCCTGGCGAAGGCCTACGGGCTGGCCGGCGCCCGCATCGGGTACCTCGTCGTGCCCGATGCGCTGGCCGAGCGCTTTGCCGCATCCCGGCTGCCGATCTCGGTGGCCGCCACGACCGAGGCGCTGGCTCTCGCCGCGCTCGCCGACCGCACCACGGCCCGCGAGCGGCAGCGCCAGATCGTGGCGGAGCGCGACCGGCTCGCGGAAGCGGTCGCGCGGATGGGCTGCGAGGTCCTGCCATCGGTCGCCAACTTCGTCACCTTCCGCCCGCCCGATGCCGACGCGCTGGCCGGCGCGCTCCTGCGCCAGGGCCTGGCGCTGCGGACCTACCCGACCGGACCGATGCGCGGCTGGCTGCGCGCCACCGCGCGCGCCGCCGACGAGAACGAGCGGCTCATGGCCGCCCTCGAGCGGGAGCTGGGCGCATGAGCCGCATCGGAACGGCCGAGCGCCGCACGGCGGAGACATCGGTCCAGGTGAAGGTCGAGCTGGATGGAACCGGACAGTCGACGATCTCAACCGGCATCGGCTTCTTCGACCACCTGCTCGAGCTGCTGGCGCGGCATGCCCTGCTCGATCTCGAGCTGAGCGCACAGGGCGACCTGCACGTCGACGAGCACCACACCGTCGAGGACGCGGGCCTCGTGCTCGGGCGCGCGCTCGACGTCGCGCTGGGCGAGCGTCGCGCGATCCGGCGCTACGGTGCGGCCCGGATTCCCATGGACGAGGCGCTGGCTGAGGCGGCGATCGACCTGGGCGGGCGCTCGTACGCGGTCATCCGACCACGCCCCGACCCGACGACCGGGGTCAGCCCGTGGCTCGAGCTCGTGCCGCACTTCCTCGAGACGCTGGCGCGCGAGGCGCGGCTGACGGTGCACCTCGAGGTTCGCGGCGCGCTGAGCACCCATCACCTCGTCGAGGGTGGCATGAAGGCCTTCGCCCGTGCCCTGCGCGAGGCGGCGGAGCCAGATCCGCGGCTCGTCGGACTGACCGATGCCACCGCCACGCCCTCGTCGAAGGGGACGTTGCGATGATCGCGGTCGTCGATTTCGGCGCCGGCAACACGCGTTCGGTGCTGCGTGCCCTCGAGGCGGTGGACGCCGATGCGCGTCTCGTTGCCGATCCGACCGGCCTGGACGGCGCCGATCGGGTGGTGCTGCCCGGCGTCGGGGCCGCCGGCTCGGCGATGCGCGCGCTGCAGCGGCAGGGGATGACCGACGCGCTGCGCGCCTGGGCCGCTGCCGGCCGACCATTCCTGGGTGTCTGCCTCGGGGCCCAGCTGCTGCTCGAGGGCAGCGACGAGGACGATGCACCCGGGCTGGGCCTGCTGGCCGGTCGCTGCCGTGCCTTTCCGGCGCAGGACGCCGGCGGACCGTCGCTCGTGCCGCATATCGGGTGGAACAGCGTCGAGCTGCGCGGCGGCGGGTCGCTCGAGGCGTACTTCGTCCATGGCTATTGGATCGACCCCGCCGACGAGGGCGTCGTCGCTGGCACCACCGAGGTCGACGGCTTTCGCTTCCCATCGGTGCTGCGCGCCGGATCCATCAGCGGCGTGCAGTTCCACCCGGAGAAGAGCGGCCCCGGCGGCCGCGCGCTACTCGCCGCCTTCGCCCGCGGCGCCCTGGACGGCTAGCAGCATGGAGCTGATCTGTGCGGTCGACCTGCTCGACGGCGGGGCCGTGCGGCTCGAACAGGGCGACTACGAACGCCGCGTCGCGCAGGGCCTCGATCCGCTCGAGCTCGTCGAGGGCTGGGTAGGCGACGGCGCGCGACGGATCCACATCATCGACCTCGAGGGCGCACGCCGGCGGGCTCCGGCCCAGCTGCCGCTCGTGGCGCGGATTGTCGACCAGGTACGTCGCGGCGATGCCGCGGTGCGGGTCGAACTGGGTGGCGGGCTGCGCACCGTCGCGGACGTGGCCGCCGCCTTCGAGGTCGGCGTCGACGACGCGATCCTGGGCTCGGCCGCCATCGCCGAGCCGGGCTTCCTCGAGGCGTGTGCGCGCCAGTGGCCGCAGCGGATCTTCGCCTCGCTCGACTTGCGTGACGGTCAGCTGGCGGTCGAGGCCTGGACGCAGCGCGCCGGCGCCGCGCCGATCGCCGTCGCCCGGCGGCTGGCCGACGAGGGCGCCGCTCGGCTGCTCATCACCGACGCGTCACGCGACGGGACGCTGGCGGGGCCGAACGTCGCGCTCCTGTCCGGGATGCGGGCCGCGCTGCGCTCGGTGCCACTCGTCGCGGCCGGCGGCGTGGCGTCGGTCGAGGACCTGCTCGCGCTGAAGAGCGCCGGCATCGACGGCGCGATCGTCGGGCTCGCGCTGCTCACGGGGCAGGTGCATGTGCGCGAGGCGCTCACCGCGCTGGAGGCCGCCGCATGACGCTCCGGCGGCGGATCATCGCCTGCCTCGACGTGACCGACGGTCGCGTGGTGAAGGGCACGCGCTTCGTCGACCTGGTCGACGCCGGCGATCCGGTGGAGCTTGCCGCGCGGCACGCCGCCGACGGCGCCGACGAGATCGTGATCCTCGACATCGCGGCGACGGTGGATCGCCGCCCGGCGCTGGTCGAGCTCGTGTCGCGTGCCGCCGCCGCGCTCGACATCCCGCTCGCGGTGGGCGGTGGCGTGCGCTCGTACGACGACGCAGCAGCCCTGCTCGACGCAGGCGCCGACAAGGTGAGCATCAACAGCGCCGCGCTGGCCGACCCGCGACTGGTGACGGTCATCGCCGAGCGCCTCGGCAGCCAGTCGGTGGTCGTCGCGGTCGACGCGCTGCGTGCCGGCGAGGGCTGGTCGGTGCGCGCCGCCTCCGCGACCCGCGATGCGCGGCGCGACGCGGTGGCCTGGGCGCGTGAGGCCGCGGAGCGCGGCGCCGGGGAGCTGCTGGTGACAAGCATCGATCGCGACGGAACGCAATCGGGCTATGACCTGGCGCTCACGCGCGCGATCGCGGATGCCGTTCGCGTTCCGGTCATCGCCAGCGGTGGCGCGGGCGGCATCGACGACGTGGCCGACGTGCTAATCGACGGCGGCGCGTCGGCGGCGCTGCTGGCGTCGCTCCTCCATTTCGGGATGCTGCGGCTGCCGGAGCTGAAGGCGGAGCTGGCGCGGCGCGGCATCCCGGTGCGCGACGCCCGATCGGCGCCATCGGTGGAGGAGGTGGCGGCGTGGCTTGGCTGAACGACCGCCGCCCCGATTGGCAGCGCGGCGAGCTGCTGCCGGTCGTGGTGCAGGACGCCGCCGACGGCACGTTGCTGATGCTGGCCTGGGCCAACCCCGAGGCGCTGCGCCTGACCGAGGCCACCGGCCGCGCGCATTTCTGGTCGCGCAGCCGGAACGAGCTGTGGCGCAAGGGGGCGACGAGCGGCAACGAGCTGGTCCTGGTGGACCTGGCCGTCGACTGCGACGGAGATGCGATCCGCTACCGCGTGGCACCCACCGGCCCTGCCTGTCACACCGGCGCGCGCTCCTGCTTCGACGAGCCCGGGACGGCCACGGATGGACCGATGGACCTCGCCGCGCTGGAGGCGATCATCGGGCAGCGACGGGGGGCCGATCCCGCGACCTCGTACACCGCGCGCCTGCTGGCGACCGGCGCGCGGCGCCCCGCGGAGAAGGTGACCGAGGAGGCCGGTGAGCTGTCCGCGGCGGCCCTGGCGGGGAGCGACGACGAGGTGCGTGGCGAGGCGGCCGATCTGCTGTACCACGCACTTGTGCTGCTCGCGTCGCGCGGCGTGACGCTGCGCGAGGTGCTTGACGTGCTCGGCTCGCGCCACCGCGGCTGAGCTCAATCCGCGGTCGTGACCTCGACCGGCCCCAGCGCGAGCGCCTCGATCTCGGCGCGGATGCGCGACGCGTCGCCGACGACCAAAATGAGCAGCTCCTCGGGCACGATGAGGTCGTTCGCGGCATCGTGCGCGGCGACCACGTCGACGGCCTCGAGCTGGTCGCGGTACGAGCTCCACCAGTCGTCGGCCAGGCCGTACACGGCCAGCGGCTCGAGCGCCGCCGCCACGCCGGCGGTCGTCTCGAAGCGCAGCGGGAAGATGCCGATCAGGAAGTCTTTCACGTCGCGCAGCTCCGCTTCGGGCACCACGGCGGCGCGGATCCCGTCGACCTGCGCCAGCAGCTCGGTGAGGGCGGGGGCGGTGACCTCGGTCTGGACCGCGGCACTGGCGATGAACGGACCGGCGGAACGGCGCGGGTCGAACCCCGCGCGGGCGCCGTACGTGTAGCCCAGCTCCTCGCGCAGGCGCAGGTTGAGGCGGCTGCCGAAGACGCCGCCCAGCATCGCCGCCATCACGAGGCCGGGGAAGAAGCGGCTGTCGTAGCGATCGATGCCGCCGTGGCCCACGCGCAGCTCGCTCTGGACCGATCCGGGACGGTCGACGATGACGACCCGCCGGCGCCGTTCGGCTGGCTGCGGCACCACGGTGCGATGCCCGCCGGCCTCGCCGTGCCACGCGCCGAGCACCCGCTCGACCGCGGCCAGCAGCGGGTCGGGATCGAAGCGGCCAGCGACGATGAGATGCGACCCGGCCGGCCGGTAGGCGGCCGCGTGGAAGGCACGCACCGTGTCGAGCGTCAGCGCCTCGACCGTCTCGGGACGGCCAGCAGCAACGCGTCGGTAGGGCGTTGACTCGTCGTACAGGCTCGCCAGGAATCGCTCGTCGGCCAGCCCACCGGCGTCGGCGCGAGCCTGCATGATGTCCGCGAGGCGCTCGGCACGCAGACGCTCGAACTCGCCGGCGTCGAAGCGCGGTTCCAGGATCATCTCGGCCAGCAGGTCGAGCCCGTCGACGAGGTGCTCCGGCACGGCCTGGAAGGCGGCACGCGCACTGTCCCAGCTCGATTCGCTGCTGACCTCGATCCCGAGGCGCTCGGTGGCCTCGGCGAACTCGTTGGCGTCCAGGCGCCGCGTGCCGGTGACGAGAAGCTGCGCGGTGAGCGACGCGACGCCGCCGTGTGGCTCCGTCTCGGCGGCCGCCCCCGCGTCGACGAGCAGGTGCACGTTGACGAGCGAGCGATCCTCGAGCGGGACGAGCCAGACGGTCAGCCCGTTCGACAGCGAGTGCTTCTGGAACGGCGGAAAGTGGTACTCGCGCGGTGCGCCAGCCACGGGACGCCGCGGGTTCACGGTCAGGGTCACGCGATCACCTCCTGGCTGTCGGCGGCGGGCTCGGTCTCGGCGGGGGCCGCGGGCAGGTACGTCAGCACAACGCGGTTGTCGGGCGTCAGCCATTCGTGCAGGCCGCGCCGCACGTCATCGGCGCCCGCGCGTTCGTAGCGCGCCACCTCGTCATTGACGCGCTCCGGCTCGTCGAAGAGGGAGCCGTACATCGAGAGGCGGTCGGCACGCTCGCTGACGCGCTCGAGCGAGGACTCGATCGACGCCCGGTGCAGCGTCCGTGCGCGCTGCAGCTCATCGTCGGACGGGCCGTCGGCACGCAGGCGATCGATCTCGTCGAAGAGCGCGGCCTCGAGCTCGTCGATCTCCACGCCGGGACGCGCGGTGGCCCACAGTGCGAGCATCGTGGCGTCGCCGATGAGCGGAAAGGCGAAGGCGACCACGTCCTGCGCCAGTTGCCGCTCGCGGATCAGGCTGCGGTAGAGGCGCGACGCGCGCCCGCCGGCCAGCAAATCGGTGCCGACCTCGAGCGCGTCGAACGCCTCGCCTCCGAACGCCGGCACGCGGTACGTGACATAGGCGCGCGGCAGCGGCACGCGGTCGGTCACCGTCTCGCGCACCTCGCGCCCGATGCGCGGCTCGATCGCCGTGCTCGGGCGCCCGGGCAGCTGCGCGTTGGCCGGAATCGGGCCGAAATGACGCTCGACCATGGTCAGCGCCGCTGCCGGATCGAAGCCGCCGGCGATGGTGAGGGTGGCGTTGTTCGGCGCGTACCAGGTCGCGAAGAAGTCGCGCACGTCGTCGAGCGAGGCGGCCGACAGGTCCTCCATCGAGCCGATCGTGGGGTGGTGGTACGGATGCCCCTCGGGGTAGACGAGCGCCTGGATCTTCTCGTCCCAGCTGCCATACGGCTGGTTGTCGACGCGCAGCCGGCGCTCGTTTTTCACGACGTCGCGCTGGTTGTCGAGCTTCTCCTGGGTCATGGCCGGCAGCAGGCTGGCCATGCGATCGGACTCCAGCCACAATGCGAGCTCCAGCTCGTGGCTCGGCATCGTCTCGAAGTAGTTCGTGCGGTCCAGCCAGGTCGTCGCGTTCAGCGTGCCGCCGGCACCCTGCACCAGCGCAAAATGCTCGCCCTTGGCGACGTGCTCGCTGCCCTGGAACATCATGTGCTCGAAGAGGTGCGCGAAGCCGGTCTTGCCCGGCTTCTCGTGCTTGCTGCCGACGTCGTACCACAGGTTGACGGCCACCACCGGGGCACGATCATCGGGCGAAAGGATGACGCGCAGCCCATTCGCGAGTTGGTGGCGCTCGATCGGAACATGCGGCACTGGCTTTTGGCACTCCTTCGGACGCGATCAGGCGAGGAACAGACCGATACCGTGGCGGGCTCGACGGATGCTCCGGCACAGCATCGGTCCGAGGGCGGTCGTGGTGGTGAGCGACCAGGGACTCGAACCCTGAACCTAGAGATTAAGAGTCTCTTGCTCTGCCAATTGAGCTAGTCGCCCCGCCGGGGAATGATGCCGTGCGACGGGGTTCGGCGCAACCGCGTGGCCGGGCGATGATTTCCGCGCTTGAAGCGCGGGGTGGGGAAGGAGCGCCACGGGATCAGAGGCGGCTGGCGCTCGGGAGCTCCCTCGCGCGATTCTGCGGAGAATGATACGGGCCGCGTCAGACGGCGGGCGGGCCCGGGCCTCCGTTTGGCTCAGGCGAGCGGCCGTAATGCTCGTCGGTGAAGCCGCGGATCGCGTCGATGTTGACCTCGTCCTGGTAGAGCAGCCAACGCCAGGCAGTGACCGCGATGGGATGGCCGAAGTCGCTGCCAGTCCACGGTGCCAGGATGACCTTATAGCGGTTGCCGGTGATCTGCGAGTTCACGTAGGCCGTGAGCTCGGTGACCTGCTCATCGGTGACCTGGTCCGGCTGGTACCAGACCACGACGCCGCCGTGCTCCAGGTTATGGAGCAGGTTCTGCGTCGTGGGCACCGTGGCATCGGTGTAGACGCCCCAGTTCGCCGGCGACGGGTCATGGCAGCCCGACGTCGGGGGTGTCGACGCGTACTCGCCCGGCTGGCACGCCGGAATGTGACCGCCGCCCTGGTCGGCCTGGATCGCGCCGGCATATGGGCTCGGGCCACCGCCCAGCGCCACGAGCACGACCACCACGATCAGCCCGATGACCACGAACCCGCCGATCGCCGCGATGCGCCAGTCAAAGCCCGAGCCGCCGGTGCCGATGCGGCGCGTCAGCGCCTCGTCGCTCGCCCGGGAGCGTCGCTGAATGCCCGATGTGCGTCTTTTTGCCATGTGGCGCGGAGGATAGCGGACCCTCGCCGGACCTGCTGGCACCGACCCTGCACCTTGCTAGAATCGCCGAGCCGGGCTTCATGGGCAGCCGGCTCAGACCCCGATGCAACAGAGGTCACATGACAAACGCGGACCCGCCGCGCACAAGACAGCCACGCGCCAACGCCTTCACGCTGGGCAAGCAGCTGATCGGCGGTGTCGTGACGCTCGCCAAGCTCGAGATCCAGCACGCGCGCCAGGAGGTGGGGGAGAACCTGGGTGAGGCGAAGCGCGCCGCGCTCCTCTTCGGCATCGCCGCCGGGCTGGCGCTGCTGACGCTGATCGCGTTCGTCTGCTTCATCATTCTGCTCATCGCGATCGTGCTGCCGCCGTGGCTGGCCGCGCTCATCGTGTTCATCGTGCTGGCGCTCCTTGCAGCGCTCTTCGCCTGGCGCGGGACGCACCACGTCCGCAATCCCACGCCACAGCGCACCATCGAATCGGTCAAGGAGGACATCGCGTGGGCGAAGCGACTGATCAAACGCGACTAGCGATCGACGCGCAGCGCGCGCAGCTGACCGCCACCGCCGCCCAGCTGCGCGACGCGGTCGACCTGCCCAAGAAGTTCAAAGAAAACCCGGTCCCGTTCGTGGCGGCTGGCGCGGGCGCGATCTTCCTGCTCGCCGGTGGACCGATGCGGGTCGCGCGCTTCGCGCGCCGCCGGTTGATGCGGACGACGCCGGAGAAGGCCTATGACGGCCTGCCCAAGACGCTCCAGAAGTGGGTCGACGAGATTGCCGGCGGGGTTGGGCCGCGGGCCGAGGATGCGCGCGAGTCGCTCGCCGCCGAGTTCATGCGTTGGCGCCACGACCCGAAGAAGGACAAGAAGTTCCAAAAGGAGCTCGCTAAGCGGATGGTCGAAGGGCCGCCGGGCGCGGGCCGCACGGCCTGGAAGGCGCTCGAGGCGGGCGCTGCGATCCTGACCGCCGCTTTGGCGCGCAAGGCCGTCGAGCAGTTCCTGGCCGGGGAACCGCCGAGCGGACTGCCGGCGCTCGACACGGTTGGCACGCTGGGTGGTGCCGCGAAGCCCGATGAGCATCCGGCTCGCGCCGGCCTCCCAGATGCGAAGCCGGCACAAGGGGCGGACGCCTACTCCTCGATGTCGAGCAGCCCACGTAGCTGAATCGGGACTACTCGAGAGGCGTGATCGGTCTTTGCTAGACTCTGCGATCTGCCACGGACACCATCGCGGGCGAGTGGCGGAACGGCAGACGCGCCAGCCTTAGGAGCTGGTGTCGCAAGACGTGCGAGTTCGA
>JBDTNK010000068.1:0-10602 GCA_039933775.1 Chloroflexota bacterium | reverse complement strand
CGGACCCGCGCAGGATCCTGGAGGCGGTGCCCGAGCGGGTGGTTGCGCCATACGCCCTGCGTCCGCCGACGATGCTCCACTACACCGCGGACGCGGCCATCGAGCAGAAGGTCGCGGCGCTGGCGCTTCGGTCCGAGACTCAGGCGCGCGATCTGTTCGACCTCGAGCTGCTGCTCCGAAGGCACCCGGGTGCGGTCACCGCTGGCGCCATCGCACCGAACACGCTCGAACTCGCAGTGGAGCGCGCCGTCGAGCTTCCGTTCCAGGCATTTACCGATCAGGTCGTCCGCTTCCTCGACGCCGGGATCGTCGAGCTCTACGACAACCCTATGGCCTGGGCCCGCACGCAGGCGTTCGTGGCGGAGCGGCTGATGGCGCTGAGGCCATGAAACCCACCGACGCATTCGCCGATCTCCTGCGTCTGAACCGACCGGTAATCGAGACGCGAGAAGCCGCCACCCGGCTCGGGCTGTCGGTCCCTGCCGCCAGCCAGCAGCTGCGCAGCCTGGAGCGCTCGGGCATCGTGCGCCGGCTGCGGCAAGGTCTCTGGCTGCTTCGACCCGAGACCGAGCCGTTCGCTCTGCCCGCCTACCTCACCGCGCCGTACCCGGCGTATGTCTCGCTATGGTCGGCCCTCGCGCGGCACGGGATGATCGAGCAGGTCCCGCGACAGGTCTACGTGGCCTCGCTGGCGCGCACGCGGCAGGTCCGGACCAGCATCGGCGATTTCTCGATCCATCACCTCGCGCCCGAGCTTTTCGGCGGCTACTCCCAGATCGATGGTGGTGGCCACCTCGCCACGCCCGAGAAGGCGCTCTTCGACACGATCTACCTGCTCACCCCGCGCGGGGGGCAGATCCGACTCCCCGAGCTGGAGCTGCCTGAGGGCTTCGACGAGCGCCAGCTGGGTGAGTGGACCCATCGGATCCACCGGCCGCGACTACGTACCATCGTGTCGCGGGAACTGACCGCGGCCTTGCGCAGTGCCGACGCACGTGAGCACCCCGTTCGATGCTCCGATCCTACACCCTTCCCATCCAGCGCACGGCCTTCGACGACGATCGTCTGACCTGGGTCACCGCGCCGTGGCGCTCACCTCCGGCCTCAGCGATGGTCTCGGCCACCAGCCTGACGGCACGCTCGCGCATCTCGGGCGGGTAGCGGCGTCGGAATGGACTGCGACTCTTGTTGTCTGACATGACTCCATCATCCTCCAAGGTGGGGAGTCTCCATCGAACCCAGGGCGGTTCAAGGACCCATGTTCGCGATCCCATGGACGCTCGAAGGCATGCTCTTGCCGTAGCGCGAACACCGACGAACGTCCGGCTCGGAGCCGCCGCGAAGCCCGGCCATCACCCGCATCCGGAGCAAGCAGGGAGGATCGGTGCGTCGGTATGGCGGCCTCCGTATGCCGGAAACACGTTAGGGAGATCCCGTGATGCCGTATCGGTTCTCCATCCTTATCGCCGCTCCGCCGGAGCGCGTGTTCGACCTGTTCATGGATCTGGATCGGATGTCTGAGTGGACGGAGGGCGTGGGCCCGGTCACCGACCGGACCGGGCCGGTCGATCAAGTGGGCACGCGCTACACGGTCTGGTTCGGACCCATGCGGAGCCCGACTGAGATCCTCGCGGTTGACCGACCGCGCCACGTCCGTACCCACTTTGGGAACCTCATTCTCAAAGGGGAGGCCGACACCAGATTCGAGCCAGTCGGCGCCGCCACCCGCTTGACCCAAGCGTTCCACACCCGCGGGGTTGTCTCGGCAATCGCCGCTCGTCTGTTCGCGACGGGGACCTATAAGGGAAGTTGCCGCGGCGAGCTCGAGGCGTTCCGCAAGATCGCCGAACGGGAGGAGTCAGCCGCGAAACCCGGCCAGTAGTCCGCCGACTGTTCAAGTCGGTCGGGAAGGTGCGTCGGGATAGCGGCGCTGCTCCGGGTACGTCATTTGACTGACGCGCGCCACCGGAGCATGGGGCTATAACGCTGCTGAGTGCGGGCGGCTGAAGTCAGGCGGCCCGGCACCTCCTCGCTGCCGGGGGGACCCGTCCCCGGCCCGCGCCACCAAAGAGGAGGTCTCACTCATGAGGCACAGGATCCGTGTCGCGCTGACGGCAGCCACCATGCTGCTCGCGCTGAGTGCCGCAGGCGTAGCGGCTCACACCCAGACGGTCACGCCGAACGGCAATGGTGAGGGATTCACCACCGGGATCTCCAAGCCGTGGGCCTTGGCTCACTGTGTGTCCCAAGCGCCATTTACGACCGGCGAGAGCTCAGGCGGCGTGGTGCAGTTCAATCCGCCACTCAGCTTCACCAACTGCGACCCGGGGGTGCGCGGAGGGCAGTAAGCCGCATCGCCCCAGAGTAGCATCCGGCATCGGAGCCGCCGCGTAGCCCGGCAAGTAGTCCGCCGACTGTTCTAGACGGTCGGGAAGGTGCGTCGGGAAAGCGGCGGCTTGCCGTATGCTCCTACGCGTGACCGATCACCAACAGCTGATCCACACGCTAACCGCCCTCATGAGTCGGGGCGAATGGTCGAACCTGCCGGCGGTGATGGCGGCGGACGCTGTGCTCGAGTTTCCCCAGTCGGGCGAGATTTTCCGCGGCATCGACAACATCCGGGGTCAGTTCGCCGATTATCCCAACATGCCGCAGGGTGACGTCATTGCAGTCGAGATCGTGGCCGACCAACCAACCTATGTGCTCTCACCCTCCTATACCGTGATATCGGTGGGTGCGAGCGGAAGAGATGGCATGGCCACCCTGCGCGCGCGGTATCCAGATGGCTCCTTCTGGTGGGTGCTCATTGTGTACGCGACCGACGGCGAGCGTCTGAGCGGCGGGAAGGTTTACTTCGCGCCTGAATTCGAACCGCCTGAATGGCGCACCAAATATCTTGACCGCTCGTCGCGTCGCACTGACGGAGCGCGTTAACCTTGGCACTCACGCCGGCCTCGCTGCCCCGGCGCAAGGAGTAGTAGGACTGCCCAAGTTCATGGACGTCCATCACGGTATGCACGGCATCACACCCGAGGCTCTCAGCGTGCCTGGGGCGATCCCGAGTCCGGGATGGTGTGGTGCCTTTCCGAGGCTCCGAACGCCGAGGCCGTGAAGAAGATTCACGAGCGCACCGGCCACCCAGCCACCGAGATATACCCCGTTCCGGTCGAGGCCTGAGCGTAGCCCGTGGCGTAAGCCGCCGACCCGACCGGCTGATCAATGGGCCGCCACTAATCGAAGCCAAAATAGCATCCGGTCCCGAAGCCGCCCGAAGCCGTGCAACGTCTCCGACCGTCCCGCTAGCAGGACGAATCGGCAAGTACGGATAGGGCGGCTTCCATCCTTCCCCAAGTGGCAGAAACCTGACAGTGGCGCAAGCGCCCCTGTGACGCCAAGGCCAAGCCATCGGGCTGAGGTGGGCCCAGACCGTCTCTTGCCGGAGGACGAGGCGGCCGCGTTGTCGCCCCTGGCCACTGTCATTCAGGCGGACGCTGAGGCGGCCGCCCTGGCGGCGGTGAGCGGCGAGATCGTGCAGACCGAGCTCGACAACGAGAACGGCTTCGTGGTCTGGTCGATCGAGATCCGCGACGCCGCAGACACGGTCCACGACGTCAAGATCGACGCCGGCAACGCTGCGGTGCTCGGCATCGAGGCCGGTGAGGATGGCGCTGCCGAGTAGCGTCGCCAGCAGGCGCCGGCCGGCTCGGGAAGCTGGCCGGCGTCTTCGTGTCCGGCCCTAGAAGGCGGATCCGCAGTATTCACCCGATAGCCCGAGCGATCCGGCACGATGTCGCCGTAGAGACGGAAAGGACCTACGCGCCGCGCGTAGGCCCCATTGTCCTAGCCTCTGTCTGTCCAACGTCCTAGGGTGCCTCTGGCGCCACCTATTGACAGTCCTATGATGGCGTGACAGTGTTACACCTGTAACACCGCTTTTCGAGTGACGCGAATGGCTACCACCCGCACCAAGCCAATGCGCATCTTTGCCGCAGACCATGACCCCATTCGGCTTTTGGCCGACCTTCGCCGCGAGATGCCCGCCGATGTCGTGCATACCGCTTTACGCGAGTACATGGTCAATCATCGCGATGAGCTAGCCGCTATTCATGCCGAGACTCGCCACTTCATCGAGACTGGCGACATCGAGGGGCTCACTGCCGCTCTGCGCCATGACGCCGCAGGCCTGGCCGAGCAGATGACTGACTACTCCGCCGCGCGCAGCCGGTCAGCGCGCGAAGCTGCAGTAGGCTGACTCGCCGGCTTCCAGCGGCTGACCTCCAATCTCGTTGGCGACTGACAGAGTCGCAAAGTCGTCTGCCGGGAAGAAGGCCAACACCAGGCGCGCCTGCCATTGCGGCACCAGCGTGACCACGCCTGGCAACGGCCGACTGCTGATGGCCACGGTCAGCAGCGGCGCCTCATCGTCGAGGTCGTGGAAAAGTCGGACGCGAATGCCGTCGCCGATGACGGCTTCGATGATCTGGCCTCGATTCAGTTCCGCTCGGTCCAGCAGGGGCGGTACTTCCTCGACAAGGACGCGCGCAAAGGTATGGGCCTGATCGTCGATGAACGCCTGCGCGTCCTCTGTCGTCGGCAGCAGGTGGTCACCTAACTCACACAGTCCGTCGTAGTCGTGCTCGGTACGGACACCGAGCAGCCAGACGATGCCCAGCTCGTACTCCGAAGCGGTCCCGGGAGGCACCGGTTCTTGATGCCGGGTGGCGCCGCGATCGTCGCCAGAGTGGAGTGTAAAGAGCGGTAGCCCAGTCACCTCGGTGCCGCAGCGGAACGTCTCTTGCCCGATCGGGCTCTGCCCGCGACGCTCGACAAAGGCCCTCACCAGCGGGTGGACCTCGACGTGTTCTTCGGCGCTCCCGGACGCGTCGGGGTCGAGGTGCAGGTCCTCCCGCAGGCAGCGACGCGTTATGCGCAAGTCCCAATGTCGATCGTTTGGCATGAATGCCATGGTCGCACTACGTCGCGAGACGAGATGGCGGTGTTGGCTGCCATCTCGCCATCGGGCTACGATGCGCACTATGGTGCTGGCGATTATTCTGCTCTTTGAGCGTTGTGCTAATGCCAGTGCGAGTTATGTGCTCTCTTTGAGCACGAACGTGCGCCCGTAGCTCAGTGGATCAGAGCAGCTGACTTCGGATCAGCAGGTCGGGGGTTCGAATCCCTCCGGGCGCGCCATTCGCCCCATCACGCTCGAAACCAGGCCTGGCTGGACGTACGGTCGGGCGACGGCTGGCTTACGAACGCCTAGGGCGTCCTGAAACGGATACTGGGCTGCCCGGATCGCATCAGGGTGCCCTGCCAGCTCAGCCAACCGCGACGTTCTAGTTCAGATCGCCCGCTCGAGACGCTCTTCCAGTCCGGAGCCCCGGTTCCAGGCCGTTTGCGGCGGGCCCCACGCGGTCGCCTCCGTCCGGCCACGCACGCCCAGCTCGGCGTAGATGCTGACCGAGTGGTGCATGACCGTCTTGGGGCGCACGGCCGAGGGCGGCGCCGATCGCACCGTTCGTGGCTCCGGTTATCAGCTCCCGCAGGACATCGAGCTCTCGTGGCGTGAGGTGCTCGGCCCGGTTCCCCGGCCTCGCCGCAACGACAATTGCTCACGTTTCGACGGCCAAGTCGTCCCCTTGGATCTCGACTGCTCGGGACCGTACCGGTCGTGACGCTGGCCCTCGGAGCACCGTGCCGGTCGTGACGTCGAATTGGCTGCCATGGCAACGACAGGTCACCGTTGTGCCATCCAGGGAGCCCATGGCCAGCGAGCAGCCCATGTGCGTGCACGTGTCATCGAAGGCATACAGCGCCCCGGCGGCCGCTGCGACCGTCACCTTTGTCCCGCTGACCTCGAACGCGCGCATCTGTCCCTCCGCCACGTCCGCCGACTTTCCAACTGTTGCAAACATCGAGGTCACTCCTTCTGTCGCTCTGTATGAATGTGCGGCCAGCGAGTTGTGGCCGATCTCATCTCAATCCGCTCGGCGGATCGTCAGCATCTGTTCGGCGCGACCGACCGGTCCATCCTCGTCGTGAAGAATGGTGCTCGTCACGCCGTGACCATCGGATCCGAAGACGACGGTCGTGTCGAGTCCGACCCACTCGCCGACCGGTTGCCGATGCAGGTGGATCGATAGGTCGACGTTCGGAAAGAACCACGTCGTCGTCGGAACGCGCACGGCGATGCCATTTGCGGTATCGACCAGGCCGATGAATCGCGCGAGCGGGCTGGCCTGCTCACCCGCAACAAGCGCCATCGGCGTTCGAAGCCAGGCCGTGGTGCGCCCGGGCTCAGGAGCTCGTATCGGCCGGAACTCGATGGAAGCGATGTAGCCGCCCGGCCAGACCGAGACGAGCGGCCATGGCGTGACGCCACTTGGCGGCGGGAGGCGCTCGGGCTCGCCCCCGGCGACCTCACGCGTGTCCTCGCGTGCGAGCCGCCACGCTCGGGCGCGCACGAACGGACGGCCGCGTGCGGTCGCCTCAGCCTGCAGGAGCTCGATCGTATGGCCGGCACGCACCACCTCGACTCGAACGTCGAATGCCTCCACGGCGACGGTGCCGAGGATGTCGAAGGTGATGCTGCCCATCGCCAGATCCGGGTTGTCGCGCATCGCCACGAACCGGTCGATGGCGTGGGTCAACAGACCGGCGATGGGACTGAAATGTTGTTCGGTCGGCGTCCACGCTCCGCCCGTATGCGGCGTGGGCCGGAAACGCTGCTCATCGACCCGCACAAAGTAGCTTTCCGGCTCGCCAGCGACATTCACCACGCAAGCATATTCGCCTGCCCCACAACGCTGATACGCCAACGATTCCTCTGCGTACTAGGTGGCGTGGGGAGACGCCGCTCACCCAGAGCCGGCGCCGATCACCCAGGCGTGCTCCAACGGCATGCCCAGGTCATCCAGAACGGCCGAGCCCAACCCAATGAGCAGAGGAAGAAACATGCGTAAGACACTCACAGCCGCACTCGCGGCAAGCGCCATGGTCGTCGCCCTTGCCGGCACGACCCTTGGCGCCCATGGCGGCGAGCCCACGCTCATCGTCATGCAGCACATCTGTAATCCCAGCATCCAGAGCGAGGCGGACTTCGTCGCGGCCGAGGACGCTGGCGCAGGCGGCCAGCCCGGCGGCGAAGGCACGCTGCCCGGTCTCGTCGCGACCGTGCTCGCCTGTCCGACCGTCGTGCTGAGCGGCGACGCCCCGACTGACGGCATCGGCGCCACCCCGACCGATTTCGACTACACCGTCGTTGACAGCGCTGCCGCCGATTACACGCTGAGTAGCGATGGCATGCTCATGGCGGCCAAGCTGTGCGAGTCCGACATCGCGCTCGATGTGGACGGCGACGGCACGATGAGCCCCGATACCTGCCTCGACGTGAGCATGTACAGCTTCGAGCCGGTCGCGGAGGGTGCCGTCACGGCCACCCAGACCGCCGCCGTTGGCGACTCGCGCTTCGGCACCATCCGCTTCACCCCTGCCAGCACCGATGAGATGGCGCTGGTGGCTGCCGCCAGTGGCGTGATCGAGCTCGACACGAGCCTCGACACGCAGGTCGACAGCCCGCCGCTGCCGCTGGCCGAGTACAACGACGATGTCGTCGTGACGCACATCTACAACTTCCAGAACGTCGCCGCGGCTCCGTCCGCGACGCCGGCTCCGGCGGTCTCGATGATGCCGAACGCTGCAATGGAGAACTCGGCATCCTCGACCACGTCGGGCCTGCTGCTCCTGGTCGGTGGCCTCTTCGCCACCTCCCTGGCCGGCATGGTTGTGCTCGGGAAGCGCCGCAACCGCTAGTTCCCGTGTGACGTCGTCACCCGTTCTCAAGAAGCGCCCCGAGGCTACCTCGGGGCGCTTCTTCTTGCGGTTCCCAGCCCCGGCCCGATGATGCGTCGGGCACCGGCCGTGCGTATCCGGAGCACATGCCGCCTCGACATCGGTCAATTCTTGCTCACGCGGTCCTGCGCGCGTCGTACGCCGTGATTCGGCTGCTCGACCCGCTCCTGCGCATGGCGTGGCAGATCGGTGATCTGGGCATCACGGCCCGCCTGTCGGTGCGCGGCCGGTCCAGCGGCAAGCAGCGAAGCGTGCTCGTGGGCCTGTTGGCCGTCGACGGAGCCTGGTACGTCGGTCATCCGAACGGCGCCGTGGAATGGACCCGCAACCTCGATCGTGCCGGCGAGGCGAGCGTTCAGGTACCGCGCCAGTCGCCGGTGCCGGTGACCGCCACGCGGCTGCGTGACGGGGACGTGCGCGATGCGGTCATCTCGGCCACCGCGGCGCAGCAGCCGTTCCCGGCCAACCTGCTGTATCGGGCCGTGCGACGCCACGCCCTCGCAGCGGGCGTCTACTTCCTCCTGGAGCCGATGGCGACTGGCGGGAGCGCGCCGGGCACGCAGCGCCCCCGCCAGCCGGGAGGCCTCAGCGGCGCTGCGCCGTGAGCCTCCACGCGCCCGCGATGAGCGCGATGCCAAGCAGGACGAACCCAAACAGCGCCGGCGAGCCGCCGCCGAGTGGCAGGGCGGTGTTGGGAACGCTGCCGGCGGCCAACTGGCCGCGAACCGCGCCGCCAGGGAAGTCGGCGTTGTGCACGTTCACGTAGTAGCCGGCCGGATTATCGATGATCGCCTGCAGTACAGTGGCGTCCTGGCCCTCGGTGCAGGCCTTGGTCGTGCCATCGAAGCCGTCGGTGTCGAGCGGCACCACCACGTCGCCGGCAACGCCCGCTGCGCCGAGATGGATGTGCGACATCGTTGCCGCGGCGATGTTCTGGGTCGCGATGTCGTAGCAGACGGTGCCGGCAGCGGGATCGATGACGACCGACGCCGTGCCGGTGCCATCGGTGTCGCCGGGCGGGATCTCGCCGGTGCCGGCGAGCGTTGCGCTGAGCGTGGTCTCGGCGCCGAGCACGACGCTGCTCAGGGTCAGTGCTCCGACCAGCGCCAGCATGGCGCCGAGCGAGAGCGTGGTCAGGAATCGGGTGCGCATCGGTTCCTCCTGGGCCTTGGGCGCGGCGGGCCCATGTGCCCTGCCGTCACATCGGTCAGTTCGGAGCCGGTTACGCCCTCAGTGCCGGTCGAGGTGGTAGGGGACATCCGCGACGATGGTGTTTTTGCGGCCGAAGAGCCGGATCTTGAGGCGCAGCGCGGTCTGGTTGTGAAGCAGCGACTCCCACCAATGACGCGGCACGACCTCGGACAGCACGACGAGGATGGGGCGCGTCGGATCCTGTTCCTGCAGCGCGTCCATGTAGCGCAGCAATGGACCGATGAGGGCCCGGAACGGTGACTCCACCACGACCAGCTCCGTGGTGCCGGCCCATTCGGGCCACTGCAGGCGCAGCGCCTCGGCGGTCTCGGGCTCGTTCGTGATGTGCACCGCGGTGGCGGTGGGGCTGATCGAGTTCGCGAACGCGATCGCCTGCCGCGTGGCGCGATCCAGGCGTGCGATGGGGACGATGACGATCGGGTAGCGTGACTGCTCCTTGCCGGCCGGGATCCGGTCGAGCGCGAGGTCGCGCTCCACGCGTCGATAGTGACGCTGGATGCCCAGCAGGATGAGCATCAGCAGCGGCACCAGCACCATGACCAGCCACGAGCCCTGGAAGAAGTTGCTCGACCCCACGACGAGCGCGACTACCGCCGTGGTCAGCGCGCCCGCTCCGTTGACGAAGAGGCCAAAACGCCAGCCGGCCTCGTGACGCTGCCACCAGCGCACGAGCATGCCCGCCTGGGAGAGCGTGAAGGCCAGGAAGACGCCCAGCGTGTAGAGCGGGATCAGCCCCGCCACGCTGGCCTGGAAGCCGATCAGCAGGCCGATCGCCATGAGCGACAGCGCCACGATGCCGGTGGTGAACGCCAGTCGCTCGCCGCGGAACGCGAACTGGCGCGGCATGAAGCCGTCGCGCGCGAGGAACGACGAGAGCCGCGGGAAGTCGGCGAAGCTCGTGTTCGCGGCCAGGACCAAAATCAGCGCGGTCGCGACCTGCGCCAGGACCAGGATCGGGCCGTCGCCGGTCAGGTGCCGCACCAGCTGGCTGAGGACCGTCTGCTGCTCGGTCGGGTCGGGGATGATGCCGATCGTGGTGACCAGGAAGGCGATCCCGACGAAGAGGACGCCGAAGATCGCCGCGGCCCAGGTCAGCGTTGTCCGCGCGTTCTTCCATTCCGGCTTTTCGAATGCCGGCACACCGTCGCTGATCGCCTCGACGCCGGTGAGCGCCACGGCGCCCTGCGAAAAGGCGCGCAGGATGAGGAACAGCCCCAGCGCCTGGCCGCTCTGCTCCAGCCCTTCCCAGGCCGATGGCGCGACGTACGTCGTCACGTTGCCGAGCAGCTCCTGGCTCAACCCGAAGCCGATGATGCCCAGCATGACCACGATGTAGAGGTAGGTCGGCAGCATGAAGATGGTGCCCGACTCGCGGATGCCGCGCAGGTTGCCGAGCATGAGCAGAAGGACCAGCCCCACGCTCAGCCAGACGCGCAGCTCGTAGATCTGCGGCACGATCGACGAGAGCGCCGCGACGCCGGCGGAGACGGATACCGCGACCGTCACCACGTAGCCGATGAGCAGCGCCGAGGCGGC
>JBDTNK010000067.1:0-10648 GCA_039933775.1 Chloroflexota bacterium | reverse complement strand
CGGTCGCCGATCTCGACGTACGCCAGGTCCAGCACGAACCGATGCACGACCGCCGCGCGCTGCTTCGGCGGCAGCGACCTCACGACCGACCAGAGCCCGTCGTCGGGGAGCTCGGGCGGCGGCGGTGCGACCGGCTCGACGCCGTCGAGGTCACGGGTCGGCCGGCGGGCGACGCGCCGTACGACATCGGTCGCCTTGCGCTGGGCAATCGTGTAGAGCCAGGCGCGCAGGTTCGCGGCGCTGGTCAGGCGTGGGTAAGCGCGCATGGCGGACATGAAGGTCTCCTGGAGGCAGTCCTCCGCGTCGGTCGGCCCGACGCAGCCGGCGAGGAAGCGGTGCAGCTCAGCGGCGTGCGCGTCGATCAGCATCTCGAACGGCGGCAGGTGCACGCTCATGGAACGCCCCAGCGGGTCAGCTCGTGAGATCCGGCGCCTCACCGGATCATTTCGATGATCCTGTCAATACGATCCGCTTCCGTCGGCCTTCAGGAAGCGGCTCGGCGGACGAGATCGTCGTAGGCAGTCGGGTCGTTCGAGTCGATGACCGGGAAGCCGCCTCCCTGCCCGTCGTCGCCCTCCCAGCGCATCACGACGCCGGGGTTCTGGACGTTCGTGCCGTCGGGCAGGAAGAAATGCGGCGAGCCGTCCACCGCATCGGTCCGCGCCACCTCCCACTGCTCGAAGATCGCGGAGCGGGCGCGGCCGTCGTCGAGCGCTGCGGCCAGGGCGGCCACGTCGACGAGCTCGGTCTCGTTGGCGACCTCCAGGATGACGTGCCGCAGGCTGATGCAGCGGCTCTCGCCGAAGAAGGCGCGGCGCAGCCCGCGGTCGAGCGCAGCAGATGCCTCGAGCGACTGCGCCTTGGCGGCCTGTACCGCCTCCATGGCCGGCAGCGTGGTGGTCGGCCACGCGTCGCTGCGGCCTCGCCACGGGCCCCAACCGGCGCGTGGCGCGAGCGACGCCACGACAGGCCACTCGCCATCATGGGTCGCGCGCGGCGTCGGTTCCGAGTTGAACAGCTCGAGCGGGAAGACGCGGTGGTCGAAGCTCACCGTGTCGGCCAGGCCCAGACGTCGGCGCGCGTCCCAGACGCGCCAGATGGCGGCGTGTGCCCACGGACAGCTCAGGTCCGAGAAGATGACGATCGTGCGCGGCGCGACGTGCATGTGGCTAGTCGAGGGTGAAGTAGTCGCCGCCCGAGTAGCGACCGGTGCGCTCCTTGCGGATCTGCATGAGCACGTCGTTGAGCAGCGAGCTGGCGCCGAAGCGGAACCGATCGGGCGTCATCCAGTCCGGACCGAGCGTCTCGTACAGCATGGTGAGGTACGCGATCGCCTCCTTGGAGGTGCGAATCCCGCCGGCCGGCTTCATGCCCACCGCGCGGCCGGTCTGCGCGTGGAAGTCGCGGATTGCCTCGAGCATGACCAGCGTCACCGGCAGCGTCGCCGCTGGCTGCACCTTGCCGGTGGAGGTCTTGATGAAATCAGCCCCCGCCGCCATGGCCAGGACCGAAGCACGACGCACGTTGTCGTACGTCTCGAGCTCGCCGGTCTCGAGGATGACCTTCAGGTGCGCCTCGCCGCAGGCCTCCTTGACCGCCACGATCTCGTCGTAGACCCGCGCGTACTCGCCGGCCAGGTATGCCCCGCGATCGATGACCATGTCGATCTCGTCGGCACCCGCCGCGACGGCGCTGCGCACGTCGAGCAGCTTCACCTCGAGCGGTGCGGCGCCGGACGGAAAGTAGGTCGCGACGCTGGCGATCTTGACGCTCGAGCCGGCGAGCGCCTCGCGCGCGGTGGCGATCATGTTCGGGTAGACGCACAGCGCCGCGACGCTGGGGATGCTCGGGTCGGTCGGGTCGGGGCGACGCGCCTTGCCGGCGAGGGCGCGGACTTTGCCGGGCGTGTCCTTTCCCTCGAGCGTGGTGAGATCCATCATCCGAATCGCCAGGTCGAGCGCCCAGAGCTTCGATTCGCGCTTGATGCTGCGCTTGGCGAGGCTCGCGGCGCGCTCCTCGACACCGACCTGGTCGACCGCCCACACGCGGCCCAGCAGGCTGCCGAGATGCTGGTGGCGCCCGGTGGTCAGGTCGTCGCGGCGAGCGCGGCTGGGAACGGTCGTGGTCATGGGTCTCCATTGTACCCGGCCGCCTGGCGACCCCACCGAGCCGCTATCCTCGTCCTCGATGAGACCGATGCTGGCCGAGCAGGTCGTCTACTGCCTGACGCGCGATCACGATCTGGCGGCGGCGCTGGACGAGCGCCTTGGCGGCGCGATCGCCTTCTTTTACAACGATGCGGCGCGGCTGCACCAGGCGGTCACGCTCCGCGCCCCCGACCTGGTGATGGTCGACACCGGCGCCATCCGGCCCGAATACGGTGACGCCGGGCTGGGTCCCGTCGTGGACTTCCTGCGCGAGCATGTGCCCCAGGCGCGCCTCGCCGTCCGCCCCGCGGCAAACGTCGAGCACCTGGTTGCCGCGGAGGCGGGACCGGGGGTCAGCGTCCTGCCCGCATCGACGGACGGCTGCGTCGAGGCGCTCGCCGGCCTCTGCGGCTGCGACTGACCGTCAGCGCGGATCCCCGGCGATGAGCGCCTCGGGGAAGGTGCACGCCGGCTCGCCGCCCTCGTCGACCGGGTCGAGCACGGGGCGGGGTGGCAGCCGCGGGATCGCGCCGGCGCGGGCCGGTGGCCAGGTGCGCAGCACGGCCCGCCAGCGGATCGCGGCGGCGGGGAGGGTGCCGAACGCCCGCGAGTCGGTGGATGCGTGCGGCGCGTCACCGCGCACCGTCACGGCGCCGCCGCGGATCGCCGTGACGCGCTTGATAAGCTCGCGGTCGCGGTCGCGCGGATCGGCGGCCAGCACGACCTCGCCGATGCGAGGCGCACGGTCGAGGCGCAGCACGAGCAGCCGATCCCCGGCAAGCAGCGCGGGGGCCATCGATCCGCCACGCACGGCGACCACGTCGAGCCGGCGCAGCGCGGCGATCGCGGCACCCAGCAGCAGCGCGGCAGATAGCACGAAGAGGGGCCCGCAGCGGCCCCTCTCCATGGTCATCGGTCTGTCGGAGATCAAGAAGGGCGGCCGTTGACCCGCGTCTTCTCTAGGCCGCCGGTGCCCTTCCACATGCCGTCGATCGTGTCGATCATCGCCAGGAGCTCCTTGGCGGCTCCCGTGTCGACGGTGGCCTTGACCTTGGAGACCTGCTTGGCCGCCTTCCAGAACGTGTCGTGCAGGTCGGGATACTTCTCGAGGTGCTCCGGCTTGAAGTAGTCATGCCACAGGACGTCGAGGTGGTGCTTCACGAGCTCCGCGCGCTCCTCCTTGACGGTGATGCAGCGCGCGCGGAAGACCTCATCGGTGTTCTGCTCGTACTTCTCGATGATGCGCAGGCACGATTCCGCCTCGATACGGGCCTGTTCGGGGTCGTAGACGCCGCACGGGATGTCGCAATGGGCGTCAACGACGCGGGTCGGTCGCAGGATGGCGCGCAGGGTGAGCATGAGTCTCCTTTCGGACGATCAAGGGCTTGGTGGCTTCGTTGCGATCCATGGTACCGCCCAGCAAGCCGCCTGCCCGATGAGCCGTTCGAGCTCAGGAGCCCATCATGATGCCGCCGTCGACGCCCAGCACCTGGCCGGTGACGTAGCGCGCCTCGTCGGAGGCGAAATAGACGGCGGCGCCTGCCACGTCGGCCGCGGACCCGATGTAGCCCAACGGTGCCATGGAGCGGATGGCCTCGGCCGCCTGCGGAGGCAGGTCGGCGGTGAGATCGGTCTCGATCAGCCCCGGCGCGATCGCGTTGCAGGTGATGCTGCGGCTCGCCAGCTCGCGGGCGGTCGTCTTCGTGAGCCCGATGAGTCCCGCCTTGGCGGCGGCATAGTTGGCCTGGCCGGCGTTGCCCATCCGACCCGCCACGCTGCTCATGTTGATGATGCGCCCCGAGCGCGCCTTGACCATGGGTCGCGCGATCGCCTTGGTCATCCAGAACGGCCCCGACAGGTTCGTGTCGATCACGTCCTGCCACTCCGCCTCGTCCATCCGCATCATCAGGTTGTCGCGCGTGATCCCCGCGTTGTTGACGAGGATGTCGACGGTCCCGAAGGCGTCCATCGCCGCCTTCACGATCGCCTCCGCGGCGCTGCGGCCCCCCGACGTATCGCCCTGGATCGCCTCCGCCCGCCGACCCAGCCCGCGGATCTCGGTCACCACCTGGGTCGCCGCGGCCTCGTTGCCGCGGTAGTTGATGGCCACGTCGGCGCCCTGCCGCGCGAAGGCGACGGCAATCGCGCGGCCCAGCCCACGGCTGCCGCCGGTGATAAGGGCGACCTTGCCCGACAGATCGAACATCGGTCCTCCTACGCCGTCACGAGCTGCGTCTGCGGCTGCCCCAGGCGCGTCTGCGACCCCGGGGCCAGAAATGCGCGCGCCGGGTCGGCGGTCCACTCGTACACGGCAGCGCCGGCGGTGTAGCCCGCGCCGAAGGCCGCCATCAGGACCCGATCGCCGGGCTTGATCCGGCCCGCCGCGACGGCCTCGACAAGCGCCATCGGCACCGATGCCGCCGACGTATTGCCGTATGTCTCGATGTTGAGGTACGTCTTCTCGGCTGGGATCCCGACCGCCTTCTGGACGCTTTCGATGATGCGCAGGTTGGCCTGGTGAAAGATGAACTGGTCGACGTCATCGACCGACAGGTTTGCGTGGCGCAGGGCCGCCGCGGTCGATTCGGCGAGCTGCCTGGTGGCGTAGCGATAGACCTGGCGACCCTGCATGTGGACGAAATGGCCGCCCTCGGCCAGCGTGGCGGCCGAGGGCGGACAGGCAGAGCCGCCGGCCGGGAAGATGATGCCCTCGGCGCCGCTGCCGTCGCTGTACATGTCGAGGCCCAGCAGGCCGCCCGCCTGGTCGGAGGCCGAGACGATGACCGCACCGGCGCCGTCGCCGAAGAGGATGCAGGTGTTCCGATCGGTGTAGTCGATGAAGCGCGTCAGGACCTCGACGCCGACGACGAGGATGTTGCGCGCCATGCCACTGCGGATGTACGCGTTCGCCGTCGCCAGCGAGAAGACGAAGCCCGAGCAGGCGGCCATGACATCGAAGCCGGCGGCTCGACGCGCACCCAGCTGATCCGCGACCAGGACGGCGGTGGCGGGCATGTAGTAGTCGGGGGTGCAGGTTCCCAGGATGACGAGGTCGAGCTCGGCGGGGTCCATGCCGGCCACCGCCAGCGCGTCCCGTCCCGCGTGCACCGAGAGGGTGGCCGACGTCTCGTCGTCGGCCGCGACGCGGCGCTCCCGAATCCCGGTGTGCGACATGATCCACTCGTCGTTGGTGTCGACCAGCTTCGACAGGTCGTCGTTGGAGAGCACCCGCTCGGGCGCGTACATGCCCCATCCGGTGATCACCGCGTTGGGTGCCATTGGTTCCTCCTGCGCTCGCCGGCTCAGCTCGGGTCGATCTCGAGCAGCGGCTGCTGGCGCTTCACCAGCTGGCCGCTCTCGGCCATGACCCGGGTGACCGTCCCGGCGACATCGGTCTTGATCTCGTTGAACAGCTTCATCGCCTCGATGAGACCGATGACGGCGCCTGCCGCCACCTCGCTGCCTGGCTCGACATAGGCCCGCGCGCCGGGCGACGGCGCCGCGTACCAGATTCCTGTCAGCGGCGCGGTCACGAAGCGTCGCCCCGCGGCCGGCACTCCCCACGGTGCGTCGGCCGCGGCCGGCGCTGGTGGCGAGACCGGGGTCGCGACGGCCGATGGGCTGGCGGTTGGCGCGGGCGCGGCCAGCTGCTGCGGTCGTGCCAGGCGCACCAGCAGCTCGTCCGCCTCGACCTCCAGTGCGTCGAGGCCCGATGCGGCGAACGCCGGCGCAAGACGGTCGATGGCGTCGAGGATCGGATCGCTCACGCGGATTCGTCCCAGCGCCGGAAGAGGATCGTGGCGTTGTGGCCCCCGAAGCCGAACGAGTTGCTCATGACGACCGACACGTCGGCTTCCCGCGCCTGGTTGGGCACGTAGTCGAGGTCGCAGTCGGGATCGGGATGCTCGAGGTTGATCGTTGGCGGCAGGCAGCCGTCGCGCATGGCCAGGATCGATGCGATCGCCTCCACGCCGCCGCCCGCGCCGAGCATGTGGCCGGTCATCGACTTCGTGCTGCTGATCGGCACGTCGTACGCGCCGTCGCCGAAGACCGTCTTGATCGCGGCCGTCTCCGCCGTGTCGTTGGCCTGGGTGCTCGTGCCGTGGGCGTTGATGTAGCCGACCTCCCTCGGCTCGATCCCCGCGTCCGCGATGGCGAGCCGCATGGAGCCGACCGCGCCGCGACCGCCCGGCGCGGGCAGGGTGATGTGCGACGCGTCGTCGGTGGCGGCGTAGCCGATCATCTCGGCATGGATCGTGGCCCCGCGAGCCTGGGCATGCTCGAGCGCCTCGAGCACCAGGATGCCGGCGCCATCGGCCATGACGAAACCATCGCGCTCCGCGTCGAACGGCCGGCAGGCCTTCTCCGGCTCGTCGTTGCGCCGTGTCGAGAGGGCACGCATGGAGCTGAACGCGGCGATCGGGATCTCCCCGATGCCTGCCTCGGCGCCGCCCGCGATCATCACGTCCGCGTCGCCGCGCCGGATGAGCGTGAGCGCGTCGCCAAGCGCGTGGTTGCTCGACGCGCAGGCGCTGACCGTGGCGTAGTTCGGCCCGCGAGCACCCGACTGGATCGCCACGAAACCGGCAGCCATGTCGATGATCATGGCAGTCACGAGGAACGGCCCGACGCGCTCAATGCCCTCGAGCGTGGCCTCGACGATGTCGCGGATCATGGTGTTGATGCCCCCGATCCCCGACCCGATGATCACGCCGGTGCGATCGCTGAGCGCCTCGTCGCTGATCGGGTTCGGAAGGCCGGCGTCGCGCAGCGCCTCGGTCGTGCTGGCCCACGCGTAGTGGATGTAGCGGTCGTTGCGGCGGACCTCCTTGCGGTCCATGACCTGTGTGGCGTCGAAGTCCCGAATCTCGCCGGCGATCTTGCTCGCCACCTTGCCCGGATCGAAGATCGTGATTGGCCCGATGCCGCTCCGCCCGGCGAGCATGGCGGCCCAGGTGCTTGCCACGTCGTTGCCGAGCGGCGTCACCGCGCCCATGCCCGTCACGACGACGCGACGATCGCCCTCACGCATCGCTCACACCTCCACCGAGCGACTGGTCACGCGGCATGATGAAGCTGATCGTCGCCTCCACGGCAACCTCGCCCTCGACCGTCGCCACGGCGCGCCCGCGGCCGAACGCGCGCCCCAGCTTCTCGAGCGTGATCTCCAGGCGCAGCGTGTCGCCGGGCAGGACCATGCGGCGGAAGCGGCAGCCGTCGATTCCCGCGAAGAGCGCCAGCTTGCCGGCGTGCTCGGGCAGCGAGAGGACCGCGACGGCGCCCGCCTGGGCCAGCGCCTCGACCATCAGGACGCCGGGCATGATCGGGCGTCCCGGAAAGTGTCCGGTGAACTGCGGCTCGTTGGCGGTCACCGCCTTGGTCGCCACGACCCGCTTCCCCGGCTCGAGCTCGACGACGCGGTCGATGAGCAGGAACGGGTAGCGGTGCGGAATGATGCGCATGATGTCGGCCGCCTCGAGCGGCAGGGTGATGCCGGAATCGGTCGTCATCGGTCCATCTTCGGTCATCCTTCGGCCACGAAGGCGGCGGGTCCCACGCGGTCGAGCAGGTTCGTGCTCACCTCCGCGTCGACGAAGGCGCTGTGCTCGATCATGCCGCGGTGGAACGGCAGGTTCGTCTTGATCCCGCCGACGCGGAACTCGGCCAGCGCGCGGCGCGACCGGGCCAGCGCCTCGCCGCGGTCTGCGCCCCACACGATCAGCTTGGCGAGCAGGGAGTCGTAGAACGGCGGCACTTCGTAGCCCGGATAGAGGTGCGTGTCGACTCGCACGCCGGGGCCGCTCGGCAGCGTCAGCGTCTCGATGACTCCTGTCTGCGGCGCAAAGCCGGCATCGGGATCCTCCGCGTTGATGCGGAACTCGATGGCATGGCCGCGCAGCGTCACGTCCTGCTGCCGCAGCGAGAGCTTCTCACCGGCCGCGAGCCGGATCTGCTCGGCGATGAGGTCCACGCCGGTCAGCATCTCGGTCACCGGATGCTCGACCTGGATGCGACAGTTGATCTCGATGAAATAGAAGCTGCCCTCGCCGTCGACGAGGAACTCGAGCGTGCCGGCACTCTCATAGCCGGCCGCCACGGCCGCGCGGATGGCCAGGTCGCGCAGGCGCTCGCGGCGCTCATCAGTCATTGCAGGTGACGGCGCCTCCTCGATGATCTTCTGGTGGCGCCGCTGCACGCTGCAGTCGCGCTCGCCGAGGTGGATGCCGTTGCCGTGGCGATCGATGAGCACCTGGACCTCCACGTGGCGGCTCTCCTCGATCCACTTCTCGAAATAGATCGCGTCGTCGCCAAAGGCGGCGCGCGCCTCCGAGCGTGCGAGCGGCAGGGAGGTCTCCATCTCGCGCGGGCTGCGCACGAGGCGCATGCCGCGACCTCCGCCGCCGGCGGAGGGCTTGAGCAGCACGGGGTAGCCGGCCCGCTCAGCTTGGGCGAGCGCATCTCCGAGGTCGCTGACGATGCCGTCACTGCCGGGAACCGTTGGCAGCCCGGTCGCGGCCAACATGCGGCGCACCGCGTACTTGCTCGCAAACCGCTCGAGCACTTCCGCGCGCGGCCCGATGAAGGCAAGCTCGTGCGCCGCGCACACCTCCGCGAAGCCGGCATCCTCGCTCAGGAAGCCATAGCCGGGGTGCACCGCATCACAGCCCGAGACGAGGGCGGCGCTGACCACCGCCGGCTGGTTCAGATAGCTTCGCCGCGCCTCGCCTGGACCGATGCAGACCGCCTCATCGGCCATCTGCACCGCCAGGGAGTCGCGATCCGCCTCGCTGAACGCCACGACAGCCGGGATCGACAGGTCGCGGCAGGCACGCAGGATGCGCACCGCGATCTCGCCGCGGTTGGCGATCAGGATCTTGCCGAACATCAGGCGAGCGCTGCCGCGGGCTGGCTGCTGAGGTGGCCGACGGTCGCCTCCAGCGTCGCCAGGTCGGACACGGCCAGCGTCCGCGCCTCCGGCGCGATGCGGCGGATCATGCCGGAGAGCGCATTGCCGGCACCGCACTCGATGAACGTGTCGACACCCTCGTCGATCATGCGACGGACCGATGCGACCCACTCCACCGACGACCGCACCTGCTCGGCCAGCAGGTTGCGCAGCCGCGCCACGTCACGTTCGGGCGCGGCGCTGACGTTGCTCACCACCGGGACGTTCGGCTCGTGCCACGTCGCGTCGGCGAATGCCCTCTCGAGCATGTCGCAGACCTCCGCCATGTGCGGCGAGTGGAACGGTCCCGACACCTTGAGCGGGATGAGCCGCCTGGCGCCCGCCGCACGCAGCGACGTCTCGGCCGCGAGGAGCGCCTCCCGCGTCCCGGAGATCACGACCTGGCCCGGCGCATTATCGTTCGCCACCACGAGGTCGGCGGGCGAGGCGATGGCATCGATCGCCGCTGCCACCACTTCGCGCGCGAGGCCGATCACCGCCGTCATGCCGCCCTCGGTCGACTGCTCAGCCATGAGCGCGCCGCGCCGGGCGACGAGCCGCAGGGCATCCTCGACGCTCAGCACGCCGGCCGCCGCCAGCGCGGCATACTCCCCCACCGAGTGGCCGGCGAGATGCGACGCGGTCACCTGCACGCGGCTGCGCAGCGCAGCCAGCGCCGCCAGCGAGGTGGCGACGAGGCAGGGCTGCGTCTGTCGCGTGTCGTTCAGCCGCTCCTCGGGCCCCTCGAAGCAGGTCGCCGAGACGGACCAGCCGAGTGCGGCGTCGGCCGCGTCGTACACCGCGCGCGACGCCGGAATCGCCTCGGCCAGGTCGCGGCCCATGCCCACGAACTGCGATCCCTGCGGCGAGAAGAGGAGCGCAAGGCTCATCGCGCAGGCTCGAGCTCGACGAGGGTCTGGCCGTACTCGACCGCCTCGCCGGTCTCCGCCACGAGGTTGCGGATCGTGCCATCGGCCGGCACGCGCACGTCATGTCGCACGCCGAGCACCTCGACGTGGCCGATGACGTCGCCGGCGGTCACCTCCAGGCCCGGTCCGAGACCGTCGGCATACAGGAAATAGCCCACGCCCGGAGAGACGAGCGGGTCAGTGCCGGGCGTCGCTGCCGGTTCCGCCGCTGCCTGGCGCTCGTCAGCCGCCGGAAGCGCGGCCTCCGCGCCCGATGCGGCTCGGCCAGCGATGACGCGCAGGCGCAGGTCACCGTCTCGCACTTCGATCTCGCCCAGGCCGTGGCGTCGCAGGCGAGCGCTGAGCTCGGGAATGAGGCGCTCGGCGCGCTCGATCCCCTCGTCGTGTCGGTCGTCGCTCATGCGCCTCGCTCTCCGTCATTGGACTCGTCGCCGCTCGGCCAGATCTCGCTCCAGCGCGGCCGTCGCGGGACGCCGGGCAGATGCAGCATGCGGCCCAGCCGATCGCCGAGCGACTGCTCCTGCTCGCGCCGCTGCTCATCGATCGGCAGCTCAGTGTAGAAGCCGATCGATCGCAGGCGAGCGTAGCGTGTCGCCAGCAGCACCTCCTCGTCGATCTGACGCAGC
>JBDTNK010000066.1:0-11047 GCA_039933775.1 Chloroflexota bacterium | reverse complement strand
GCCGGGCGGACCGTGCCGGCGGCGGTCGTCAGCAGCGGCATGAACTTCGGCAGCCGCTCGGCCGCCATGAGCACGGCCTTGTAGCCGCCGATGGTGCTCTGCGAGCTGAGCGAGTCCATCGACTGCGCGCGGGTGATGCGCGGAATGGAATCCATGCTGATCGCGGTCACGCCGCGCTTCGCGAGCTGCTGAGCGACCTCCGGGTGCGAGAGCGTGCCGAGCGTGCCGATCAGGATGCTGCCGTCACGCAGCATCGCGATCTCCTCGTCGGTCGGACGCCCCACGCGCAGGATCATGTCGGCCTGGCTGTAGAGGCTCGCGGCATCGGGCATCACGCTGGCACCGGCCTCGCGGTATGCCTCGTCGGAGAATTGGGAGGCTTCACCGGCGCCCGCCTGGACGAGCACCTCGACGCCGTCGGTGGCGATCTGCGAGACGAGCTGGGGGGTGAGCGCGGCCCGGGTCTCGCCCGGGGCCGTTTCGCGAGGTACGGCGATCTTCATCGAAGCATGATCCTGTCGTTGGCAAACGGCGAACCGCCTTCACGACGTATGCGTGCGGTGGCGGTTCGGATGTCCAAGTCTACCAGAGGCGCGCAGCCCTGCCGGAACCGCTGCGAGCGCCGGATCGCGGCCCACCGCATGGATGACCATCGTCACAAGTATATCGTGTTACGATTCAGTCGTGCCACGATCTATTGATTCCGTTCCCTCGCTGACCGATGCCGACCTGCAGGCGCTCGCCGAGTTCCGCTACCGCATCCGGCGCTTCCTCCGCTTCTCCGAGGAGGCCGCTCGCGAGGCCGGCCTCGAGCCGCAGCAGCACCAGCTCCTCCTCGCCGCCGCCGGTGCGGCGCATGGTCCTGCGACGGTCGGCGCGCTGGCCGAGCGCCTGCAGCTGCGCCCCCACTCGGTCGACGAGCTGATCACTCGCGCCGAGGCGAACGGCCTCGTGAGCCGCCACCGTAGCGACGAGGATCGGCGCTACGTGCTCGTCGAGCCGACCGCCGAGGGCCGCCGCGCACTCGACCGGCTCTCCGACAGCCACCGCGCCGAGCTGCGCGGCGTGGCCGAGGGTCTCGTCGAGGCGCTCACGCGCATCAGCGGCGACCTGGGTGCCGACGCATGACCGCCGCCACCGAGGCCCGACTGCGCGAGGGCGCAGCGCGCCTGGGCGACTTCGTCGTTGGGCCGCGGCTCCTCCTGATTGCCGCGATGGCCGTCGTGCTCGGCGCCGTCAGCGCGGTCATCGCGCTCGTCCTGCTGCGCCTCATCGACTTCTTCACGAACCTCTTCTTCTTCGGGCGCATCGGCTTCGGGCCGGCCTCGCCGGCCGACAACGCGCTCGGCCCGTTCGTCATCGTGGTGCCGGTCATCGGTGCGCTGCTCATCGGCCTCATGGCCCGATACGGGAGCGACCGCATCCGGGGGCATGGCATCCCGGAGGCGATCGAGGCGATCCTGATCGGGCGCAGCCGCGTGGAGCCGAAGGTGGCGGTGCTCAAGCCGCTGGCGAGCGCGATCAGCATCGGATCCGGCGGCCCCTTCGGCGCGGAGGGGCCGATCATCATGACCGGCGGCGCCGTCGGCTCGATGGCGGCCCAGTTCTTCCATCTCACCGCGGCCGAGCGCAAGACGCTCCTCGTCGCTGGCGCCGCCGCCGGCATGAGCGCCACGTTCGGCACGCCGGTCGCCGCCGTGCTGCTGGCCGTGGAGCTGCTCCTCTTCGAGTGGCGGCCGCGGAGCATGATCCCCGTCGCGCTGGCCTCGGCCACCGCTGCCGCCATCCGCGTCCCATTGCTCGGTCAGCCGCCGCTCTTCGTTGTGCCGCGGCATGCCGCCGACATCGGTCTCGAGGGATTGCTCGCCTGCCTGCTGGTGGGACTGGCGGCCGGGCTGCTCTCGGCCGCCCTGACGGCCGCGGTCTACGCCGCGGAGGACGGCTTCGCGCGGCTGCCGGTGCACTGGATGTGGTGGCCGGCCATCGGGGGTCTGGTCGTCGGCGTGGGCGGCTTCCTCTTCCCGCGTGCGCTGGGCGTCGGCTACGGCACCATCGGCGACCTGCTGAACGGCAGCCTGGCGATCGGCACGGTCGTCGGCATCCTGGTCGTGAAGGGCGTCATCTGGTCCGTGGCACTGGGCTCCGGCACGAGCGGCGGTGTCCTGGCCCCGCTGCTGATGATGGGCGGCGCGCTCGGCGCGCTGCTGGCGCTGATACTGCCGAACGAAGGCGTTGGCTTCTGGCCCATGATCGCCATGGCCGCGATCCTGGGCGGCACGATGCGATCGCCGTTCACCGGCGTCATCTTCGCGCTCGAGCTGACCCACGATGTAACCGCGCTGCTGCCGCTGCTTCTCGCGGTCTCAGTCGCGTACGGGGTCACCGTGCTGCTCATGAAGCGCTCGATCCTGACCGAGAAGGTCGCTCGCCGCGGCTTCCACCTGTCGCGCGAGTACAGCGTCGATCCGCTCGAGACCCGCTTCGTGCGGGAGGTGATGCGGACCAGCATCGTGGCGCTGCCACGGGACGGCGAGCTCGACGGCCTTGTCGACGCCCGTCTCGGCAGCGACGGCACCCATGGCCAGGGGCTCTTTCCGGTGATCGACAGCGATCGCATGGTCGGGGTCCTGACCCGCGGCGACATGACGCGCGTGCGCGAGGCGGTGCGCGAGCATCGCGACGCCGAGTCGTTGCTCACCCAGCTGCTGCACCGCGACCCGGTGGTCGCGTACGCCGATGAGACGCTGCGCATCGTCGCCGAGCGCATGGCAGCGTCGGGGCTGACCCGCTTCCCGGTCGTCGAGCGCGACGCCCCGGATCGGATCGTGGGCATCGTGGCGCTGCGCCACCTGCTCACCGCCCGCGCCCACGCGGTCGAGGAGGAGCAGCAGCGTGAGCGCACGCTTCGCCTGCGCTTCCTCCTGCCGCGCCGGCGCCGCGGTCCGAAGGACGGGCCGCGGTCCGCCTAGCGCTCCGCCCCGGCGGCGCATTCGCGCGTCGCGGCGCACAGCGGCCTCCTCGCGCGTGTCACCCGGTGACCAGAACCGCGCTCGGACCGAGCTCACCGGATGGATGGTCACCGGATGACACGTTCGGCCGCTGAGCCCCCGCACTTTGGCGGGATCCGCGGGCTCGTCCGCTGTTTCGGTCACAGGGTGACATCGCCGCGTCCGAAACATTCAGCACAGGCGCGCCGCCGAGGGGCCACGTCGCCGGCGAACGAGTCGCCGCTCTGCGCTCGTGGGGAGGAGCCCATAGACTTGCTGGCTCGAACCCCGCTACCGAGCAGCCCTTGAGCCTCGTCGTCGAATCGATCACCAAGCGCTTCGGCAGCGTCGTCGCGCTCGACGACGTGAGCTTCAGCGTGGAGCCTGGCCGCATCTTCGGCCTGCTCGGCGCGAACGGCGCCGGGAAGACGACGTGCATGCGCATCGTGCTCGACATTCTGCGCGCCGACAGTGGGCAGGTGACCTGGCAGGGCAAGCTGAACACGAAGCTGCCACGCGACACGTGGGGCTACCTGCCCGAGGAGCGTGGCCTCTACGCGCGCATGAAGGTCGCCGAGCAGCTGCGCTTCTTCGCCTCGCTCTACGGCGTCGAGCCGGCGACCGCGGAGGCGGAGATCACCGGCTGGCTGGATCGCTTCCGAATCCCCGACTACCGCGACCGGAAGGTCGAGGAGCTCTCGAAGGGCAACCAGCAGAAGATCCAGTTCATCGCCGCGATCCTGCACGACCCCGACGTGCTGATCATGGACGAGCCGTTCACCGGCCTCGACCCGGTCAACGTGGCGCTGCTCAAGGAGGCGTTCCTGGCGATGCGCGACCGGGGCAAGACGCTCATCTTCAGCACGCATCAGATGGAGACCGTCGAGGAGCTGTGCGAGTCGATCGCGATCGTCGATCGCGGCAAGGTCGTGGTGGCCGGCACGCTGCGCGACGTCAAGCGCCGCATGGGACGCCAGGTCGTTCGCCTGGCGACCGATGGTGACGGTCGCGGCACACAATGGCTCGACGAGCTGCCCGGCATCGAGATCACGCGGCGCGGCGAGGACTACGTGGAGCTCCACGTCCCCGCCAACCGAGAGCCGTCGACGATCCTGCGCGAGGCGCTGGACCGCGGCGAGCACGTGACCCGATTCGAGATCGCCGACCCGTCGCTCGAGGAGATCTTCGTGGAGCACGTGGGCCACCGTTCCACGCCCGACGAGGAGCGCCACCTGGCCGACGAGCCGGCCGATGCGCCGGCCGACGAGCCGGCCGCGGAGCGCGTCTGATGGGCGGCGTCTTTCCCAACGCGCTGCATGTCGCGCGACGCGAGTACCTCATCCGTGTCCGCGGCCGCGCCTTCGCCATCACGACCGGCCTGCTGGCCATCGCGGTCCTGCTCCTCGTCCTGTTGCCCACCATCCTGACCGCCATCGGCATCGACAAGCCACCGCGGATCGCCATCGCGGCATCCGAGGCGCAGCTCGACGCCGATCCGGTGCCGCTCTTCACGACCGTGCTCACGGCGGCGAACGACCCGAGCGGCGAGGGGGCGAGCGACGAGGCGCCATCGGTCTCACCTGTGACCGATACCGATGCGGCACGCGCCGAGGTGGAAGCCGGGGACCTGGACGGGCTGCTCATCATCAGCCGAACCGATGACGACGAGCTCGCCTTCGAGTACGTCACCAAGGCCGGACCGACGTCACAGACGCGGATCCTGGTGGAACAGGCGGCCTCCAGCCTGGCGATCGGCGAGCGGCTCGAGGCGGCCGGCATCCCACCCGGCGAGCGCGCGGCGATCTTCGCCCCGCCATCGTTCACGACCGTCACGCCCGATCCGTCCGACGCGAGCGACTCCGAGGACTTCGGGCGCAACCTGGCGATCGCCTATATCCTCGTCATCCTCACCTTCATGGCGGTCATCACCTACGGCAACTGGGTCGCCCAGAGCGTCGCCGAAGAGAAGAGCAGCCGGGTCATGGAGCTGCTCATCACTGCCGCCACGCCGCGCCAGCTGCTGACCGGCAAGATCCTGGGCACCGGCGCGGCGGGGCTGACCCAGTACGCCGCCATCCTGCTGGCGGTGGTGGTCGGATTCCTCTTCAGCGGCAGCGTGGCCTCGATGCTGGGCGTCGAGGCCAGCGCGGTGCCGCAGCTGCCGGAGCTCAATGTGCTCGGCATCGCGGCGCTGAGCGGGTTCTTCCTGGGCGGTTTCATCCTGTACTCGACCCTGTACGCGGCGGCCGGCAGCATGGTCAGCCGCCTCGAGGACGTCCAGCAGGCGGCCGCGCCGCTCATGTTCCTGGCCATGGCCGGCTACTTCAGCTCATTTGCGGCGCTCAGCGCGCCCGATGCCAGCTGGGTCGGGATCGCTTCGCTCGTCCCGTTCTTCAGCCCGTACCTGATGCCGGTGCGCATGCTGCTCGCCGACCCGACGCAGCTGGAGATCGGCATCGCGCTGATCGTGCTGCTCCTCACCATCCTGGGCGCGATCTGGGTGGCCAGCCGCATCTACTCGGCGGGCGTCCTGCTCTATGGGCAGCGGCTCGGCTGGCGCAACGTGCTGCGGGCGACCCGCGTCTCTCGCTGATCGACATGAACCGAACGCCGGCCGGACGCGGATGAGCGAGCGTCTCGAGATCGGCGATCGCGTGATCGAGCTGACTCGCGGCGACATCACGACCGAGCCGGTCGAGATGATCGCGAACGCCGCCAACGCGGCGCTCGCCGGCGGTGGGGGCGTTGACGGCGCGATTCACGCCGCGGCCGGCCCCGAGGTGATGCGCGAGCTGCGGACCACGTACCCCGCCGGCACCCCGACCGGGAGCGCCGTCGTCACCGGCGCCGGCGCCCTGACGGCGCGCTGGATCGCCCACGCCGTCGGGCCGATCTGGCGCGGCGGCGGTCGCGGCGAGCCTGAGCAGCTCGCGTCCGCCTACCGCAGCGTGCTCGCGCTGGCCGACGAGCACGGCGCGCGGACGCTGGCCTTCCCGGCCATCAGCCTCGGGATCTACGGCTACCCGGCGGCCGACGGCGCACGCGTCGCATTGCGAGCCGTTCGCGACCATCTCGCCGGGTCGACCGGCATCGAGCTGGTGCGCTTCGTCCTGCGCGGCTCGATCTACGACGCGTTCGTGGTGGCGCTCTCCGAGCTCGCGTCGGCGGACTGAGGGCCGTCCTCGCGTCCCTCGCGCATCGCCTCGGCGACGCGACGCGCCAGCGGATGCTGCGGCAGCTCCTCGAGCGGCAGCGGCAGTGCCAGCCGCCAGTTGGGCCACTCGTCGATGGTGCCCGGCATGTTCGGCCGCTCGTGCACGCCGAGCGCATCGTCGAGCGTCGCCGTGACGATCACCGGCGGCGCGCCCGACAGGCGCCGGTGTGCACGCACGACCACCGCCTCGCTCGGTGCGCCCACGGGCAGGCCGCTCGCGGCGCCCAGGTGCGAGACGAGCCCCGCCATCTCCGCCGGATCCACACTGAGACCGATGCGCACCTGATCCTGCGCGTCGGTCCCGCTCCAGGCGCCGGCCGCCGTCGGGAGGTCGTGCGTGGTGACCGATGCCAGGGCCGCCGCCGGCCAGGTCTCCGGCGCGGACGCCTCGAACCAGAGCAGCTTGCACGACAGAACCGCATGCGCCTCGAGCGTCTCGCGCACCCCGGGCTCCACCGTGCCGAGGTCCTCGCCGATGACGATGGCCCCGGCGCGCTCGCTCTCGAGCGCCACGATCTCGAGCATCTCCTCGGCGCGATATGCAACGTACGCGCCCTGCTCGGGTGACGCGCCGCGGGGGATCCACCACAGGCGGAAGAGGCCCATGACGTGGTCCATGCGCAGGCCCGCGGCGTGTCGCAGGCTGGCGCGGACCGTCTCGATGAACGGCCGATAGCTGTCGGCGCGCAGGCGGTGCGGGATGAAGGGCGGCAGCCCCCAGTCCTGGCCCCGCGTGTTGAACCGATCCGGTGGCGCACCGACCGTCACGCCGGTCGCGAGCAGGTCCTGCCAGGCCCACGCGTCGGCACCGGCGGGGTCGACTCCGATCGGCACGTCGGCCACCAGGCCGATCTCCTGCGCGGCATGGCCCAGCTGCAGATCGAGCAGCCACTGCATCCAGGCGTGGAAGGCGATGCGGTCGGCCTCGGCGCCGGCCAGCTCCGCCACGGCACGACCCTCGGGGCGTCGCAGCCCGACGGGCCATGCCTGCCATGCCGCCCCGTGGCGCTCGGCGATCGTGGCGTAGCGCGCCCACGTCTCGAGCGCCTCGCCGCCGGCGGCGCGGTAGGCATCGAAGCGCGGGTCGGTCACGCCGGCGGCCCAGATGGCCTCGAGCGCGGAGCGTTTCAGGGTCCACACCGCGTCGCGGTCGATGAGGCGCGACTCGTTCAGCGCCCGGCCCGCCGCCGCGAGCTCGATCAGCCGCTCGCCCAGTGCGTCGGCCCCGGGCACCTCCTCGATCCGCAGGTAGAGCGGGTTGCGGAAGCGGCGCGTCGAGGGGTAGTAGGGGCTCGGCTGCTGCGGCAGCGTGGGGCTGGCGGCGTCGAGCGGGTTGACGAGCAACAGCGCCGCGCCCTCGCCGCGCGACCACGCGCCGAGGGTCCGAAGGTCAGCGAGATCGCCGATCCCCCAGCTGGCGTCGGACCGCGCGGCGTACAGCTGCACGGCCCAGCCCCAGGCTCGCAGGCCGGCCGGCAGGTGGCAGCGTCCCGGGCCGACGATCAGGAGCTGCGGGCCGGCATCGGTCTCGAGGCGGTGGTAGCCGTGCGGCACATCGAGCGGCACGGCGTCGAGGGAGCCCAGCGTGGTCCCGTCCTCGAGCACCAGCTCGGCTCCGGGCGGCAGCGCCGCGCCCCGGCGCGCGACGCGCACCGGATCGGCTGCCGCGTCCGGCGCCGCTCCCATCGTCTCGGCGATCGTGTCGAGGACCGCGGTCTCGACCTCGTGATCGCGACCGAAGGCGTCGCGGAACCCCGGCACGATGCCGAGACGCCGAAGCGCTCCTGGATCAAGCGTCACGAATTGGCCACCACGATTCCTACCGTATCCGACGGCAAGCTGAGGCGTTTTCCGTCGTGCGCCACTGACGCATCCGACGCGAATCGCAGCGTCCCGGCGAGGTCGACCCGCCACGCCGCGCGACCAAGGTTGGCCGCCACCGCCACCGGTCCGCGTCGGATGAGCAGCGTGCGTCGCTCGGCATCCACCTCCACCTCGTTGCGCGCAGGCCCGCTCAGTCCCAGCTCGCGCCGCAGGCTCAGCAGCTCGCGGTACACGCGCAGCAGCTTGGCGTGGCGAGGAAGGTCGCGCTCCTCCCAGCGCAGCCGCGCACCCTCGTACGTCGCGGGATCCTGTGGATCTGGAATCGATTCGGGCTCCCAGCCGAACTGCGCGAACTCGGCGCGACGCCCGGCTCGCACCGCATCGGCCAGCTCCGCTGCGGCGTGGCCGGAAAAGTAGGCGAACGACGAGCTCGTGCCCCACTCCTCGCCCGCGAAGAGAAGCGGCACGAACGGCGCCGTGAGCAGCAGCGTGATGCCGACGATCACGCGCGGCAGCGGCACGTTCGTTGCCAGTCGGTCGCCCCGCGCGCGGTTGCCGACCTGGTCGTGGTTCTGCAGCGATGCGATGAGCTGCGATGGTGCGACACCCTCGGGCGGTCGCCCATGTCGCCGGTCACGCACCGCAGAGTGCTCGCCCTGGAAGACGTAGCCGTCGCGCAGCGCGCGCTGCAGGACCGCGAAGTCGGCGAAATCGGCGTAGTAGCCGCCCTGCTCCCCGGTGATCGCGGCGTGCAGCGCGTGGTGGACATCGTCTGCCCAGTGCGCATCGAGCCCGTAGCCGCCGACGGCCCACGAATGCACCAGCCGCGGGTCGTTGAGGTCGCTCTCCGCGATGAGCACCAGCTCGCGGCCAACCTCCGACGCGAGGCCGGCAACGGATCGTGCCAGCTCCTCGAGGATGTGCATGGCGGAGCCATCGGTGATGGCGTGCACCGCGTCGAGCCGCAGCCCGTCGACGTGATAGTCGCGCAGCCACATGCGCGCGTTGTCGATCACGAAGCGGCGCACCTCGTCGGAACCGGGGCCGTCCAGGTTGATCGCCTCGCCCCACGGCGTGCGGTAGCGGTCGGTCAGGTACGGCCCGAAGCGCGTCACATGGTTGCCTTCGGGGCCGAAATGGTTGTAGACGACGTCGAGCACGACCGCCAGGCCCATCGCATGGCAGGCGTCCACCAGCCGCTTCAGGCCGTCCGGCCCACCGTACGCGTGATGGGGCGCCCACAGATCCACGCCGTCGTAGCCCCAGCCACGATCGCCGCTGAACTCCGCAACCGGCAGCAGCTCGAGATGGGTGACGCCAAGCTCGACGAAGTGCGATAGGTACCGAGTCGCAGCATCGAAGGTGCCCTCGGGGCTGAAGGTGCCGATGTGCAGCTCGTAGAAGACGCCGGTCGCCAGCGCCGGAGGACGCCAGGCGCCATCGGTCCAGCTGAAGGCGGCATGGTCGACCGTCTCGGAGAGCCCGTGTACGCCGTCGGGCTGCGACGGCGAGCGTGGATCGGGGAAGGGACCGTCACCGTCGAGCAGGTAGCCGTAGCGCAGCAGGCCGTCGGGCGCGTCGATCCCGGCCGTCCACCAGCCGCCACCGGCACGCCGCATCGCGTGCCGCGCGGCGCCCATGGCGAGCTCCACGCTGCCGGCGCTCGGCGCCCAGACGTCGAAGCGCCGCGTCATGCGCCGCGTTCCAGCAGCGCGACCGGGAAGTCGGCGAGGAGGTTGCCCACCGCAACACGACCCGCGTGCTCGCGCCCGTCGAGCACGTTGCGCCACGTGCCGTCCGGCAGCACCAGGCGCGTGTCGCCCCATCCATGCCGCAGCACGCTGATCAGAAGCCGCGGCGCGACGCTGACGACGGCCTTGCCACGAGCGAAGGCCACGACCCGATCGGCGTGGGCGCCATCGGTCTCAAGCGGGCGGTAGTCACCGACGAAGGCATCAAGCAGGCGCGCGCGCAGCTCGAGCGCACGGTGGACCAGGAAGAGCTTGGCCAGACCGGCCTCGGCGGCGGCGCCGCCGGCCTCGGCAGGGCCGCCAGTGGCATCGGTCCATGCGTCGGCCGCGGAGGCGGTGCGTGCCCGCTCCAGCAGTGAGCGCCGCCGCTCGTAATCGATCGGGCGACGGTTGTCGGGGTCGACCAGCGCGTGGCTCCACAGCTCGGTGCCGGCGTACGTGTCGGGGATCCCCGGCGCGGTGAAGCGCAGGAGCGTCTGCGACAGCGAGGTGGCGTGGGCGGCGGGCTCGAGGTCCGCCACGAATGCGGCGACCAAGGTCGTCACCGAAGGATCGGCCAGCAGCCCGCGCAGCCAGGCCTCGAGGTCGTCCTCGTACGACGCGTCGGGATTCGTCCAGCGCGTGTGCAGCTTCGCCTCGCGGACCGCCTTGCGCAGGTACTCCCAGGCGCGATCGGCGCTGATCGGCCACGCGCCGACGATTGTCTGCCAGGCCAGGTACTCGGTCGGACGGTCCGGCCGGCCGTGCCGCGCGGCGGCCTCGGACCACGAAGCGACCGCCGCGCCCCAGCGATCGGGCATCTCGGAGAGCAGGACCAGCCTCGCGCGGACGTCCTCGCCACGCTTGGCGTCATGGGTTGACGAGGCGAGCATGCCGCGCGGCCCGTCCCGCTGGCGCTCGAGGGCGGCGGCATGGAAGTCGGCGACCGACGCACCGAAGCGAGCGGGATCCCCACCAACCTCGTTGAGTGCCACGAGGCGCACGTGGCGGTAGAAGGCCGTGTCCTCGACACCCTTGGCCATCACCGCCGGGGTGAGCTGCTGGATCGCCATCGCGAGGCGATCCTGCAGCATCCCGCGCTCGTCGAGTGTGCAGATGCGACCCAGGAAGGCGAGCAGCGCCGGATCGATCTCCGGGTGACGCTCGCGTGCATCCGCCAGCGCCTCAGCGACCAGGGCGCGGTCGGCGTCGTCGACCTCGTCGTTCGCGGCGCGAACGTAGGTTCGATAGACCGGCATCGCAATGATGAAGGCGCGCAGCGCCTCGGTCAG
>JBDTNK010000065.1:0-11131 GCA_039933775.1 Chloroflexota bacterium | reverse complement strand
ACTGTAGATCAGCCGTCTTCGACTGTGGGGGTTCGATTCCCTCCCTGCCCACCACGCAATCTCGCTTCCGCGGATCCTAGATTTTCCAAGAAAGACCGATGGTTGAGCCCACGGTCGATCGGGTGCACAATCGGCTCAGCCCGGCTGAGCCAGGCGATGCGAACGGCGCGCAGGCCCACGTAGCTCAGTTGGCAGAGCACTTCCTTGGTAAGGAAGAGGTCTCCGGTTCGAGCCCGGACGTGGGCTCCACCTCACCGCTCGCATCCCATATCGCCGATCCACGGGACCCGCACCCGATGTCCTTCGCGCTCGTGCTCTCGTCACTCGCTTCGCTCGTGTCGTTCGGCTTCGCCGCATTCGTCTTCGCGCAGTGGCGCAGCCGCCGGCAGGCATACCAGCTGGTCTGGACAGTCGGCCTGGTGCTGTACGGCATCGCCGCGGGGACCGATGCGTTGGCCCTGGCCATCGGTTGGAACGAGGGCCTGTACCGCACCTGGTATCTCGCCGGCGCCTTCGGCGTGGCGGCGTACCTTGGCCTGGGCACCGTCTTCCTGCTCAACCGCACCCGCTTCGGCTATTTCGTCGCCCTGAGCATGGCGGCGGGCGGCCTCATCGGGCTCGCCTATGCGGCGGCGCGAGCCAAAGAAGGTGCGGAGCTGCCCGGATGGGAGGGACCGGTCGTGCTAGCCATCTCACTCGCCGCGGCTGCCGTGGTGGCGGTCGTCACGCACCGCGCCCGGTCGGCAATGGCACCGACCGTGGCGGTCATCCTGCTCGCCGCGTCGGTCCTCGTCGTCATCATGGGGCTCACCTTGCCGGTGGCTGCACCGGGATTCGCCGTGAACGCCGAGACAGGGGGGCCGGTGGGCGATGCGTTTCCCTATTCGCTGCGTGTCCTGACGCCGCCCTTCAACGTGACCGGCGCCTTCGCGCTGGTCTTCGGGGCGTTCTACTCGGCCTACATTTTCATGCCGAAGCGCCGCCTGCTGCGGCCGCCGGAGCGACCGATCGTCGTCGGGCTGATCGGTCGCGGCGTCGCGGTGCCGGTCAACTTCGTCGCGTCGCTGCCGCAGGCCTGGGCCGCATATCGCGCCGGCAGCCTGAACCCGCGCGTGCCGGCCACGATCCTGATCGCGCTCGGTGGCTTCATCCCGAGCTGGACGAGCGGGCTGACGCGGTTCGGCTTTGGCAGCGCCTACTACGTCGGCGAGCTGCTCGGCGTCCTCTTCATCTTCGGCGGCTTCCTGGTCAGCATCGAGGTATGGGGCGTCGTCCGCCCGCCAGCCGCGTTGACAGCCGATCGGGCGAACCCCTAGAATCAGCGGACTCCCATGGCGCACCGACCCTATCGGTCCGTGTTCGTCGACCGGCTGCAGAAGCGCCGGCCGGGAGGCTGACGAAGGACGAAGAACCCGTGGCCAAGGCCGAGAATCGACCCGTGATCTCGCTGGCGTGCACCACCTGCAAGGAGCGCACGTACAGCACGCGCAAGAACAAGAGAAATGACCCGGGGCGGCTCGAGCTGAACAAGTTCTGCCCACGTTGCCGCCAGCACCGGCTGCATCGGGAGACGAAGTAGAGGCTCGACGCCGCGCATCGGTAGGGGTGTAGCTCAATGGTAGAGCACTGGTCTCCAAAACCAGCGGTTGCAGGTTCAAGTCCTGTCGCCCCTGCCAGACCCACCGCGCGACCTGCCCAACGCAACGAGACTGACCAAGGACAAGCATCTTGAATGGCCTCCGCCGTTACGTAACCGAATCGATCGCCGAGCTGAAAAAGGTGACCTGGCCCACCCGTCAAGACGTCGTGCGCCTGACGCTCATCGTGCTCGCGGTGTCGATCGTCATCGGCATCTACATCGCACTGCTCGATTTCGGCTTCCGCAGCGCCGTGGACCAGGTGCTCTAGGCATGGCCGAACGGACGAGCGCCAGCGAGGCCGCGCAGGCGGCGCGCCTCTCGCGTGAGGCTCCACAGCCGGACGACGCGTACGCCGCGGAGCGCACCACGAAGCAGTGGTACGTGATCCACACCTACTCCGGGTACGAGAACAAGGTGAAGACGAACCTCGAGCACCGCATCGAGTCGATGGGTGTCGAGGACCAGATCTTCCAGGTGCTCGTCCCCATGGAGGAGGAGATCGAGATCAAGAACGGCCAGCGGCAGACCGTCAACAAGAAGGTCTTTCCCGGCTACGTCCTGGTCGAGATGGTGATGAGCGACGAGAGCTGGTACGTCGTGCGCAACACGCCGGGCGTGACGAGCTTCGTGGGCTCGGGCAACCGCCCGACACCGCTGATGGAGAACGAGGTCAAATCGATCCTTAAGCAGATGGGGGTCGAGACACCGAAGTTCAAGGTGCAGTACAGCAAGGGCCAGAGCGTGCGCGTCAAGGACGGCCCCTTTGCCGAGTTCATCGGCACCGTGGACGAGGTCAACCCGGAACGCAACAAGGTCAAGGTGCTCGTCAGCATCTTCGGCCGCGAGACCCCGGTCGAGCTCGACTTCCTGCAGATCGAGAAGCTCTAGCAACGACCGATGGCGGCCAGCCGGCCGCCTGGACCGAGGGAGGGACGCACCCGTCCCGCCATCACCTCACGAAGGAGAACCAACGTGGCAAAGAAAGTTCGCGCGATGCTCAAGGTGCAGGCGCCTGCCGGGAAGGCGACCGCAGCACCGCCGATCGGTCCGGCGCTCGGCCAGCACGGCATCAACATCATGGAGTTCATAAAGGCCTTCAACGAGCGTACCGCCAGCATGAGCGGCTACGTCGTCCCGGCGGAGATCACGGTCTTCGAGGACCGATCGTTCACGTTCGTCACCAAAGCGCCGCTCGCCGCCGCGCTCATCAAGAAGGCAGCCGGCATCGATGCCGGCTCGGCCGTCCCCAACAAGGAGAAGGTCGGGCGCCTGACGCGCGACCAGCTGCGCGAGATCGCGGAGATGAAGATGGCGGACCTCAACGCCAACAGCATCGAGCAGGCGATGCGCATCATCGAGGGCACCGCGCGCAGCATGGGCGTCGAGGTGCCGCGCTGATGGCACACGGACGCAAGTACCGCGAGGCCGCCGCGCTGATCGAGGCGGATCGTCGCTACGCCATCGAGGAGGCGGCCGAGCTGCTGCCGAAGGTCTCGACCGCGAAGTTCGACGCGACCGTCGAGCTGCACCTGCGCCTCGGCGTCGATCCGCGGCACGCCGACCAGCTGGTGCGCGGCACCGTCGTGCTGCCGCACGGCACCGGGCGCGCCACTCGCGTCATCGTCTTCGCGCAGGGGGAGAAGGCGCAGGAGGCGCTGCGCGGCGGCGCTGACGAGGTGGGCGGTGACGATCTCGTCAAGCGCATCGATGCCGGCTGGTTCGAGTTCGACGTCGCGATCGCGACGCCCGACATGATGGGCACCGTGGGTCGTCTCGGGAAGAAGCTCGGCCCACGCGGGCTCATGCCGAACCCGAAGTCGGGGACCGTCACCTTCGACATCGAGCGTGCGGTGAGCGAGGTGAAGTCGGGCCGCGTCGAGTTCAAGGTTGACCGCGCCGGCATCGTGCACGTCCCGGTCGGCAAGGCCAGCTTCACCCCCGAGCAGCTGCGGGCCAACGTCGCGACGCTCGTCGATGCGGTGAACCGTGCCAAGCCATCGGGCGCCAAGGGCACCTACATGCGCACGCTGACCCTGGCCCCGACCATGGGTCCCGGGGTGCGGGTCGATATCCCATCCGCGCTGGCCGCCGCCAGCGCCTGAGTTGCCAAGGAGCGAACGCTCGGCCATCATCGGTCGAACCGACAGCTGAAGACGCCACAGACAGCGATGCGCCCGGGTGAGATTCCCGGGCAGAATGCTCGGCCGCGCAAGACGGTCGGGGGCACGCCGAGGCGATGATCCACCGCGACATGCCCCGCTGGGCTGCGCCAACGGTCCTCGTGCTCGAACTGTGCACAGGACCGTTTTCCATACCCGGAGGTGGACAAGCAACAACTCATGCCGACCGATGCAAAGCGCCAGGCCGTCACCAAGCTTGCGGAGCTGATCCGCAACAGCTCGGCCATGGCCGTTGCCGATTACCGGGGACTCAAGGTCTCCGAGATGCAGACGGTCCGCAGGTCCCTGCGCGCCAGCGGCGTGGAGCTCCACGTCGCCAAGAATCGCCTGTTGCGGATCGCCGCCGACGAGGCGGGACGTTCCGAGCTCAAGCCGATGCTCGACGGCCCGACCGCGCTGGCCACGATCATCGGCGACGAGGTCGCCATGGCGAAGGCACTGCAGGAAGCCCTGCGGCCGTACAGCCGGGTTGTCACCGTACGCGGTGGCATGCTCGGTGAGCGACCCCTCGACCCGTCCCAGCTGACGCGGCTCGCGACGCTGCCGAGCCGGGATGTGCTGCTGGCGAGGCTGGCGGGCGGCATGGCCGCGCCGCTAACCGGGATGGCCGGCGTGCTGGCCGCGAACCTGAGGAACCTCGTCGGTGTGCTGAGCGCCGTCGCGGACAAGAAGCGTGAGAGCGAGGGCGGCGCGGCCGCCTAACGAGACGACAAGGAAGGAATCGATACCGATGGCGACCAAGACCCTCGACAAGGACCAGATCCTCGAGGCGATCGACACCATGACCGTCCTCGAGCTGAGTGAGCTCGTGAAAGCATTCGAAGAGCGCTATGGCGTGACCGCCGCCGCCCCGGTGGCCGCCGCCGCCGGCCCGGCTGCCGGCGATGGCGCCGGAGCGGCCGCTGCGGTCGAGGAGCAGACGGAGTTTGACGCGGTGCTGACCGAGGTCGGTGCAAACAAGATCCTAGTGATCAAGGCCGTCCGCGAGCTGACCGGCCTGGGCCTCAAGGAGGCCAAGGATCTCGTCGACGCCGCTCCCAAGGCGGTGCGCGAGGGCGTCACCCGCGAAGAGGCCGACCAGGCCAAGGACAAGCTTTCCGAGGCGGGCGCGACCGTCGAGGTCAAGTAGGCACGCACAGCGCATGCTGACGAGCCGGTCCGAACGTCGGGCCGGCTCGTCGTCGTTTTCGGGAGGACCGTCTCCATGACCGTTCGTCAGCTTCGCCTCGTGGTCACCGCCGACGACTACGACGAGGCGCTCGCCTTCTATCGCGATGCGCTCGGCATGCCGGAGCTCGGCGCCTTCTCCGCCGAAGGTGGGCGCGTCTCCATCCTGGACGCGGGGCGCGCCACGCTCGAGCTCGCAGACCCGCCGCACGCGGCGTATGTCGATCGAGTCGAGGTCGGGGAGCGCGTCGCCGGCCACGTGCGCGTCGCCTTCGAGGTCGACGACGCGGCGTCCGCCACGCTCGCGCTCGCGGCTGCCGGAGCGCGGGTCATCGCCGAGCCTGTCGAGACACCATGGCGCTCGCTCAATGCACGCCTCGAGGCGCCCGCGGGGCTGCAGCTCACGGTCTTCACCGAATTGGAGCCTGGCTGAGCCGGCTCGGATGGTAGTCTGGGCATCTGCGCAGGCGTGAACAGATGCTCACTCCGCGACATGGAGGCCCCGAGTTGCCCGAAGAGCTGAGCCGAGACGAGCACGAGCTGCTCGCTCGCATTGCGCGCCGCTCGTACTTCGATGGGCGGACGCAGGGCGAGATCGCTGGCGAATTCGGCCTCTCGCGGCCCAAGGTCCAGCGCCTCCTGGAGCGCGCCCGCTCGACCGGTGTGGTCGATATCCACATCGAAGCGCCCCCCGGCGTCGACATCGGGCTCGAGGGACGGCTCGTCGAACTTTTCGGCCTTGAGCGGGCGCTCATCAGCGGAAGAGGTGGCGAGGCCGGCTCACCGCGCGCGGCGGTCGCCCGCACCGCCGCGGGCTATCTGGGTCGCCGGCTTCGCGACGGCTCGGTCGTCGCGGTGAGTCACGGTCGCGACATCGGCGAGGTGCCGCGCTTCTTCCGTCCCGGCGCTTCGATCGACTGCACCTTTGCCAGCGCGATGGGCGGCTCGCCCAGCGTCGACGCACCCACGAACCCCAACGAGATCTGTCGCGCGCTGGCAGAGAAGTGTGGCGGTCGGGCCGAGAGCCTGTTCGCGCCGGCCTACGTCGAGAGCGTCGAGGTCCGCGATCAGCTCATCGAGCAGGAAGCGATCGAGCACGCCCTCGGCGTTGCTGCCCGCGCCGACGTTGCGCTGGTCGGCATCGGCGGCACCGACGACGGCTGCACGATGGTGCGCAGCGGATGCCTCTCCGCCGAGGAGATCGCCCGCCTGCGCGAGCAGGGCGCGGTCGGCGACGTGCTCGGCAACTACGTCGATGTCCACGGCTCGCTCATCGCGGCGCCGCACAGCGGCCGCCAGATCGCCCTCTCGCTTGACCAGCTGCGCGGCATCGGGACCGTGGTCGCCGTCGCCAGCGGCGACGAGAAACCGCTCGCCATCCTCGGCGTGCTGCGCGCCGCGATCATTGATGTGCTCATCCTCGATGCAGCGAATGCGCGCGCGGTCATGGACCTCGCGGCGCAAGGCGGAGGTGCCTGATGCCCATTGTGCCAACCAAGGAGATCGTGGACCGAGCGTTTGCGGAGCGGTACGGCGTCGCGGCGATCAACGTCGTGAACGACCTGACCATGGAGGCGGTGCTCGCCGCCGCCGAGGAGCTGCGATCGCCGGTCATCGTCCAGACATCGGTCAAGACGGTGCAGGTCGCCAGCGCGGATGTGCTGTTCGCCATGTGGACCGAAATGACGCGTGGCATCTCGGTCCCCGTCGCGCTCCACCTCGACCACTGTCCGGACCGCGCCGTCATCACCGAATGCCTGGAGAAGGGTTGGAACTCGGTCCTGTTCGACGGCTCGAAGCTGAGCGTGGAGGAGAACAAAGCGCAGACGACCGAGGTGGTGGCAGAGGCGCAGCGCCACGGGGCGCTGGTCGAGGGCGAGATCGAGGGCTTCAAGCGGGTGGAGCAGATGGCCGATGACGAGGTTGCCGAGGTCCAGTCGCTCGACATCGCCATCGACTTCGTCACCGCGACCGGCGTCGATGTCTTTGCCCCGGCGATCGGCAATGCACACGGCATGTATCGGGCGGCGCCGACGCTCGACAGCCAGCGGGTGAGCGACATCGTCGAGGCGACCGGCATCCCGGTCGCGCTGCATGGCGGCACCGGCATGACCGCCGAGCAGTTCACCGACCTCATCGCGCGGGGCTGCGCGAAGGTGAACATCTCCACCGCGCTGAAGATCCGCTTCATGCAGGCGGGCTACGACTACATGACCGAACACCCCGGCCACTTCGACCCGCCGTCGCTGTTCGCCGTCCAGCGCGCCGCGGTCATGGAGGTGACGCGCGAGCACATCGGTCTCTTTGGCAGCGAGGGCAAGGCGTGGTGAGCGCCCTCATCTTCGATTGCGATGGCGTTCTGGCCGATACCGAGCGCGACGGCCACCGCGTCGCATTCAACCGGACCTTCGCGGAGCTCGGCCTGCCGATCGAGTGGTCGGAGGAGGTCTACCGCCATAAGCTCCAGATCGCGGGCGGCAAGGAGCGCATGGCGAGCGAGCTCACCCCCCAGTTCGTCCGCGCGCACGACCTGCCGACCGATGCCGATGGCCAGGCAGCGACACTCGCCGCCTGGCACGAGCGCAAGACGGCGATCTACACCGAGATGGTCGCGGACGGCAGGCTGCCGACGCGGCCGGGCGTCGAGCGGATCATCAACGAGGCGCAGGATGCCGGCTGGGACGTGGCGGTCGCCTCCACTTCGGCCGAGGCATCGGTGCGCGCCATCCTCGAGCAGGCGGTCGGCTCTGAGCGTGCCGCCCGGTTCGAGGTGCTGCTGGCCGGCGACGTGGTCGCGACCAAGAAGCCCGCTCCCGATATCTACCTGCTCGCCCTCGAGCGTCTCGGCGTGCCCGCCTCAGAGGCACTCGTCATCGAAGACTCGCGCAACGGCCTCCTCGCGGCGACGGCCGCCGGATTGCGCTGCGTCATGACGGTCAACGGCTACACGGAGGACGAAGAGAACAGCGAAGCGATTCTGGTCGTTTCATCGCTCGGCGATCCAGGCGGCGAGCGGACGCGAGTCATCGCGAATCGAAGCGCCGCCCGACCGGGCGACTCCATCACCCTGGCGGATCTGCAGCGCTGCCTGGCAGCCTGACTCGAGGAGGTTCGTATGGCCCACACTGCGCTCGACGATGCCGACCTCGTCCTCAAGACGATGGCCAGCACGATCGTCGACAACGCGGACTACTTCGCCCAGCTCGACTCCATCGCCGGCGACGGCGACTTCGGCTATTCGCTCCGCAACGGGTTCGAAGTCGTCGTCAGCGACTACGACACGTTCGAGCGCCCGAACGTCGGGGCGCTGCTCAAGAAGATCGGCTTCGTCATTGCCGGCAAGGTCGGTGGCGTGAGTGGCCCGATCTGGGGGACCGCCTTCCTGCGCGCCGCCGCGAGCGCCGGTGACAAGACGGAGCTGGCGCCCGCCGACGTGATCGCCATGCTGCGTGCGGCCATCGAGGGCATCATGCAGCGCGGACAGGCCAGCCTGGGGGACAAGACCCTGCTCGACGCGCTCGTCCCGGCGGTCGACAGCCTCGAGCAGAGCTTCAGCGCCCCGATCGAGGACCACGGTCTGGCCGCCCTCGAGACGGCGACCGCGGTGGCCGTCACGGCCGCCGAGGAGACCAAACCCATGCTCGCGTTGCGCGGCCGAGCCGCGTACACGGGCGAGCGGAGCCGGGGATCCGTCGACGCGGGAGCGACGGCGATCGGCGTGATCCTTCAAGCCATCAGCGCCGCTTGGCGCGAACGGCACAACGACGAGGAGGCCCAGACGTGAAGAAGTTCGTGAACGACCCACGGCAGTTCGTGCCGGAGATGCTGACCGGCATCCAGCTGGCGAGCGGTGGCGCGCTCAAGTACGAGCCGAAGTACAACCTGATCTATCGGGCCGACATGCCCAGTGACAACAAGGTCTCGATCATCCAGGGCTCGGGCTCCGGCCATGAGCCCGCCCACACCATGATCGTCGGCAAGGGCATGCTCGATGGCGCCTGCCCCGGCGACGTGTTCGCTGGACCTCCGGTCGAGTTCGTGTACGAGACCTCGAAGCTCCTCAACTCGCCCAAGGGGATCCTCCACATCGTCAACAACTACACCGGCGACCGCACGGCGTGGGAGATGGGCAAGGAGATGTGCGAGGCCGACGGCATGAAGGTCGGCACCCTGCTCGTCAACGATGACGTGGCGGTCAAGGATTCCACCTGGACCGTCGGCCGTCGCGGCGTGGCGGGAAACTTCTTCGTGATCAAGGCCGTCGGTGCCGCGTCAGAGAAGGGCGCGGAGCTCGATGAGCTCGTCACCATCGGCGAGAAGGTGATCGCCAGCGTGCGCACCATGGGCATCGCGCTCAGCTCGTGCACGCCGCCGGTGCGTGGCACGCCGCTCTTCGAGATCGCTGACGACGAGATGGAGATCGGGATCGGCATCCACGGCGAGCCCGGGCGCGAGCGCACGAAGCTCGTCTCGGCCGACAAGATCGTGGACATCCTGCTCGACGCAGTCGTGCCGGACCTGCCCTTCGAGTCGGGCGACGAGGTCGCACTGATGATCAACGGGCTGGGCGGCACGCCGATCAGCGAGCTCTACCTGCTCTACGGCATCGCGCACCGCAAGCTCGAGGAGAAGGGGATCAAGATCTTCCGCAGCTACGTGAACGAGTACTGCACAAGCCTCGAGATGGCGGGCGCCTCGCTCACCCTGCTCAAGGTCGATGAGGTGCTCAAGCCGCTCCTGCTTGCCCCGGCGGAGGTTGCCAACCGCATCTTCTGAGAGCCCAGGGCGGGCCGGATCTCGCCGGGATCGGCCCGCCTCCGTCCGACAGTGACGCTCTTCGCCGCCCGGACCGACTTCGGGCGGACCGCGATCGGCGCAGTGTCAGTGCGGAAGCCGAGTGCGCCTTGTTGGTGCGCCGTGGACCATGCGCTATGCTTGGACGAAGGCAGTCGGGCATCATACGGCGGGATCGCAGCCAGCACAAGTGCTTCAGTTGACGAAGCGGCGCGCGATGCTATACTCCTCATTCGCGTGTCTGCGCCCCCCATGCCCTCGTTGAGGAGTCCTGAATGGCTTTGGCCGAGTCAGCCAGCCGAGTTGAGCTGGCCCCGAGCCGTGAGAGTTTCTCGCACATTCCGGAGGTCCTTCCCCTCCCGAATCTCATCCAGACCCAGACTGTTTCATTCCACTGGTTCGTCAAGAGCGGCCTCCGTGAGTTGCTCGACGAGATCACACCCATCACCGATTTCACCGGCAAGAACCTCGAGCTCCACTTCCGCGATTTCTATTTCGAGGAAGCGAAGTACAGCGAGGAAGAGTGCCGCACCCGCGACCTGACCTACTCCCGTCCGCTCAAGGTCGAGGTCGATCTCGTCATCAAGGAGACTGACGAGGTCAAGCACCAGACCGTCTTCATGGGCGATTTCCCGTGGATGACGGAGCAGGGCACCTTCATCATCAACGGCGCCGAGCGCGTCGTCGTGAGCCAGCTCGTCCGCTCGCCGGGCGTGTACTACACCGAGGCTGAGGACCCGTCGACGGGCCGCAAGCTGTACGCCGCGAAGGTGATTCCGAACCGTGGTGCGTGGCTCGAGTTCGAGACCAGCAACAAGGACCTGCTCAGCGTCAAGGTCGACCGGAAGCGCAAGATCCCGGTCACCACGCTGCTGCGTGCGGTCGACATCAGCGACAACGCCGAGATGCTGCGCCTCTTTGCCGCGGTGGATGACAACCCCGAGCACCCGTACATGAGCCTGACCCTCGACAAGGACACCACGTCCACCCAGGACGAGGCGCTCATCGAGGTCTACAAGAAGCTGCGTCCGGGCGATCCGCCCACGGTCGACAATGCCCGCGCGCTGGTCACCAGCCTCTTCTTCAACTTCCGCCGCTACGACCTCGGTCGGGTCGGGCGTTACAAGCTGAACAAGGCGCTGGGCGATGTGGCCAAGAAGCTCAAGATCGAGCTTCCGCCCGAGGAGACCGAGAATCCGCGCGACAGCCGCGTGATCAGCAAGAACGACATCGTCTCGATCGTCGGCAAGCTCATCGAGCTCAATAACGGGCGCGGCGAGCCGGATGACATCGATCACCTCGGCAACCGGCGCATCCGCGCCAACGGCGAGCTGATCCAGAACCAGTTCC
>JBDTNK010000064.1:0-11177 GCA_039933775.1 Chloroflexota bacterium | reverse complement strand
CAGGCCGCGCTCGACTTCTTCAGCGAGTGGAAGAGCGTCTACATCGACTACTCCGGCAAGCTGCAGCGGGCCCAGATCGACACGACATTCGTCGACCAGAACTGATCGGCGCCGCGGGGACCACGCTCGAGGGGTCGAGGCGCTTCTACGCGCTTCTACGCGCTTCTACGCTTGCCCAAATTGCTTCCCAGCGGTGCTAACGGCGATCGGCAGGCCGGTTGATACCCCTGCTTGGCCGTGCCGACCGGCCCGCGGCAACTTCCGGACACAAAAGGCGGGTCCGAAGCCGTTGCTTCGCCGTTAGCTCCGCCCCCGGGCAATTTTGGGCCGTCGCGGGGACGTGCGGCCGCGTCTAGCCGGCCACGCTCGAGCGGCCTTCGCTTGCCGCATCGAGGAGGGCGTGCCAGCATGCCCCGACATGCTGCTCCCGTACTTCCCCCTGCACACGGTGCTCTTCCCGCACCTGCCGCTGCCGCTGCAGATCTTCGAGGAGCGGTATCGGGCCATGACGCGCGACCTCCTCTCGCCGCGCAATGCCTATGAGGGTCGATTCGTGGTGAGCATGATCACGGACGGCCCCGAGGTGGGCGGCAACGCGCGAACGCGGCGCGTCGGCACCGTGTGCGAGATCCGCAGCGCCGAGCAGCTGGCCGATGGACGCTACATCCTCCTCGCCGTCGGCGTGGCGCGCGCGGCGTTGGGCGAGATCGACCACGCCGGCCCGTACGCCACCGTGCAGATCGAGCCGCTCGACGAGCTGGATGGCGCGGGTGCGGAGAGCCTGCTGCCCGACGCGCAGGCCGCGCTCGACGGCTACCTGACCACGGTGAAACAGTTCGTGGCCGCCGCTGCGTCCCATGCGTCCGATTCGCGCGAGGTCACGAGCGTGGCCGATTCCCTGGAAGAAGTTCTCAAGCCGATCCGTCTGCCCGATGACCCGCTCGCCGCGAGCTATGCCATCGGCGGCGTGCTGCAGATCGAGCTGACTCGCAAGCAGCGGCTCCTCGAGCTGCCCGATGCCGCGACGCGCCTGCGCGCCGAGATCGATCTCCTGCGCCGCGAATCGAGCCTGCTCGCCGACGGCGCCATGCCGCCGGTCAGCACCGCCGACCTGACCTTCAACCCGAATTGAGCCCGATGCGCCGGCGTGCCGGCCTGGTCGCAGTCGTCCTGGCGCTCTCGGCGTGCGGCAGCCCGGCGTCACCCACGGCATCGGTCACGCCCACTGCGTCGGGCAGCGCCACAGGTTCGGGCAGCACCACGCCATCGGCGAGCGCCACGCCATCGGCCACCCCTTCGACCAGCGCTTCGCCCACCGGAGGCGCGACGCCGGGTGCTTCGGATGCGCCGGCTGACCGGTACGTGGTGGAAGCCGGCGACACGCTGTATCGCATCGCGCTCAACCACGCCGTCAGCCTCGAGCAGCTCGTCACCTGGAACGTCGACCGCTATCCGTCGCTGGCCGGCGACACGAGCACCATACGCGTTGGTTGGGAGCTCGTGGTCGGAGGTGGCGGACCGGTGCCATCGGCGCCCGCGGCGACATCGGTCCCGACCACCCCGCCGCCCGTGGCGAGCGGCTGCCACGCCGGATCGCGCGCCGCACCCAGTGCCGCCCAGGTATTCGATCGCGTGCCGACCGACGAGCAGGCCGTGGCCCTCACCTTTGACATGGGCGGCAGGCTCGATCCGGGCGTCGACATCCTCAACTTCCTCATCGCCAACGGCGTGTGTGCCACGCTCTTCCCGACCGGTGCCATGACCCAGACCCCGCAGGGCCAGGCGGTCATGGCGATCGTGCGTGCGCACCCCGAGCTGTTCGAGGTCGGCAACCACACGATGTTCCACTGCGACCTCGTGCGCGGTGGCAGCGGCTCACCGACGACCGCGCCCTGCGCCGGTGGCCCGCCCTCGGCCGACCGCATCCGCACCGAGCTGACCGATGCCGCGGCGATCATCCGCGACGCGACGGGCCAGGATCCGGCGCCGTACTGGCGCCCTCCGTACGGGTCGTGGAACCAGGGCGTCATCGACGCCGCCGCATCGGTCGGCTACATGTACACGTTCATGTGGGACATCGACACCATCGACTGGAAGCCAATCGCCGATGGCGGCCCGAACGCCTCGCAGATCGCGAGCAACGTCGTGTCGCGCGCCGTCGCCGGCTCAAACGTGCTCATGCATCTCGGCGGCTACGAGACGCTGGCCGCGCTGCCCACGATGGTCCAGGGCCTGCGCGACCGCGGCTTCACCATCACGTCGCTCTCGGATCTGCTCGACTAGCCGCCGGTCTCCTCGATGCCGGCAGCGCCGCGCGGGGCGGCGGCCAACGCGTCCGCGAAGAGCTGCAGGGCGCGGTCGATCGACAGCTCGTCGACGATGAGCGGCGGCGAGAAGCGCAGGGATGCCTCACCGCACTCCAGGACGAGCAGGCCACGCTCGAAGGCCGCCTGCTGCACCGCGTTCGCCTCGTCATGACTGCCGAACTCCACGCCGATCATGAGCCCGACGCCGCGGATGTCGCGCACGCGGCCGCTCTCGTTCGCGACGCGCTCCAGGCCGGCGCGCAGCCGAGCGCCCATGCGGCCGGCGTTCTCGCGCAGGCCAGCCTCGATGAGGTCCAGCGTGGCGAGGCCGGCGGCGGCGCAGATCGGGTTGCCGGCGAAGGTCGAGCCGTGCGCCCCGGGCGGCCAGGTCCAGACCGATTCACGCCCAATGAAGGCGCCGATCGGCATCCCCGACGCGATGCCCTTGGCGGTGGTGATGATGTCCGGCTCGATGCCGCTGGCCTCGATCGCCCACCAGGCGCCGGTACGGCCCATCCCCGACTGGATCTCATCGGCGATCAGCAGGATGCCGTGCTCGTCGCAGATCTCACGCAGCGCGCGCAGGAACGACGCGGGCGCCGGGAAGTAGCCGCCCTCGCCCTGGATCGGCTCGATGACGATCGCCGCCACGTCCGAGGGGGCGATCTGGCGCCCGAAGAGCGTGCTGCGCAGATGCTCGAGCTCGGCGCTGCCGTCGCCGCCGCTGTTCTCGCGCCAGGCGCGGACGCGCGGATACGGCGCGTGGTGGACCATCGGAAGCAGCGGGCCAAAGCCGGCGCGCTGCTTGATCTTCGAGTTCGTGAGCGAGAGCGCGCCCATCGTTCGGCCGTGGAAGCCGCCCTCGAAGGCGATGATCCCGGACCGATGGGTGTGGTACCGGGCCAGTTTGATGGCGCCCTCGACCGCCTCGGTGCCGGAGTTGGTGAGGAAGACGCGCGCCTTCTCCTCGAACGGAGCGATGGCGGCGAGGCGCTCCATGAACTCGGTGTAGCGCGGCTCGTAAAAGTCGGTGCCGGCAATGTGGATCAGCCGATCGGCCTGCTCCTTGATCGCCGCGACCACGGCGGGGTGCGCGTGGCCGGTGGAGCAGACGGCGATGCCGGCGGCGAAGTCCAGGAACGTGTTGCCGTCGACATCGGTCACCACCATGCCCTTGCCCGACTCGGCGACGAGCGGATAGGCCCGGGTGAGCGAGGGAGACGCGACGGCCTCGTCGCGAGCGATGAGCGCGCGGGCCTTCGGGCCGGGGAGCTCGGTGCGGATGTGTGGCGCGGCAGCCTGCGAGGCAGCGGCAGCCGAGGAGGTGGCCTCCACGGTGGTCATGGGGTGAGCACTCCGGAACGGAGCGGCGCGTCCTGCCCGCGCCCCTGGCTAAGCGGCCTCTATCGTAGCAGCCGCCCGCGCAGCCTCCCCGATCAGCCCCGGTCCGCGATAGATGAGGCCGGTCCACAGCTGCACCAGGTCGGCACCTGCCTGGCGCACGCTCAGCACGTCGGCCGCGGAGCTGATCCCGCCCGTGGCGACGATCGCCAGCCGCTCGCCGGCCAGCTGGCGCGCCCGCGAGATGGCGGCCAGCGTTCCCGCCAGCAGCGGTGCGCCGGACAGCCCGCCGGGCATCGCCGCGTCGTGCGTGGCGGTCGTGTTCGACACGATGACGCCCGCCGCCGGTGAATCGGCGAGCATCATGATCAGCGCGTCGAATGTCGGACCATCCAGGTCCGGCGAGATCTTGACGAGCAGCGGCCCGACGCACTGCAACCGTTCGCCGGCATCGGCCAGGGCGGCCAGGATCGGGCCCAGCGCCTCGGGCGCCTGCAGGTTGCGCAGCCCGCGCGTGTTCGGGCTGCTGACGTTCACCGCGACGTAGTCGGCCACCGGCGCGACCAGGCGGTGACAGGCCAGGTAATCGTCCACGGCGCGGGCATCATCGGTCTGGCGTCCACGACCGATGCTGACGCCGACCATGAAGCCGGCTGGCAGATGCTCGCGGGCCAGCATCACGTGGCGCGCGAGGGCCGCCGCGCCGTGGTTGTTGAAGCCCATGCGGTTGACGAGCGCCGCCCGCGCAGGCACGCGCAGCAGCCTCGGGCGCGCGTTTCCCGGCTGCGCCCGCGGCGTGACGGTGCCGATCTCCGCGAACCCGAAGCCGAGGGACGCCCATCCGGGCAGCGCCTCGCCGTCCTTGTCGAAGCCGGCACCCAGACCCACGCGGTTTCGAAGGCGCAGGCCCATCACCTGGGCGCTCGTGGATGGACCGATGCCACCCACGCCACCCGCCAGCTGCAGCAACCGGCGCCCGGTCGCCGATCCGCCGGTGCCGCGCAGGGCCCGCATGATCAGCCGATGGATCCGCTCGGGGTCGAAGCGAAAGAGGACCGGGCGTGCCAGCCGGTAGGCGCCGGCGCGCCAGTCGGGAAGCCCCGAGGGCATCGGCTCAGTCGTCGCGGCCGCGCGGAAACGCCATCTCGATCGGCCGCATCGACGGCAGCGATTCGCCGTCGATCTCGGCACTCCGGTCCGGATCGGGCGACATGAATTCGTGCCACACCTCGGTCCCCGTGGCCGGCGGGTCGTCCAGCTCCTTCAGCGCCACGATGCCCTCGAACCGAATGATGCCGCTCTCGCCGTTCTCGGTCTCGAAGTCGTCCTCGTACTCGGCCGCGATCTCGCTCGCCAGGCCAAGTGCCGTCTCCTCGTCTTCGGCGTCGACCAGCACCACGCGGTCCTCGACCAGGTAGGGCCGCTCGTCGATGCCGACGAGGTAGGCGTAGCGCAGCTCCGCCGCGTACCAGCCCGAGGGCTCCACGATCGTCTCGTCGTCGTCGTCCAGCTGCTCCAGCTCATCGAGGCCGTCCATGGCGTCCGTCTCCTCATCGAGTGGCGGGGATCCATTGCCGGTCATGATCCGTCGCGGTCCATGACCGTCTGCGACTGCTCGCGCAGGAACTGCTGGACGTAGTACGGGCCAAGGCCGTTCTTGCCCGAGCTGCCCGATCCCTTCCAGCCACCGAAGCTCTGAATGCCGGGCCAGGCGCCGGTCGTGGCGCCGGCGCGGCGGTTGACGTACGCCACGCCCGCCTGGATCGTGTCCAGGAAGCGGCCGATCTCGGCGTCGTCGTTGCTGAAGATCCCCGCCGTCAGCCCGTAGGTCGACGCGTTGGCGAGGCGCAGCGCCTCATCGAGATCGTCGACCTCGCCCACGACCAGGAGCGGCACGAAGAGCTCATCGCGGAAGAGGCGATGGTCGGTCGCCAGGCCGGTAACGACCGTCGGCTGCGGGAAGTAGCCGCGCGCGGCATCGCCCTCGGTGAGCACCTCGCCACCGGTGGCGATCGTGCCGCCGTCGCCCCTGGCCTCCGCCACCGCGTCCTTGAACGTGGTCAGGGCGCGCTCGTTGATGACCGGGCCCATCCAATGTTCGCGACGCGTGGTATCGCCCACGCTGATTGCCTGCGTGCGCTCGACGAGCCGCTCCACGAATGCGTCCGCCACCTCGCGATCGACGTAGACGCGGCTGTTGGCGCTGCACTTCTGCCCGTCATAGCCGAAGGCGGAGCGCATGACGCCCTCGGCGGCCTCGTCCAGGTCCGCGCTGCGCGTCACGATCGCGGGGTTCTTGCCACCCATCTCGGTGATGATCGGGCGCGGATAGTCGCGCGTGAAGCTGCGGTAGAGCTTCATGCCCACTTCGTAGCTGCCGGTGAAGACCATGCCGTCGAGGCCCGGATTCTCCTCCAGCTCGGCGCCGACCGTCTCGCCCGGTCCCGTCACGAGGTTGAAGACGCCGTCGGGAACGCCGGCATCGCGCAGCGCCTCGCCGAACTTGTAGCCCATCAGCGGGGCGTCGGAGCTCGGCTTGAGCACGACGGTGTTGCCCGCCACGAGGGCGCCGGCGCTCGGTCCGCCGGAGAGTGCCATGGGGAAGTTGAACGGGCTGATGACGCCCCACACGCCGTGCGGGCGCAGGACGCTGCGCGTGTGCTCGGTCGGCGAGAGGGAGCCCATCGGTCGCTCAAAGCCGTTGTTGCGCTCCATCTCGTCGCCGTAGTAGCGCAGCAGGTCAGCGGTCTCCTCCACGTCGCCCAGCGCCTCGAGCCGGTTCTTGCCGACCTCGAGCACCATGAGCGCCGCGTAGTCGAACTGGCGTTCGCTGATGAGATCCGCGGCGCGGCGCAGGATCTCGAGGCGATTGCGCCAGCCGAGATCACGCCATGCCGGGTACGCGGCGCGGGCGGCGTCGATCGCATCCTGCACGTCCTGCCGCGACCCGACCGGAAAGCGCGCCACCACCAGGTCGGTGTCGATCGGGGACCGATCCTCGAACGTCTCCTCGGCGCCGCGTTCCTCGCCGCCGATGAGCATCGAGTAGGTCCGCCCGAGCTGCGCGCGGGCTCGCTCGATCGCGGCGTCGAAGGCGGACTGCAGCTCTTCGTTGTCCGCCGAAAGCGTCGCGTAGGTGATCTTCATGCGGGGCGATGTGGTGGCCATCCGTCGCGGTTCCTCGAGCGTGGGGCGGCCATTATCGCACCGGGCGGGGGGCAGGCATGCCGAAGGCCAGGCTCCGGGGGGAGAAGAGCCTGACCTTCGACAAGTCGGATCATGGCACACGCGTTTCGCGGCTGCAAGATGCTGGCGACACGCGGGCCGTGGCGGGGTCGCGCTCAGTCTCGCGCCCGGTGATAGAGGCCCAGTCGGACCTGCAGCTGCGCGGGATGCGGGCCCATCAGAAAGGCGCGCCCACGGTCGCCGTACAGGCGCGGCAGCAGCTCCATGGCCGTCGCATCGTCGCCGAGGTCGATGCGCGCATGGACCACTTTGATCTTGAACCCGTTGCGGACCCACCAGCCTGTCCGGCGCCGCGTCGCCTCGGTGGCGTGCGCCGCGACCTCCGGCTCGAGCAGCTCGGACACATCGTCGCGCCCGTAGTAGCCGATGACGACCAGGCGGCCGCCGCTGCGCAGCACGCGCATCGCCTCGGCAATCGCCGGCAGCGAACGGTCATCGGGCGTGATGCGACCCGAGAGCACGATGTCGACCGCCCCGTCCCGCAGCGGGAGCGTCGTGTCGGTGCCCTCAACGATGCGGACGTTGGGCTGGCGCGAGATGGCGGCGCGGCGCCGCGCCTCGGCCAGCAGCTCAGGATCGGATTCGATGCCGTAGGTTCGGCCGGTGCGCGGCGCCAGGAGCATGGGGTAGTGCCCGATGCCGGTGCCGACATCCGCGATCCGCTTGCCGGAGAGCGGCGTGATGCGCTCGAGCGCCGCGAGGATATGGCGATCGGGATCGATCATCGCACCGAGGCGCGCGTGCAGCGCCGCATCGGGGGTGATCCAGTCGGGAAGCAGCGCTCGCATGCGCTGAGCCTACGGGATCGCGACCCGCGTCTCAGCCGGATTGCCGCCGGCCGTGTCCAGGATCGCGTTACCGGCCAGGATCTGCAGGTCGAAGCTGACCGGGCCCGCGGCGCGGCGAGTGACGACAATCGGGATCTCGAGCGTGGCGCCCGGATCGAGGGGACCCCAGCCGAGCGAGGTCGTCTCCGCCGGCTCGCCACGCTCACCGGGACCCACGACCCACTTCGTCCAGGGCTGGTTGAGTGGCGGGCCGCCGTCCGCGATGCGTCCCGGGTCGGGGACGAACGGCGCAAGGAAGAGGGTCGCGTCCAGGGCCGTCGGCCAGCGCAGCACGAGCTCGTCGATGCGTTCGCCCGAATCGTTCGTGACGCTGACGGTGAGCGTCCCGTCGCCATCGGCCGGCAGCTGCGGAGTCACCTCGAAAGTGACGGTCCGCGCATCGGTCTCGTCCGGTGGCGCCAGGGAGAGGGGAGGTTCGGGCGTGGCGGAAGGCAGCAGCGGCGGAGCGTCGCTGGGCGCCGGGGTGGCCGGCGAGGCCGTGGGCGTGGACGCGGCGGATGGGCTCGGCGACGGTCCGGCGCAGCCGACGAGGACAGCGACCACGACGAACGCGAGGGTCGGCCGGACGTCAGGCATCCGGCCGTTCCTCATCGTCCGCGAGCTCGGCGAGATGGTTTCGGATGGCGAAGCCTGCCGCCTGCGAGCGGCTCGTCAGCGCCAGCTTGCCCAGGATGCTGCTGACGTAGTTGCGGACGGTCTTCTCGGCGAGCTCGAGCGTGGCGGCGATCTGACGGTTCGAGCTGCCGTCCGCCAATCGCGCCAGGACACGGCGCTCCTGTTCGGTCAGATCGGCAAAGACGCCGCCCTCCTCGAGCTGCTGCGCGTTGCGCAGCCGGCTCAGCACCGAGCCGGTGACGGCAGGATCGAGCATGGACTGACCCGCGGCGACCGAGCGCACCGCGTCGACGAGCTCGCGCGAGCCGATGCGCTTCAGGACATAGCCCGATGCGCCGGCGGCGATCGAGGCGAAGAGTGCCTCCTCGTCCGCATAGCTGGTCAGCATCACGACCGCCGTGCCGGGCAGCTCGCTCGTGATGCGCCTGCAGGCATCGGTCCCCGAGCCGTCCGGCATCCGGATGTCCAGCACCACCACGTCGGGCCGATGCTCGCGCGCGAGGCCGACCGCTTCGTTGCCCGAGCTCGCCTCGCCGACGACCCTGAAGCCGGCCTGGCGATCGAGCAGGGCCGCAAGGCCGATGCGCACCACCTCGTGGTCGTCGGCGATGACGATGCGCACGTCGGGGTGAGGATCAGTCATGAAGGCGGCGCGATCTCGCTGCAGGGGGATCGTCAGGCCACGCGGCGCCGAGCGGGACGGCGCGCCGGGCCGATGGGCATGGTAAGCGACAGCGCCGTGCCGCGCCCCGGCGCGCTCGTGACCTCGAGGCGTGCGCTGAGCAGCTGCGCGCGGCGGCGCATGTTGGCCAGACCGTGTGCATCGGCCCGTTTCGTGGCCTCGACGGCCGCGGGGTCGAAGCCGATGCCGTCGTCGCGGATCGCCAGCTCCAGGCGGCGCGTCCCGATCGACAGGTCGACGCTGACGCAGGTCGCCTGCGCGTGGCGCAGCACGTTGCTGAATGCCTCGTGCACGACGTGCCGCAGCTCCTCGGCCTCGTCGGGCGCCAGCGTGGCGCCGGCACGGCGGGTTGTCGCGCGCTGCACGGCCATCTCGACGCGCACGAGGGTGTTGGCGCGCAGCTCGTCTGCGACCGATGCCACGATCTCCTCGGGATCGCGCGTGTCGAGCGAGGCGGAGCGCAGGTCGAAGATGTAGGCGCGGATGTCGTTCGTGATGCGGTTCAGCTCGTCCATGACGGTCGCGATCCGCGCCGACGGTCCTGCCCCCGGCGCCGGCGCGTCGAGCGCCGCCGAGGCCTCCTCGAGGTGCAGCCCCGCGGCGTAGATGGATTGGATGATGCCGTCGTGCAGGTCGCGGCCGATGCGCTCGCGCTCGCGCAGCAGGAGCTCGCGACGTCGCGACTCGGCCAGTTGGCGATCGGTCTCCTGCTCGAACAGCTGGAGCGACCTGACGATGGCGACGGCAATGAAGAGGCCGGCCATGGAGCGCCACACCTCGATCGGCACGCCGATCACGTTCAGGATGGCCTGGCCGTTGAGGATGTCGGCCGGCGGAAAGGGGGCCGGCATGCCGATCACCCCGCCGAGCAGTGCGTACACGGCGAAGGCCCCGGCTGCGACCCGCAGCGCGGTGCCGACCGGCGGCAGTGCCAGCGGACCCAGGGCGCGTGCCGAGCGCAGCAGCCCGATCACGACGAGGACAGCGGCGGGCAGCGCCAGCATCCAGCGCGCCACCACGTCGCCCACGAAGAGCGGCGCGCCGACCGCGGCGAGCGACGCGCGGATCGTGTTCTCGTCGAGCCACGTGATCGTGGTGGGCAGCTCGAAACCGGTGACGCGGACCGAGAGCAGGTACGTGCCGGCGGCCCACAGGGCGAGGACGATCGACGGCGCGAGGCGCAGCCAGGGCTGCCCGAATGGCCCTGTCGCCACTGCCCGGGACTCGCCCGGCGCGGCCTCCGCGCCAAGCCCATCGGTCTCGGCTAAACGGGTGGAGAGGAGAAGCTCGGCGCCGAACTGGAGGAGCAGCCCGAAGCTGATCGCCTTCATCGCCAGCTGCGCCCAGAGCAGCGCCTCGATCAGGCTGGCCGGCAGGAAGCCGGACTGGATGGGGATGAAGAGGTAGCCCCACTCGACAAAGGCGTGCAAGATGCCGAACGCGGCGAGCCATGGCAGCGATCGCGCCAGCGCCAGCCGGCTGCGCTTGCGGCTCTGGAGCGCGATGGCCAGTCCAAGGACGAAGAAGACCTGCCCGTAGACGGACAGCACGATGATGCGATTCGTCTCGAACAGGTCGGCCAGCCACGCGATCACGCTCTGCATGGTAGGGCCGATGGCCCTCGCGAGCGCCTCAGTCGGCGGGCCAGCCCTCGACGATGAGGTTCGCGACGAGCGCGGTCCAGCCTGCCTGGGCGTCGGCCCCGAGTCCCTCGCCACTCTCGGCGTCGAAGTACTCGTGGAAGCGGCCGGTGGCCTCCCAGTCGGTCTCGACGGTCTCCACGACGCGTTCGCGCAGCTCCGCGGCGAAGGCAGGGTCATGCTCGGCCACCGCGCCGATGAGCAGGTAGTTGAGCGGCAGCCAGATCGGCCCGCGCCAGCTCGAGTTGGTGGAGCGCTCGTCGGCGTAGCCGGGCCGGTAGAGTACTGAGTCAGCCGCCGTGCTGCGCAGGCCAAATGGAGACAGGAACGCCTGCTCGTCGCGGAGTGCGGCAAGGATTGCCGGCACCCGCTCGTCGGGCACGATCCCGGCGATGAGCGGGACCAGCCCGGAATACGAACGGGTCCTGATCGGCGCGCCGCCGCCGTCGTTGCGGTCCAGGTAGAACTGCTCGTCGGCGTCCCACAGCACTTCGTTCAC
>JBDTNK010000063.1:0-11410 GCA_039933775.1 Chloroflexota bacterium | reverse complement strand
CGCCTCTCCTTCTTCTTTGCCGCGCACAACGACCTCTTCGAGGAGGTCGCCAAGTTCCGCATCGCGCGGCGGGTCTGGGCCCGCGTGGCCCGCGACCGCTACGGGGCGAAAGATCCGCGCAGCATGGCGATGCGGTTCCACGTCCAGACCGGCGGAAGCACGCTGACCGCGCAGGCTCCCGACACGAATGTGGTGCGCACCACGGTGCAGGCGATGGCCGGGATCCTGGGCGGCGCGCAGTCGCTGCACACGAACGCGCTGGACGAGGCGCTGGGCCTGCCGACGCCCGATACGGCGCGCCTGGCGCTCCGGACGCAGCAGGTGCTGGCCCACGAATCGGGGCTGCGCCTGCCGGCCGATCCGCTCGGCGGATCGTGGTACGTCGAGGCGCTCACGGACGAGCTGGAGCGCCGGATCGAGGCTGAGCTCGCGGCGATCGACGACCGCGGTGGGGCCGTGGCCGCGATCGCCGAGGGCTACCAGGCCGGCGAGATAGGCGACGCCGCGTACGCGACACAGCGTGCCGTCGAGGCGGGGGAGCAGATCGTGGTCGGCGTCAACCGCTTCGCCGATGGCAGCGAGGTCCATCCCCAGCCCCAGCGCATCGATCCGGCGGCCGAGGCTGAGCAGGTGGCCCGAACGCGGGCCGTGCGTGCGACGCGCGACGCCTCCGCGGCACGTGCCGCACTCGAGGCGCTGACCAGCGCAGCGAAGGGCACCGAGAACGTGCTGCCGCGCCTGCGCGCCTGCGTGGAAGCGTGGCTCACCGTGGGCGAGATCAGCAACGCGCTGCGCCGCGTGTGGGGCGAGCACCACCCGTGAGCGAGCACCGCCGGTGAGCGAGCCGGCCCGCATTGAGGGGATCGACCACGTCGCGATCGTGGTGCGCAGCATCGAGGAGTCGCTTCCGCGCTACCGGGACCTGTTCGGCCTCGACGCCGACGCGATCGTGACGATGTCGACCCAGCGCGTGCGTCTCTGCTTCCTGCGCCTGCCTGCCGGCGGTGCCGGGCTCGAGCTCATCGAGCCGATGGACGGCGAGAGCGGCGTCGCGCGCTTCCTCGCCAGCCGCGGCGAGGGGCTGCATCACGTCTGCTTCCGCACCGACGACCTTCCGCGGGACCTCGAGCTGCTGCTGGCGCACGAGGCGGAGCTCATCGATCGAGCGCCGCGTGAAGGCGCGCACGGCCAGGTGGCGTTCATCCATCCGCGCACGCTCAACGCGGTGCTCTGGGAGCTGCTAGAGCGTCCTCAGTGACGTCGGGGCTCGCGGCTGCTGGTGCGCGCCCGCGCGTCACCACATGTCCTGGCTAGACGCCGGCGTCGCGCAGCAGCTGCGGGATGTGGCTCGGCGAATCTGCGACCCGAATTCCCGCGGCCTCGAGCGCGGCGCGCTTCGACTCCGCGGTTCCGGCGCCGCCGGAGATGATCGCGCCGGCGTGCCCCATGCGGCGTCCGGGCGGCGCGGTGCGGCCGGCGATGAAGGCCGCCATCGGCTTGCGGACCTCGCGCGCGCAAAAGGCGGCCGCTTTCTCCTCCTCTTCGCCGCCGATCTCGCCGATCAGCACGATTGCCTCGGTGGCGGGGTCGTTGTTGAAGAGGTCGAGCATCTCGATGAAGTTCGACCCGATGATCGGATCGCCCCCGATCCCGACGCAGGTCGTCTGGCCCATGCCGGCATCGGTCATGGCCTGCACCACCTCGTAGGTGAGCGTGCCTGAGCGCGAGACGAGGCCCACCGAGCCCTCGCGATGGATGTTGCCGGGGATGATCCCGACCTTCGCCTGCCCGACCGACGTCGCGCCGGGGCAGTTCGGCCCGATGAGCCGCGCGCCGCGCGCCTTCACGACGTGGTAGACGCGCAGCATGTCGAGCGCCGGGATGCCCTCGGTGATGCAGAAGATGAGCGGGATCAGCCCGTCGACTGCCTCGAGCACCGCGTCAGGCGCGAACGCCGCGGGGACGAAGATGCACGACGCGTTGGCACCGGTCTCGCGGACCGCATCGGCCACCGTGTCGAAGACGGGCACACGGCCGTCGAGGGTGGACTGGCCGCCCTTGCCGGGCGTGACGCCGGCAACGATCTGCGTGCCGTACTCGAGCATCGCGCGCGAGTGGAACTCGCCCTCGCGGCCGGTGATGCCCTGCACCAGGAGCCGCGTCTCGGCATTGACGAGGATGCTCATGCCTGCCCTCCCCGCGCCGCCGCGACCGCCTTGGCCGCCGCGTCATCGAGCGAGTCGGCGGTGATGAGATCGGCGCTGGCCAGGATCGGGCGAGCCTCCTCACTGTTCGTGCCGACGATGCGCACGACCATCGGCACTTCGCGTTCCAGGTGTGCCCGTGCCTCGACGATGCCATGCGCCACCTCGTCGCCGCGGGTGATGCCGCCGAAGATGTTGATCAGGATGGCGCGCACGTTCGGGTCGTCCAAGATGATCTTAAAGGCCGCGGTGACCTTGTCCGCCTTGGCCCCACCGCCGATGTCCAGGAAGTTTGCCGGCTCGCCGCCCGCCAGCTTGACGAGGTCCATGGTGGTCATCGCCAGGCCCGCGCCGTTCACCATGCAGCCGATCGTGCCGTCGAGCTTGATGAAGCTGATGCCCGCCTCGCGCGCCGCGATCTCGGCCGGCTCCTCCTCGTTGAGGTCGCGCATCGCCTCGAGGTCCGGATGGCGACCGAGCGCCGAGTCGTCGAGCACGATCTTGGCGTCGAGCGCGAGGAGCTCGCCGGCATCGGTCACCACCAGCGGATTGATCTCGGCCAGGTCGGCATCGGACTCGACGAAGGCGGCGTAGAGGCCGCGCAGGACCGATCTGAAGGTCTTGCGCAGCTCGGCGGGAATGCCCATGAAGAAGGCGACGCGCCGCACCTGGTGCTCCTGCAGCCCGATGAGCGGGTCGAGCGGCAGCCGAAGGATCGCGTCGGGGTTCGTCCTGGCGGTCTCCTCGATCTCCACGCCACCCTCGGCGCTGGCGATGATCGTGATCGCCTTGGCCGCCCGGTCCAGGATGAGGCCCAGGTAGAACTCCGTCGCGATCTCCGCCGCGGGTGCCACGAGCACGGTGCGGACGGTGATGCCCTTGATGTCGAGCCCCAGGATCTCGTGCGCCCGTTGTTCCGCCTCGTCCGGGGTTGCCGCGAGCTTCACGCCGCCGGCTTTGCCCCGCCCGCCGACCAGCACCTGTGCCTTGACGACCACGGGGCCGCCGATCCGTTCGGCCGCGGCACGTGCTTCCTGCGGGCTTGTCGCGATCTCACCGGCCAGGAGCGGTACGCCGTGACGCGCCAGGACCTCCTTGGACCGATATTCCTGGAGCTTCATCGAATCTCCCGTCTGCATCCCCGGTTGACGCCGCGCGCGCACGATCGGGGCAGCTGGCCACCGTGGGATGCCCAGATTGTACCGATGCCGGCCGATTGCGTGCGCCTGCTCTAGACTCTTGGTCCGTACGCCGGCGCTGTGACCGGCCGCACGAACGAGGCCCGCGCACCCATGAGCTACGCCGTCACCCTCATCCCCGGCGACGGGATCGGACCGGAGCTGGCCGCCGCCACCACGCCCGTCCTCGCCGCCACCGGCATCAATTTCGAGTGGGACGAGCAGAGCGCGGGCGAGGCGACGATCGCCGCCGAAGGCACCCCGCTGCCGGATCGGGTCCTCGACAGCATCCGTCGCAACGGGCTGGCGCTCAAGGGGCCGATCACCACGCCGGTCGGCGCGGGATTCCGCTCGGTGAACGTGACCCTGCGCCAGTCGCTGGACCTGTATGCCAACCTGCGCCCGGCGCGGAGCATGGTCGGCGTCGCGTCGCGCTACACCGATATCGACCTCATCATCGTGCGCGAGAACACCGAGGACCTGTACGCCGGCATCGAGCATCGCGTCGGGCCCGATGCCGCCGAGAGCATCAAGATCATCACGCGCGCCGCGAGCCAGCGGATCGCCCGCTTCGCGTTCGACTACGCGGTGCGCAACGGTCGGCGCAAGGTGACCGCGGTCCACAAGGCGAACATCATGAAGCTTTCCGACGGCCTCTTCCTGGAGAGCGCGCAGCAGGTCGCTGCGGAGTACGAGGGGCGGATCGCCTTCGAGGACCGGATCGTCGACAACATGTGCATGCAGCTCGTGCAGAAGCCGGAGCTGTACGACGTCCTGGTCCTGCCGAACCTGTACGGTGACATCGTCAGTGACCTCGCCGCGGGCCTCGTCGGCGGCCTGGGCGTGGCGCCCGGCGCCAATATTGGCGAGAAGGCGGCGGTCTTCGAGCCGGTCCACGGCTCGGCTCCCAAGTACGCCGGGCAGAACAAGGCCAACCCCACCGCGCTGATCCTGTCGGCCGCGCTCATGCTGCGGCATATCAACGAGACCGATGCCGCAGACGCGGTCGAGCGCGCGGTGCGCGACACGATCGCCGATGGCGCCATCGTGACGTATGACCTGGGCGGCTCGGCGGGCACGCGCGAGTTCGGTGAGGAGGTCGCCCGGCGCGTCCGCGGCGAGGGCTCGCCGCGTTAGAATCTGAGGCGCCGCGCCAGTCGACCCGCCTGCGCGGCGGTGTCCATCGGGCCATGCACAGGAAGCGCACGCCGCCGTCACATGTTCGGATATCGCATCAGCTGGGCACAGCTGGCCTGGTTCGGCCACCGGGCGAGCGGCATCGGCGTGCTCGTCTTCGTGTTGCTGCACATCGTCGAGACCGCGACCGTGCTCGCCGGGCCGGATGTCTACAACTTCACCCAGGGCTTCTATCACAACCTCCCAGCCAAGCTGGGGGAGGTGCTGCTGATGGCCGCGCTCGTCTACCACTCGCTCAACGGCCTGCGCATCGTGGCGCTGGACTTCTGGCCGTCCACGACCGTCTACTACCGCCCGCTCACCTACGGCATCGTGGCGGCGACCGTGATCACCATGGTTCCGCTGGGCCTGATCATGGTCAAGGACTACGTGCCATGGGGCTGAGTCTGTCATGCAGGTAGGCCGCACGATCTGGGGGCCCGAGGACAACCGTCGGGTTGCCCGGGCGCGAGGTGCCCAGCCGAGGCCGGAGCACGGCGGCTTCGAGACCGTGATGTGGTACTTCATGCGCATCAGCGGCGTGCTGCTCGTTCTGCTGGCCCTGGGCCACATGCTCATCATGCACGTCCTCGTCCCGCTGGGTGGCGGCGAGATCAATTTCGAGCTGGTCGTGGGACGCTGGGGCACGCCCTTCTGGCGGATCTACGACGGGCTGCTCCTGGTGCTGGCACTGGTCCACGGCGTCAATGGGGCGCGCGTCGTGATCGGGGACTACGCGCGGCACGGCATCGTGCGCAACCTCGCGGTGGGGCTGCTCCTCGCCGTGAGCGCGTTCCTGCTGCTGCTCGGCATTCTCGTGATCCTCTTCTTCGATCCGTCGACCGCACCGGCGGTCGGCCCGATGTCCTGAGCGCCGGATGACCCTCCTCGACACCGCCGGAAGCAGCCGTCCCGCGCGGATCCACGAGATGGACGCGGTGGTCGTCGGCGCCGGTGGCGCCGGGCTGTACGCCGCGCTCGAGCTGAAGAAGGACCTGGGCCCCGACGCACGCATCGGTGTGATCAGCAAGCTGTACCCATCCCGCTCGCATACCGGCGCCGCGCAGGGAGGGGTCTGCGCCGCCCTCGGCAACACCGAGGAGGACCACTGGGAGTGGCACTGGTTCGACACCGTCAAGGGCGGCGACTACCTCGTCGACCAGGACGCCGCGGAGATCATGTGTCGCGACGCGATCGATACGGTCATCAACCTCGAGCACCTCGGCCTGCCGTTCAATCGCACGCCCGAGGGGCTCATCGACCAGCGCCGTTTCGGCGGCCATACCCGCGACTACGGCGAGGGACCGGTGCGCCGATCGTGCTTCGCCGCGGACCGCACCGGGCACGCGATCCTGACGACGCTGTACCAGCAGTGCATCAAGCACAAGATCGACTTCTTCGACGAGTACCAGGTGCTCGACCTGGCGATGCCCGAGGGTCCCGGCGGCCGTGTCACCGGCGTCGTGGCGCTGCAGCTCTCGACGAGCGAGATCCACAGCTTCCGCGCCCGCGCCGTGCTCTTCGCGACCGGCGGCTACGGCAAGGTGTTCAAGGTCACGAGCAACGCGCACACGTTGACCGGCGACGGCATGGCGATCGCCTGGCGACGCGGCCTGCCGCTGCAGGACATGGAGTTCTTCCAGTTCCATCCGACCGGCATGTACAAGCTCGGCTTCCTGCTCAGCGAGGCGATGCGCGGCGAGGGCGGCGTCCTGCTCAACGACAAGGGGGAGCGCTTCATGGAGCGCTACGCCCCGACCATGAAGGATCTCGCCTCGCGCGACGTGGTGAGCCGGAGCATCTACCTGGAGATCGCCGAGGGGCGCGGCATCGGCGGGCAGGACTTCGTCCACCTCGACGTGCGGCACCTGGGCGCCGACGTCCTGAACCACAAGCTGCCGGACATGGCCGGGTTCATCCGCACCTACTTCGGCATCGAGCCGCTGACCGACCTGGTGCCCATTCAGCCCACCGCGCACTACGCCATGGGTGGCATCCCCACCGATATCGACGGCCACGTGCTGGGCGCATGGGACGGCACGCACCAGGCGATCGTGCCCGGCTTCTTCGCGGCGGGGGAGTGCGCCTGCGTCAGCGTCCACGGCGCGAACCGGCTCGGCACGAACTCGCTGCTCGACATCCTGGTCTTCGGGCGTCGTGCGGGGATCGCCATGGCCGAGCAGCTGCGCACCGCGCCAGCGGCCGATGCGGATGCCGCGGCCGAGGCATCGGTTCACGCGTCGGTGCGTGGCCTGCTTGAGGGCCGCGAGGGTGAGCGGCCCGCGGTCATCCGCGGCGAGCTGCAGGAGGTCATGTTCACGAAATGCGGCGTCTACCGCACCGAGGCGTTGCTGACCGAGTGTCGCGACGAGGTCCGTGCCCTGCGCGCTCGCGCCGAGCATCTCCGGGTCGATGACAAGGGCTGCCGCTACAACACCGACCTGGGCGAGGCGCTCGAGCTGGGCTTCCTGCTCGATAGCGCGCTGGCCACCGTGGAGTCGGCGCTGGCCCGCACCGAGAGCCGCGGCGGGCATGCGCGCGACGACCACCCCGATCGCGACGATGTCGACTGGCTGAAGCACACGCTCGCCTGGGCACCGACCGATGGCCCGGACGTGGCGCTGGCCTACAAGCCGGTGACCGTCACCAAGTTCCAGCCGAAACCGCGGGTGTATTGACCGATGGCCATGGATGTCGAGCTGCGCATCAGGCGCTTCAACCCCGAGGCGGATCGTGAGCCGCACTGGGAGACCTACACGGTTTCCGCCGAGCCGACCGATCGCGTCCTGGACCTGCTGCACCACGTGAAGTGGTACATCGACGGCACGCTCACGTTCCGTCGCTCGTGTGCCCACGGGGTCTGCGGCTCGGACTCGATGGTCATCAACGGCACGAACAAGCTCGCCTGTGAGACGCTCGTCAAGGACGCCGGCACGAAGATCAGCGTCGAACCGATGCGCGCCATGCCGGTCATCAAGGACCTGCTCACCGACATGGAGCCGTTCTGGGACAAGTACCGCGACATCATGCCGTACCTGGTCAACGACACGCCGACGGCCGATGGCAAGGAGCGGCGCCAGTCGCAGGCCGATCGCGAGCGCTTCGACGACACAACCAAGTGCATCATGTGCGGCGCCTGCACCACCGCCTGTCCGGTCTTCTGGACGAATCCCGCCTACGTGGGTCCGGCCGCGATCGTCAACGCACACCGCTTCATCTTCGACAGCCGTGACCAGGCCCACGAGGAGCGCCTCCAGATCATGGCCGATGCCGACGGCGTCTGGCGCTGCCGCACCGTCTTCAACTGCGTCGAGGCGTGCCCGCGCGGCATCAACGTCACCCGCGCCATCATGGAAGTCGTCGGCGAGATCCAGAACGCTCCGCGGCGTGCCTGACGCACACGAGGCGGGCCGCCGCCTGCTGATCTACACCGATGGCGCCGCGCGCGGCAATCCCGGGCCGGCCGGCGCCGGGGCGATCGTGCGCGACGCGACGACGGGGGAGACGCTGGCCGAGATCGCCGAGCCGCTCGGGCACGCCACGAACAACGTCGCGGAGTGGACCGCGGTCCGCCTGGCGCTCGAGGAGGCTGAGCGGCTCGGCGCGACGCACGTCGATCTGCGCATGGACTCCGAGCTCGTGGCTCGGCAGATCAGCGGCGTCTACCGCGTGAAGCATCCCGACCTGCGGCCGATCCATGCCGCGGTGATGGCCATGCTGCGCCGGCTTGGTGGCTACACCGTCGGTCACGTGCCGCGCACGCTGAACAAGGACGCGGACCGGCTCAGCAACGTGGCGATCGACGGCCGCTGACAGCTGTGTCGCGGCGGGCGGGATCTCGCGCCGGCGGCATCGCCGCCAGCCGGCGGGAGCATCGGTCAAGTCGTGGCCAAACTGGATCAGCCGCGGGACGAACGGCGACGCAGAAGCCGCGGGGAGGCTTCATGTTGGCCATTCGCCACCAGCCGGCGGGAGCATCGGTCAAGACGTGTCCGGTACTCCCGTGGGTGCGCAAGTCCGCGGCCGGTGGACCGCTGAGAGGAAGTCCTCGAACACATCGAGCTGCTCGCAGATTCGAACAGACGTTCGAATGGGGTACAATGCCGGCCCCTGGAGGCGGCCGGACGGCCGCGACCGGCTCCGCGAGGCGTCGTTCGAGGAAAGTCCGGGCTCCATAGAGCAGGCTCGCGGGTAACGCCCGTCCGCCGTGAGGCGAGGACCAGCGCCACAGTGACGATGCCCGCGTTCGCGCGGGAGTGAAACGCGGCAAGCTCGAGCCGGAGCAAGACCAAGTAGGAGGGCGAAAGGCGGCGTTCGCGCCGCAGCAGGTGACTCGCTCAGCCCTCGGGTTGGTCGCTGGAGGGATCGGGTAACCGATCTCGGAGATGGATGGCCGTCACCGGACTTCGGTCCGGGACAGAACCCGGCTTAGAGGCCGCGCTCCAGGGGTCTCGATCCGGGCTACGCCTCGTCGGCGCGCCAGATGGTCGTCGCCGTGCAGGCGTTGCAGATCTCGCGTGCCTCGTCCATGGTGCCGAGCGGCAGCGGATGGTCGCGCCCGCCCAGGAGGCAGTCGACCTGCACCGTGGGGCCGTCCTCACCGGGCAGGATCGTGACGTGGCGCACCCGACAGCGGCGGATGCGTCCCTGCCGTGGGACGCTGACGCGAGGTTGCTGGGAATCGATCGGGTCGAGTGCCATCTGCTGCCGTGGTACGTGCGCGCGGCGTCTTCAGCGCCGCACCGACCTCCAGCCTGGGGCGGCCCGCTCAGGATCTCAATGACGCGTTGGTACCATCGGGTCACCCCTTGGCTCCATCGCTGCAGCCCCTGTGCTCACGCTAGACTCGCGTCGCGGGGCATGGCTCCTCGCCGATGTGCTGAACAGGAAGGAGCGGCGAGACCGAGTGTTCGGACGCCGAAAGCGAGAAGAGGCCGCGGCTGCGGCAGCGGTCCACGAGGCGGAGCGCCGCGTGCTGCTCGAGCAGCTGGCGCAGCGTCCCGACACCGTATGTCCGTTCCTCGGACTCGATGGGAACCGCGCCGGGTACGTCGAGGGCGCCGATCCCGGGCACCGCTGCTATGCATTCGGCGATCCGGCCGTCCTGAGCGACGAGCAGCAGACGCGGGTCTGCCTGCAGCGCGGCTACGGCAACTGCCCCCGCTACCTGCGCGGGGTGCTCGTGATCCCGACCGAGGAGCTGGAGGCGCTGCGACGGCCGGCGCCGCCGCGCGCGGACGCGCCGCCTCCTCCGCCGCCGCGACGGCCCCGACGGTTCGCCTGGGTCGGAGCGCTCGTCGCCCTGCTGCTCATCGTGGGGATCGGTGGTTCGGCCTGGCTCTTCGCGTTCGGCGGACTTGATGTCCTCAGCGGTGCGCAGGGTTCGCCCACGCCCAGCGCCATGGTCACGCCCGAGCCCTCGACGCCGGCACCAACGCCGTCGCCGAGCGCGGAAGTCAGTGTCGAGCCCTCCCTCTCACCGTCGCCGCCACCGTCCGTGGCGGTGGACACTCCGACCCCGCTCCCGACGACCACGTCGCAAGATGTCTTCGCGTTCTACGAGGTCGGCGTTCAACCGGAGGCATACGTCCTCTACGTGATCGAGGATCGCGCCGCCGTGCAGGAGGCCGCCGCCAGGTTTGCCGACTATTCGCATGCCCGCGTCGAGCCGCAGCAGCTCACCGACGGCCGCGTCGCCTGGGTCACTCAGAACGGCTTCTATGCCGGTTACGGCTACATCGCGCCAGACTCTGGCTCGTTCGAGATCAGGGCTGTTTTCACCTCCCCGGACGGCACCTTCCATGGTGACGTGCTCGAGCCCGATGAGTTGACGGTCATGCCCGAGGGCACGCCCGCTCCCTGAGGCGACCCCCGTCGTCCGTGCCTGGTGGCGCGGGCCGAAGTGACGCTGCCGCCGTGCTGCTTCTCACTGGATCGAGCATCGTCTCGAACCCGGTCGCGCGCCGAGCCGGTGCCCGAGGCCGGGCGCGCCCTCGTTTGTCGCGGCCGCGCCCCCTGACCGCATTCATGCGAAATGCCCCTTGACGGGTTGACGTTGCCCTGTATAGTGGCGCCCTGTGGTTCCGAATGGGGCCGAATGGGGACAAATGGTGAGTCACCCAGATCATGGATCGGTCGACATCCTTCACGGGCGAGTTCCGGCATGCGCTGGACGATCGCGGCCGCGTCGCGGTCCCGGTGCGCTTCCGGGCGCGTCTCGCGGAGGGAGCGACGCTGGCCCGTTGGCTGGATGGCTGTCTGGCCATCTTTCCGGCCGAGGAATGGAACGAGCTCGCGCAGAAGCTGCGGGGCCTGCCGGTGACGAACGCGCGAGCGCGGGAGTTCATGCGCTTCATGTCGTCGGGCGCCGTGGAGGTCGAGCTGGATCGGCAGGGACGCCTGCTCGTGCCGAGCTACCTGCGCGACTACGCGGGAATCGGCGCGGGGGAAGTCGTCGTCGTGGGTGCGCTGAGCCGGCTCGAGCTCTGGGCGTCGGATCGATGGACACCATATCGAGCACAGATCGAGAACGAGCCGGAGGCGCTCGCGGAGCACCTCGCGGACCTCGGGATCTAGCGGACCGCGACGCCATGACGCACGTCGCGGCCCCGCCATTGATGCGTCTCCGGGCCGATCGGCCCGCCATCCGACCAGAAAGGTGCAGCGCCACATGGGAGAAGGGCACCTGCCCGTCCTCGCCGACGAGGTCATTGCCTCGCTCGACGTGGGACCCGGCAGCTCCGTGGCTGATTGCACCGTCGGTGGCGGTGGGCACGCCGAGCGGCTCCTGGAGGCGTCGTCTCCGGATGGCCGCCTGCTCGGCATCGATGCCGATCGGGCGGCCATCTCGGA
>JBDTNK010000062.1:0-11650 GCA_039933775.1 Chloroflexota bacterium | reverse complement strand
GTCCGGCCGGACCGATCCGGAATCCCGGGTGAGGACGCGTATCGCTTCCGGCATCTGCTCATCAGGGATACCGCCTACGACTCGCTGCCCAAGTCGGTTCGTGCGGACCTCCATGAGCGTTTCGCAGAATGGCTGGGTGCCTACGGCGAGCTGCTGGAACAGGACGAGCTCGTCGGCTACCACCTCGAGCGGGCCGCCATGTTCATCGGCGAGCTCGACCCGGACGACCCACGCCGCCTGGCGATCGCGACCCGCGCCGCCGAGCGCCTGGCGGCGGCGGGCCGCGCCGCATTCGAGCATGGCAACCACCACGCCAGCCGGGGCCTGCTCGGCCGTGCGCACGCCCTCCTGCCGGAGGGGCCGGAGCGCCGTCGGCTGATTCCCATCCTGGTCGAGGCACTGGAAGAAGGACCCGTCCATGACCAGATCCCGTCGCTGCTCGATGAGCTGCGGTGCGGGGACGCGGTGGATCGGGCGCTCACGACCGTGATCAGCATCGCCTACGACGTCCTCGGTGAGGGACGAACCGTGGAGTCGGCCCGCCGGGAGCTGGATGGGGCGATCGACATCCTGTCGGGCACCGGCGACCATCTCGCCCTGGGCAGCGCGGCGCTCGCCGGCGCACTGATCGCCTGGAGTGCAGGCCGCAGCGACCAGGCACTCATCGAGTTCCGGCGCGCGTGGGATGAGTACGAGCTCGCCGGTACCCATGCCCACCGCTCTTCGCTGATCGATTGGATCGGGGCGGGGATGGCGTTCGCTGGCACGCCTCTCGGCGAGGCGACACGCATCGCCGAGCAGCTGGAGGCGGCGGTCGGTGGCGATGAGGGCCCGCTGATGGCCGCGACGCTCTGGCTGTCTCGCGCTCGCCTGGGATTCATGGGAGGCAGCGTCGATTTCACGGAGCTGCGACGAGTCCAGGTCGAGGTGGCCAACCTGCATCTCCAGACGGGCTCGGAGCGGCGGGCGCTCTCGATTCAGGGCTTCGCCGCGATGGCTGCACACTTCGCCGGTGACGACGTGCTGGCCGAGGAGATCGACCGCGAGCGTGCCGCGGCCTTCGAGCGGCGCGGGGACCTTGATGTGCTCGCCAACGTCCTCGGCAGCTGGGCGATCGGGCTGTCGCGCGTCGGACGCGCCGCTGAGGCGCTGCCTGTGATCGCTCGCGCGCGCTCTGTCGCACGCGAGAACGACATCGCCGACCAGATCGAGCTGGACGCGGCAGAGGGCCTGGCGCGCGCTCATCTCGGGGATGCGGCGGCGCGTGACCTCATCGACCGCGCTCGGGAGCGCGCTGCAGGCCTCGTCATGGTCCCGGTCGAGCGTCAGCTCGCCGAGATCGACGCCAGCGTTCGGCGCCTGATGGGCGATCTGGATGGCTCTCGCCATATCGCGCATGAGCTCTTCACGAAGCTCGAGGCCAGCGGCGTTCATCGGTACGCCGAGTACGTGCGGCGAGAGTATCTGGACCAGCCGATTGGCGAGGCCTGAGCGGTTCAGGGTCGCGTGCGGAGGGCCAGCCCGCTACGGGCGCGACCTCAGAACGGCTTGGCGAACATCAACCAGAAGAGGGCGATGAGCCCGACGAGCCCGACGACGGCCAGCCACATCGGCCGCATGCTCCGCAGGCGTGTCGCCATCTCGTCGTCGGAGATCGGCTTGATTGTCGGTGAGTCGCCACGTTGCTGCGTCCCGAGTGCCTGGCGCAGCCGCATGTAGTACGGCGACGCGACGGCCCACATCACGACGAGGACAGCGACGAGGACGCCGATCGATGCCCAGATCCAGAGCCGACTCCAATGGGCACCGATGAATCCCGCGGCGATCCCGGCCACGAGCAGCACCAGCAGGGCCGCGTACATCAGCCCGACTGACAGCTGCGAGCGGTCCAGGAGTTGCACGGCACGGCTCCGCTCGGTGACGCCTCGCAGCTGGAAGGCGGTCACCATCGAGACGCCGTGAACCAGGATGAACACCATCACGGCAATGACGTGCAGGATGACGATCAGGCCGTAGTACTGCGCCATCGCGGCACGGTAGCACGCGGGCCGGACGCCGCGCGAGGCGCGGTAGGATGCAGCGGCCATCGGTCCCAGATGCAAGAGAGCCGAGAAGGTGCGCAGCACGGAGAGGCGGGCATGAGCCGACGAACATGGACGCTGGTGGCGGTCGTGCTCGCATCGGGGATCGTGTTCCTCGACGGGACCGTGGTGAACGTGGCGCTGCCCACGATCCAGCGCGAGCTGCCGGCGACGTTCGTGGCGCCGCTCGAGGGCGTCACGTACGTCAACAGCGGCTACCTGGCGGTCCTCTCGGCACTGCTCATCCTGGCCGGTGCCGTCAACGACTTCTACGGCCGGCGGCGGATGTTCCGGCTGGGGCTCATGGGGTTCGGAGCGTCATCGGTCGCCTGTGGCCTGGCGCCCACGATGGAGCTGCTCATCGTCGCCCGCCTGGTCCAGGGAGCCTTCGGCGCGCTCCTGGTGCCGGGCAGCCTCTCGATCATCAGCGCCACGTTTGCCGGCGAGGAGCGCGGCCGCGCGGTGGGCATCTGGGCCGCCGCGACGAGCGCAACCACCACGCTCGGGCCGATCGTCGGCGGCTTCCTGGTCCAGGCGCTGAGCTGGCGCGTCGCCTTCCTCATCAACGTGCCGCTCGTCCTGCTCGCGCTGTACGCGACCAGCGCCGGCGTCGACGAGAGCCGCGACGAGGAGGCAACCGGGCGCTTCGACTGGCTCGGAGCGGGAGTGATCGCGATCGCGATCGGCGGCCTCGCCTTCGGGGCGACGCGCGGGCAGGAGAAGGCATGGGCCGATCCGATCGCCTGGGCGGCCATCGCCATCGGCGCGGTCGCGCTGGTCGCCTTCCCGATCCTGATGGCGACGCGACCGAACCCGCTCGTGCCGCTCGACCTCTTCAAGTCGCGCAACTTCAGCATCGTCAACCTGTCGACCTTCGTGATCTACGGCGCGCTGTACGTCTCGTTCACGTTCCAGGGGCTCTATCTGCAGGGCACGCTCGGCTACTCGCCCACGGCGGCCGGCGCGGTTGGCCTTCCGACCGGCATCCTGCTCACCTTCCTCTCGACTCCTGCCGGACGGCTTTCAGCCCGATGGGGACCGCGCATCTTCATGACCGTGGGGCCGATTCTCATGGCACTTGGGCTGATCTGGCTGGCGCGGATCCCCGCCTCCAGCGCGCCGTGGCTGGCCGATCCGCGCACGCCCGAGACCCTGATCCCGAGCAGCGGGGCGCTGATCGACGTGCTGCCCGGCCTCCTCGTCTTCGGGCTGGGTATCGCGCTCCTCGTGGCGCCGCTCACCACGACGCTGCTCAGCTCGCTGCCGGTGCGCCGCGCCGGGATCGGCTCGGCGATCAACAACGCCGTCAGCCGCGCCGGCTCGCCGCTCGTCTCGGCGCTGCTCTTCATCGCCATCACGGCCTCGTTCTATCCCGCACTCCAGGCACGAATTCCAGGGACCGATGTCGACGACCCTGCCTTCCGGGCCCAGGTCCAGCCGCTGACCCCGATGGGCGATGACGTGAGCGGCGCGATGGCCGACGCAGCCCGCGAGGCATCGACCGATGCCTTCCACCTGGCCATGCTCGTGGCCGCCGGCCTGCTGCTGGCGGGCGCCGCGATCAATGCCGTCGGGATCCGCAATCCGCGGCCCGAGGAAGCGGCGCGCACCGACGCCGCGTCGGAAGCCGCGGGCTCCGCCTGAGCGACCCGCTCGTGGCGCCGTGCGTCGCGGGGCGTGAGGCGGCCGTCGTCGCTGCCTGAGTCAACTGGGTGGGTCAGATCACACCACAGAGGCATGAGCCGCGCGCCCTGAGTCCACTGGGTGGGTCAGATCACGCCGCAGAGCCGCGATCCGCGCGATCTGACCCACCCAGGTGAATCAAACGTCGCGACATGAGGCACCAGGCACCGGCACTACGCAATGTGCGCCGTCTAGAACACCTTCGAGCACCACGGCGCGATGGCGGTCGCGAAGAGCGCGTCGGCGAGCGCGGCGCCACCCGGCAGGAGCTCGCGCGCACGCCCGGCGCGCACGAGGCGCGAGGGCGCGAACGTTCCGAGGTAGATCGCCGCGAGATCGGTCGTGTCGAGCGCCAGCTGGGCCGAACCGCCGGCCCGGACGACCCGCGCACCGCCAGCTTCCGCGGCCAGCTTCCAGGTCCCCGCGTTCTGCGGCATGAACGCATCGGTCAGCTCGAAGGTGAGCTCGCCGCTCGCCGCGTAGCTGCGGCCCTCGAGGGCGCCGACGACATCCACAACCCGCAGCCAGAGGGCGTCTCCGATCGTCGCTCCGAGGCGCCGCGGCTCGGCCATCCAGAGAGGCATCGGTGAGTCGATCGGCACGTTCCAGGCGCTCGTCGTGGCCATGAGGTCGACGTCGAAGGCGTAGCGCCACAGGTCGCGCTCGACGTCGCTCGAGAGTCCGAGCAGCTCATTGACGTCCAGCCGCCCGGCGGCGCCGCGCGGACCCCAGTTGCCGAAGATGCGGTAGGCGACGTAGCCGTCGGGCGTGCCATCGGTCTCGTGGATGGCGTAGAAGCGCGGGCTGCCGCCGTTCCGCTGGTGCTCGGGGTCGTGGAATGACTCCGCCTCCCAGTTCGCGGCCGATCGCGTGGTGCAGCCGGGGCGCGTCGGGCGGTATCGGTCAAAGATGTGGGGCATGAGGCGCGTGGCCTCGTCGCGCTCCACGAGGCGCATCGTTCCGGCCGGTTCGAAGTGGGTGCGGAACGCGGTGCGGTGGCGGTCGACGTCGAACGAGAGACCCACCGAGCCCTGCCCGTAGCCGAAGCGCTGGTAGATGCCGCCCTCCGATGCCCAGAGGATTGCGAGCGGCTCGCCGGCAGCGCGCACGTCGTCGAGCTGGCGACGCATCAGCTGGCGCAGGATGCCGCGCCGTCGGTGGGTCGGGTGGACGCCGACGGTCGTGACGCCGGCCGCCGGCAGCTCCCCGCCGGGAACGGTGAGCGAGAAGCTGAAGATGCCGGCAGCCCCGACAGGCCGGTCGCCGTCGTACGCGGCGAGCGCACGTTCCGGTTCGTGCGCCGCCTCGAAGGCGGGAAGGTCCCCGTCGTCGAACCGCTCGCCAAAGGCGACCCAGACGAGATCCGCCCAACTGTGGACATCGCCCTCGTAGCGTCTGATCTCGATCTGCATCGGTCGATTATCGCGGGCGTCGCGTATCATCGCCGCGCCCGCACGCGCCGGAGATCATCCGTGTTTCCGCTGAGCGACGACAACGAACCGAACAACGGGCCGGCGTTCGTAACGCTGGCGCTCATTGCGCTCAACATCGTGGTCTTCCTCGCCCTCCAGGGCGGGGGCAGCGACAACGAGTTCACGTACGCGTACAGCACCATTCCGGCTGAGATCACGACCGGCGTCGATCTCACCACGCCACAGCCGATCACGATCGACGGTGAGACCTATGCCGTCCCGCAGGCGCCAGGCCCCGATCCGATCCAGCTGACGCTGCTGACGAGCATGTTCATGCACGGCGACATCCTGCACATCGGCGGCAACATGCTCTTCCTGTGGGTCTTCGGCGACAACATCGAGCACCGGGTGGGGCGGCTGAAATACCTGCTCTTCTACCTGCTGGCCGGGATCATTGCCTCGCTGGCGCAGGTCGCCGTCAACGTCGATTCGGTCATCCCCAGCCTGGGTGCGTCGGGCGCGATCTCCGGCGTGCTCGGCGCCTACCTTGTCCTCTTCCCCGGCAACCGTGTCCTCGTCTTCCTGCTGCGGTTCCTGGTGCGCGTGCCGGCCATCGTGGCGATCGGAATGTGGGCCCTGCTGCAGCTCTTCCTGGGCGGGTCGCAGCTCTTCAGCGGTGCCGAAGGCGGCGGAGTGGCGTACATGGCGCACATCGGCGGATTGGTGTTCGGCTTGATTGCCGGTTTCGTGTTCCGCGGCTTCTTCGGGGTGCCTCGGCGGCCTCAGCGTTCACGTTTGGTCGCCTAGACCGATGTCTCCGCCCCGCGCCCGGTCGCGCGACCCGGGCCTCTTCGGTCCCGGATCGGCCGCCTGGCGCATCGACGCCCAGTCGCTCGTCCTGGCCGGCGGGACCTGCGCGCTGCTCATGCAACTCGCCCATCCGGCGGTCGCCGCCGGCGTGGCGCAGCACAGCGACTTCCGCGCCGATCCCTTCGCGCGCCTGCGCCGCACGCTGACGGCGAGCTATGCCGTTGTCTTTGGCACGACGCCGCGCGCCGAGCGCGCGATTCGGCGCATGAACGCGATCCATCGGTCCGTGCGCGGAGCGGTGCCGGAGAGCGGCGCCGCCTACCAGGCGCTCGATCCGCAGCTGCTGCTATGGGTGCACGCCACGTTGATCGACACGGCGCTGTGCGTGACCCACACCTTCATCCGGCGCCTCTCCGCCGATGAGGCGCAGGCCTACCACGAGGAGTCGAAGATGATCGCGGTCGCGCTGGGCGTTCCGGGCGAGCTCATGCCCGGAACGCTCGATGCGCTGCGCGCCTGGATGGAGGAGCAGATCGCCAGCGGCGCTGTCGCAGTCAGCCCTACCGCCCTCGATCTTCGCGATTCGGTGCTCTATCCGACCGCCGTTCCGCCGCGCTGGGGCTGGGATCTCGCGCACCTGGTGTCGATGCGCGTCATGCCGCCCTCGCTGCGACAGCAGTACGGGCTGGCCTGGTCGCCGGCGCGCGAGCGCGGCGTGGATCGGCTGGCGGCCGTCACGCGCCTCGCCTGGCCGCGCCTTCCCGGTTGGCTGCGGACGGTCCCGCAGGCGCGGCGCGCGGAGCGGCGCCTCAACGGCTGAGGCCAGCGTGGATATCCGGATATCCACGCGACCTCGCGGAGCCGCAGCGAGCTTCCGGTATCATCGGTCCGGCCCGAGCCTGCCCCAATGCCGCTCGCGCGTGCGCCAGCGCACGACCGCCTTGTGAGGACCCATGACCCGCTTCGCCAAGCTTGCGATCGCCGCCGCCGTGGCCACCTTCGTGCTCATCGCCGCAGGCGGCCTGGTGCGCGCGACGGATTCCGGCCTCGGCTGCCCCGACTGGCCGGGCTGCTTCGCCTTCGACGACTGGATTCCACCGGCCGAGCTCCACGCCTGGATCGAGCATACGCATCGGCTCATTGCGGCCTTCGCCGTGGGTCCGCTCATCGCCGCGGTCGGCCTCATCACGCTCTTCACGCCGTCGAAGCGGCGCGACCTGCCGCTCCTGCTCGCGGCCGCCGCGGCCGGAGTGCTGGTGATCATCCAGGCCATCCTGGGCGCGATCGTCGTCTGGGAGCAGCTGCGCGCCGACCTGGTCAGCGCGCACCTGGCCATGGCCATGACCGTCTTCGCGCTCACCCTCTTCATCGCGGACCGCTCCCTGCATGGACCGATGCCGGCGCGCTCCGCCGACCGCTCGCTCCAGCGCCTCACCGGCTGGACCGCGGTTGCGGTCTTCGCCCAGATGGTGCTCGGCTCCTACGTCACCGGGCACGAGGCAGGTCTCGCCTTCGCCGACTTCCCGCTCATGAACGGCGCGCTGCTGCCGGACTTCGTGACGAGCGAGCAGGTGGTGCAGTTCGCGCATCGGGCGCTCGCCGTCCTCGTCGTGGTGCTGGTCCTCGTCACGTGGTGGCGCGTGCGCGGCTCGACCGAAGCGGCCTGGCTGCGCCGCCTCGCCACGATCGGTGCGCTGTTCATCCTCGTCCAGCTCGCGCTTGGCGCCGCGAACGTGTGGTCGCGCCTCTCGGCCTTCTTCGTCGTTCCGCACCTCGCCGTCGGTGCCGCCCTGTGGGGGACGAGCGTGCTGCTCTACCTGTCGCTGCGGCGATTGGCTCGAGCCCCGCAGCCGAGCCGCGGCGGTCGCGGCCGACCCCCGCTTCCGACTGCCCTGGGGTGACCTGCTGGGTGCACCGGCAGCACATCGGTCCGCGGAGACGCGTTCTTGGGCGGTCGCGGCGTTCCTCATCCCTGTGTCGTGTCCTGTCGGTGGTTATATCAGTACTGATATATCGGCTGACGCGATGCGGAATCATCCCAGACAAGCCCGGTCTCGTAACCTTCAGCGGGCCTGAGCGCCCTCGCGCGCGGTTCGCGCCCGCTCCAGAGCCTCAGCTTCACGGTCGAGGCGTGCGTCGAGCCGCCGCGTGCGCCGCTCCTCGTAGCGCATCCACGACACCACGACCGCCGCCATCGCCGCCAGGAAGGCGACGTCGCCGAAGACCCACATGAACACGCCGCCCAGCTGCTGGTCCTCGAGCACGCTGGGTCCCCAATCGCGGACGTTCGTGACGTAGTGGCTGTAGAGCGGGTCACCGGCGGATAGCAGCGCAACTCCGAGGAACGAGTTCTGGGGCATGGCCAGGAAGAGGTAGAGGAGCCGAACCGGGTGGATCAGACGCCACGGTGAGGGATCGGCATCGAGCACCGGCCACCAGAAGAGCAGCGCCGCGACCAGGAACGAGGCGTGCTGGACATAGTGGACCCACTCGATCTCCAGCGCGACGTCGTACAGGGACGAGAAATGCCATCCCCAGTTGACCGCCGCGAAGAGGACCCAGGCGACAACAGGGAAGGCGATGATCCGTATCGGTCTTGAATGGAGCACCCGCAGGATCACCCGCCGGACCGATGTCGACGACACGCGCAGCACCAGGGTGATCGGCCTGCCAAGCAGGAGCAGCGGCGCCGCCACGAGCTCGATGAGCATGTGCTGCACCATGTGCACGCTGAAGAGCTGTCCCTCGTAGGCTTCGATCGGCGAGACGAGCGCCACGACGAGCGCGCCGAGGCCGGCCAGGAAGGCCAGCGTGCGCCATCGAGGCGGTGGATTGGCCCGATGCTGCCCCCCCACGCGCCGCACGGCCCACAGGTAGCCGGCCGCGGCGATGAGCACGCCGCTGAGCACGATCGGCTCGAAACGCCATGCCAGCAGCACGCCGGGGAAGCTGGGTTCGGGAGCTCCCGCCCCGTGGGCGAGGACCGTGGCAGGAAGCGCCAGCAGTGCGACGAGCGCCAGGATCGCCAGCCTTCCAGAGCGCCACGTGAGATGCATCACACGCCCATTCTGGCCGCGCCACGCGCGAGGCGCCAATAAGCCTCGGCCCGATGGAACCAGCCGCGCATCGGCGGCGTCTACCGCCCCATGAATCGCCGACACGCCGCTTCGATCGCCGTCGCCCTTGGGCTCGTCCTGCTGCTCGCCGCCTGCGCCGGCGCCGGTGGAGGCGGATCGGCATCGCCGGGGACCGATGACGGAGCCGTCGAGCACCCCACCGCTGCCGATGCGCTCGTGCTGCGGATGGAGCATGCCGGCGGCTTCGTCATGCCCGAGTTCCTGTTCGGAGCGGTGCCGGCGTTCAGCCTGTACGGCGACGGCACGGTGATCGTGCCCGGCGCGGTGCCGGAGATCTTTCCGGGGCCGGCCCTGCCGCCGCTCCAGGCACGCCGGCTGAACGAGGCAGGCATCCAGGCGATCCTGGCGAAGGTCGCGCAGACCGGCATCTTCGTCGCCGATGCCCGCTTTGACGGCGCCCAGATGATGATTGCCGACGCAGCCGACACCGTCTTCACGCTCAACGCCGACGACCGCAGCGTCGAGGTCTCGATCTACGGGCTGGGCGCGCTGGATCCGCAGAGCGTGTCGCCGGAGATGCCAGAGCGCGAGGTCGCCGCGCATGCCGTGCTGGGCGATCTGTCGAACGCGCTCTTCGGGCTTGACACGCAGCTCGACGCCGGCGCCTGGCTCGACGAGGCGTGGCATCCGTACCAGCCGACTGCGCTTCGCCTCCTGGTGCGCCCCGCCGACACGGACCCGCTCGACGGCACCGAGAACTTCGCTCCCTGGCCGATCGAGGGTGAGGACCCAGCGAGCTTCGGCCAGCCCGGCACGATGGCCGAAACGCGCTGCGGCGCGCTCACCGGCGAGGCAGCCGCCGCCTGGATCGCGGCGCTGAGCGCCGGCAACCAGTCGACCCGCTTTACCACTGATGGGCATCGCTACGCGGTCACCGCCCGTTCCCTGCTGCCCGATGAGGAGGCCGCCTGCCCCGGAGCCTAGCTTCAGGACCGCGCATCAGCCCTGGCAACGAGGACGACAGGTCGCGAGCGCGTAGCACGGCTGCGCCGCTCTTGACGCATCGGTACAATGGCGCCGTGCCGCCGCCCAGTCCGCTGTGCGGCGTGCCCCGATCGCTCGCCGACACTCGATCGGTGTTGTCACCCGCGGTGATGAGGAGCTGAGAAAGACCTTGATGGGAAGCCCTGTGGCTCGCAGCCGAGTGCGGGCGATCGTCCGCGTTGCCGGGCCGCTGTTGCTCATGGTGCTGCTCGGCGGCTGCCTCGTTCCGCCGGAGCCCAAGACGGAAGCCTCGAAGGAGGTCTTCAACCTCTACCTGATCATCGGTGTGATGGCGCTCGTCGTCTTCGTGGCCGTCGAGGGCATGATCATCTGGTCGGCCATCCGCTACCGACGCCGCGACGACACGCTGCCGCACCAGCTGCATGGCAACAACCTCGTCGAGATGATCTGGACCGCGATCCCGCTGGTGATCGTGCTGTCGCTCTTCGCGATGTCGATCTCGACGCTCGGCAAGGTGGAGGCGCGGGCGGACAACCCGGTGCGTATCGAGGTCGAGGGCTTCCAGTGGCAGTGGACCTTCCGCTATCCGGATGAGGGGGTCGCGGTCACCGGCAGCGCCGCGGAAGCACCGACCATGGTCGTGCCGGTCGGCGAGCCGGTGCTGCTGACGCTGACCTCCGTCGACGTCATCCACTCGTTCTTCGTGCCGCACTTCATCATCAAGCGCGACGTCGTGCCGGTCGCCGAGGGCGAGCGGCCGAACGAGCTGGAGTTCACCGTCACCGAGCCCGGGACCTACACCGGCCAGTGCGCCGAGTTCTGCGGGACCTTCCATCATTCGATGACGTTCAGCGTGCAGGCCATGCAGCGCGCCGACTACGACGCCTACCTGGCCGATCTCGCCTCGGGTGGACCGTCCGCGGCGCCAAGCGCCAGTGCGCCGGCCGACGCGACCGTGGTCGAGATCTCCGCCGAGAACGTCGCATTCAGCACGGATCAGCTGCAGGTGCCGGCGGGGGAGCCATTCATCCTGCGCTTCGAGAACAAGGAAGCGCTGCCGCACAACGTCGCGATCTTCGACGGCGACACCGCGCTCTTCGAGGGAGACATCGTCACCGGACCGACGAGCGTCGATTACCTGGTGCCGGCCCTTGACGCGGGCGAGTACGACTTCATGTGCCAGGTCCACCCGAACATGACCGGCACGGTCGTCGCAGAGTAGCCAGGCCAGGAACACGAGAGCATCACATGGCAACCACCACGCTTGACCCCAGGGCCGAACCGTATCGTCGTTCGTGGGTGCTCGACTGGCTGACCACCGTCGATCACAAGAAGATCGGGATCCTGTACATCGCGCACAGCTTCCTCATGTTCTTCGCTGCCGGAATCCTGGCGCTCGTGATCCGCTCCGAGCTTGCCGTTCCCGGGCTGCAATTCCTCGACGAGAACACGTACAACCAGACGTTCACGATGCACGGGACGATCATGCTCTTCCTGTTCATCATCCCGGTGCTGTCGGGCTTCGGAAACTACATCGTGCCGCTCCAGCTCGGCGCGCCGGACATGGCCTTCCCGCGCATCA
>JBDTNK010000061.1:0-11789 GCA_039933775.1 Chloroflexota bacterium | reverse complement strand
TCTCGCCCGAGCCGCATCGACTACCGCGTGCTGAAGGGTCCACTCGATCGGGTCGAGGAGTGGCTGCTGCTCGACGAGCCATCTGCGCGCCGCACCCTGGTGACGTACGGCGGCCTGGTGGAATCCCGCATCCCGGTCATTGGTTTGCTGGTCGAGCGACTCGTGGCGGCTCCGGCCTATGGTTGGTACATGCGACGGACGCTGGCGGCCCTCAAGGTCGCGGCGGAGCGTCGCGCCTCGCGCTCCCGACGCTACGCAGCCGCGCCGACCGACTGAGTCGCGGCGCACGCGCTGCGTCGCTCGACGACTGTTCGCCCTGGAGCAATCCGTGCGGACTGTCATGCGGCTCACATACGCGATTCAGTATAGGTATACTCAAGTGCAGATACCTGAGGACGCCCCATGACAAAATCAATCGTCGCCATCGACCTCGGAGTGGGTGGCATGACCTGTGACGACTGCGTCGTGCATGTCACCGACGCGAAGTCGGTTGCGGGTGTTGAGTCGGCACGCGTGGATTTCGACTCACGCGGCGCCGTCGTGACGGCGCAGTCGGACGTCGTCGCCGAAGTGCTCGCAGCCGCCGTGCGGACCACCGGCCACTACAACGCCTTCGAGCGGCGGCGCCGGGCGGTATCCGGTGAGTGACCCGTTCGACCTGCTGATTCTCGGCTCCGGATCCACCGCCTTCGCTGCCGCCATCCGAGCAGCGGACCTGGGGGCACGCGTCGCGATGGTCGAGCGCCGGACGCTGGGCGGTACCTGCGTCAATCGCGGCTGCCTGCCGTCGAAGAACCTGATCGAGGCGGCCCGCATCGTTCATGAAGCCGCCCATCCTCGATATGCCGGGCTGACGCCGGCTGAAGTCGGGGTCGACTTCACCGCACTGGTGGAGCAGAAGGACGCCGTGGTCCGCGAGTACCGGGCCAAGAAGTACGCCAGCGTGGCTGATGGACTCACCGACGTGGAGCTGCTGGAGGGGGACGCGACATTCCTTGATGCGCACACGGTGCAGATTGGCGACCGACAGGCATCCGGTGACCGGATCCTGATCGCAACCGGCAGTCATCCAACCGTCCCCCCGATCCCGGGGCTTGACGAGGTTTCATTCCTGACCAGCGACCTGCTCGACGCCGACGAAGCGAGCCGCCTGACCGAGCTGCCCGAATCGCTGGTCGTTTTGGGCGGTGGCTACGTGGCGGTGGAGCTGGCGCAGATGTTCGCTCGGCTTGGCAGCCGGGTGACGGTGGTGACGCGCTCTGGCCTGCTTTCGCGGTACGAGCCGGAGCTGGGGCGGATCCTCACCGAGGTCTTCGAAGCGGAGGGGATCGAGATCATCCGCGATGCGAGCGTCCACCGGGTGCGCGGCGACGCCCGGGGCGTCGAGGTCGAGATGAGGCAGGGCAGCGCACGGCGCATCGTGGGGGCTGCGCGGCTCCTCGTTGCCGCTGGCCGCACGCCGAACACCGATATGCTCGGCCTCGAGCGTGCCGGCATCGCGTTCGATGAAGACGGATTTGTCACGGTCGATGCGCACCTGCGCGCGAGCCTGCCGCATGTCTGGGCAGCCGGAGATGTCATCGGCCACCAGCATGATTCACAGATGGCGACGCCGGTCGGCGCCCGCCAGGGCCGCATCGTGGCCGACAACGCCTTCACCGATGCACGCCGCGCCTTCGATGGCCGCGTCATTCCGCGGGCCATCTTCACCGACCCACCCATCGCGGTGGTGGGCCTTCGTGAATCCGAGGCCACCAGCCGGCACCTGCCGGCGGTGAGCGCCACGACGCCACTGCAGCACGTCCCCCGGGCTGGCGCAGTCCACCGCACAACGGGGCTGGTCAAGATGGTCGCGTCAACCGTCGACGAGCAGGTGCTCGGGGTGCACGTCATCGGGGAGGCGGCCCCGGAGATCATCCACGAAGCCGCGATGGCCATGAAGTTCAAGGCGACCGCGGCCGACTTCGTCGAGCTGATCCATGTGTATCCGACCATGAGCGAGGCGCTCAAGATCGGCGCCCAGGCCTTCAGTCGCGACGTCTCGATGCTGTCGTGCTGTGCGGAATAACGTGGCTCCCATGAGCGCGTTGGTGCGAGACAGGAGGAGTTTATGACCAGCAACCTGCCGGCGGCAGCCGGCCGTGCCGACGAGCTCGTTCGCCACGAGGTTCTGGGCGCGTTCTTCCATGGCCTGTCCGATCCAACCCGGGTGAAAATTCTTGAGCTTCTCGTCGGGGAGGCACTGACCGTCTCCGAGCTCGTCGAGCGCCTGGGGATCGCCCAGGGTCGGGTGTCGAGCCACCTGTCGTGTCTGCGCTGGTGCGGGTACGTTGAGGCGCGCTCCGAGGGGCGTTTCAACCGATACCGACTGGTGGACGAGCGGGTCCGCGAGATCCTTCGCCTCGGCGAGGCGATCGTGCGTGACAATGCCACCCGCCTCAGCTCATGCCTCGTCCTCGGCGTCGAGAGCGACAAAGCTTCGTCGTAAGCGCGCTCACAGCGCCACGGGCGCGAGCAGCAGCACGATGGACGCATGCAGATCATCAAGCAGCTCTTCGCCCCCTCCGAGCCCTGTGAACACATGCCCGAATCCATTCCGGCCGCACAGGCAGACACGTGTCAGGAGTGCGGCAGTGGCTTCAATATCCGGCTGTGTGCCACCTGCGGCCACGTCGGGTGCTGCGACTCCCAGGCCGGCCACGCACGCACGCACGCGAACCAGACCGGGCACCCTGTGATCTTCGCAAACCCGAAGGGTGGTGGCTTCACCTGGTGCTATCCCGACAACCGATACCTCTGACAGCGGCCCTCGGCGGCAGCCACATGTCATGGACGACTAGTGGGGCGCATCAGCGCCTGGTCAGCTCAGGATGAGCGGCAGGTTGACGCTGAGATCCCAGATCCCGACGGCCACCAGGGCCGAGCCAAGCACGAGCTGCAGCGGACGCTCGTACTGGACGACGGCTCGCGCCAGCTGGGCACCGCGCGCCTGCCCGATCGATCCCAACAGGAACAGCGGAAGCCCAAATCCGATGCCGAACACCCCGAAGAAGGCGACGCGTCCGACCGCGTCGCCGATGGTCAGGCTGAAGGCGAAGATCCCGACCAGGAACGACCCGCTGCACGGGATCGCGATCGGTGCGAAGAGCAGGCCGTAGAGGAGGGCCCCTGCCTGCGGACCACGGCCGCCGAAGGCCGCAGCGGAGGGCTGCGGCAGCCGGGCAAACGGGTTGATCCCCGCGAGGAGGAGCAGCCCCAGCGTGATGAGCAGGCCATCGGCGACCGGCAGCACGATGCGGCTGAAGTTGCCCAGCGGCAGCGCTACCGCGGCGATCGCCAGGCCGATGAGCAACATGCCGATCACCACGCCCGCCCAGACGAGCAGCGCCGCCATCACGGGGCGCAAGCGCGACGGCGAGTTGGCGCCCTCCATGGTCCGCCTCGCGGCGGCCGAGGTGTTCGTGGTCAGGTACGCGAGGAACGCGGGGTAGAGCGGCAGGATGCACGGCGTGACCGTGGCTCCGATGCCGGCCAGCAGCGCGCCGAGGTAGACCTCCATAACCATGCGCGACTATCCAGCGCCAAGCTCGGAGACGAGCTCCTCGGCGCTTCGCAGGCGACCGAACTCAAGCGCGCGGATCGAGCCGTCGGAGACGATGAAGGTGGGAGTCGAGGGTGGGTTGGTGACCCCGAAGCCGTAGCGATCGGTCAGCAGCTGCACGAGCTCGGCATCGGCCGTGACGAAGCGCCAGTCGAAGCCCTCGCGGTCCGCATACTCAGCCAGGTCATCGGCGTTCTCATTTGGGTCGACGTTGATGCCAACGGAATGGAAGTCGGCGAGGGCATGGGCCCGCACCACGTCGCGCTGCTGCCGAAGGCAGGTGGTGCACCAGATCGCCATCGTCTCGACCAGGACAGGCCCGTCGAGCGCCAGCTCACCCAGCGTGAAGGTCTCGCCCGATCGCACATCGGTCAGCTCGTAAGAGAGCAGCAGACCCGCATCCGGGCTCGAGGGATCGGCGTTAGACGCGCCCGTTGAGCAGGCGACAAGGGCGACGACCATACCCACCGTGATCGCGAGGGTTCGATGCATGGCAGGATCGTGCCCCACCGTGGATCGCGGCGCTGTAAGGCCGCTCACGTGGCGCGGGATCCGTTGCGGCCAGTCTCAGGCGCGGGTCAGTGCTCCGCCTCTTCGCCATGCGCGTCGCGGTGCTGGTGGGAGTGCACGACGGCCACGCGCTGCGCCGCCGCCGCGAACGCCGCCTGCATGACTTCGGGCAGGGCCGGATGGATGTAGATCGAGCTGGCGATCACGTCGACCGGCAGCCGGAAGCGCACAAGGTTGACCGCCTCCTGCACGAGCGTGGACGCGTCGGTGCCGATGACGTGGCAACCGAGCACCTCCCCGGAATCCGGATCGGCCAGCACCTTGACGAACCCGTCGTGATCTTCGATGGAGCCGCCGTAGGCAGTGGCGTCGTAGGCGTACGTCGCCGAGATGTACCGAATGCCTTGCTCCTCGGCGGCCTGTTCGGTGAGCCCGACGCTTCCGATCTGCGGGGAACCGAACACGGCGGCCGGCATGCCGTGGTAGTCCACCGCGGCCAGGGCGTCGGGGTTGAGGAGGTTGTTGGCCACGTGTGCGGCCTCCAGGTTGGCGTTGTGCTTGAGCTGGTGACGTCCGACGATGTCACCCAGGGCCCAGATCCCCGGCACGGTGGTGCGCAGGTACTCGTCCGTCTTGACGAAGCCACGATCATCGGTCGCCACGTCGCTGCGCTCGACGGCGAGGCGATCCGCGTTCGAGACGCGGCCCGTGGCGACCAGGATGGCGTCGCACTCGATTGTGGCGGTCGGATCCGCGCGCGTCTCACCGGACGGACCGACGTCGATCACGCGCGCATCACCGCGCCGAGTGATCCGCCGCGCCTCCGACCCAAGGATGACCCGGAAGCGACGCGCGTAGGCCTCGGTCAGGCGGCGGGACACGTCGCGGTCCTCGTCTCGCAGCATGGCTGGTCCGCGCGTGACGATGGTCACCTCGCAGCCCAGGCTGCCGAAGACGTGCGCCATCTCGGCGCCGACGAACCCACCGCCCAGGATCACGAGCCGGCGCGGCAGCTCCGGGATCCGCATCACGGTATCGGTGGTCTCGAAGCCGGACTCGTCCAGGCCGGGGATCGCGGGAATCGATGGGCGGGTGCCGGCAGCGATCACGACCGCATCAGCCGATATCCGCACGTCCGCGACTTCCAGTTGCTTGTGTCCGATGAACCTGGCGGTCCCCTCGAACACGGTGATCTTCTCCGAGCTGCGGTTGCCCTCGCGGATGGTGGCCGCATCACGGTCGATCTCGGCAAACGTCCGCTCCACGATCGCGGACCAGTCGACGCCGTCGATGCCGGCCCGGATGCCGAACCGCCCAGCTTCCCTGATCGTCTGCGCCACATCGGCAACGTGGACGAGCATCTTGGACGGAATGCAGCCACGGTTGAGGCACGTCCCGCCGAAGGCACCCTCCTCAACCACGGCAACTCGCCACCCCTGCTCGGCGGCTGCCGCCGAGACTTCGAGGCCCGACCCGCTGCCGACCACGATGAGGTCAAAGTGCTCCATCAGCCGACAACCTCCTGCGTCAGCCGCCAGGCGGTGTTGACCAGACCGACGTGGCTGAACGCCTGCGGGATGTTACCGATCAGCTCGCCAGTTTTCGGGTCGGCCATCTCGGCCAGCAGGCCCACGTCGTTGCGAAGGTCGGCCAGCGCTTGAAACTGGCGCCGCGCACCGTCACGGTCGCCGAGCAGATGGAGGCATTGCGCCAGCCAGTAGCCGCAGATGATGAAGCCGTTGGGATCGTCGGCCCAGCGATGGACGTGCGGGCCCTCGGTCAGCTCGCGCTGAATCGCCTCGATCGTGGCGCGCATACGTGGCTCACGCGCATCGATGAACCCGACGATCGGCAGCAGCAGGACCGACGCGTCGAGCTGGTCCGAACCGTAGGCTCCGGTGAAGGCGCCAGTCTCTTCACGCCAGGCGTTACGCAGGATGTCATCGCGCAGCTCCTCGCGGGCCACTCCCCAGCCGTCGGCATTGATCCCGTCGCCGAGCCGATCGGCCATGTCGATGGCACGGTCGAGCGCCACCCAGCGCATGACCTTGGAGGAGGTGTAGTGTCGCTCGCGGTCACGCGCTTCCCACATGCCCGCATCCGGCTCGCGCCAGTCGCGTGCGGCGCGGTCCGCGAACCGCCGGATCAGCGAGCGGATCTCGGAGCTGAGGTCTCCGAGCTCGTTGCGCATGAGGTGAGCAGCGTCGATCACCTCGCCCAGCACGTCGAACTGCCGCTGCCGCCAGGCCTCGTTCCCGATCCGCACCGGGCGGCTTTCGAGGAAGCCGGCGAGGTGGTCGAGCTGACGCTCCGAGAGGTCGCGCTCGCCGTTGATGCCGACCATGATCTGCACTGGAGCCTCGCGCTCATCGCCCAGCGCGCGCCAGATGAGCTCGAGGTGACGTCCAACCTCCGACGGGCAGGCCGCCACCCACAGGGCGCGCATCGTCAGCGACAGATCGCGAAGCCAGATGAAACGGTAGTCCCAGTTCGCCGAGCCGCCGATGATCTCCGGCAGCGAGGTGGTGGCGGCCGCGATGACGCCGCCGCTGGGCTGGTACGTCAGGCCCTGGAGCACCAGGGCGCTCTGCCGCACGAGCTCCCGAGCGGGGCCGTGGTACGAATCGTGAACAGCCGCCCAGGACGTCCAACCGGCAATCGTCTCTTCGAGCAGCGTTTCGGCCTCCGGCAGCGTGTCGAGCGCCGCTCCAAACGCGGGGAGGTACTGCAGCACGAACGTTTGGCGTGTACCGGGGCGGGCCTCGAAGCGGGTCTCTGCACGCCCCTCCCCGACCTCGATCCCGACATCACTGCGCAGGTGCAGCTCGTCTGCCCCGGCCAACGCGATGACGCCGCGCTCCCGGCGCCGGACGTGGGGCACGGTCAGGCCGTACTCGAAGCGCGGCACCAGCTCAAGGTGCATCGGCACATGGCCTTCCTCCGCTTCGACCACGCGCACCAGTGCGTGGGGCGACTCCATGCCGATGTCGTGGCTGCGCGCACCCGGCTGCAATGACAGCGCATCGATCAGGCGGACGCGACCGCCATCGGTCTCGAACGTGGTCTCGAGGACCAGCGTGTCCGGTAGGTAGCGGCGAGTGGAGGTAAAGGGGGCATCCGGCCTGATGGAGAAATGGCCCGCGCGCGGGTCGAGTAGCCGCGAGAAGACCGACGGCGAATCGAAGCGTGGGACGCTCCACCAATCGATCGATCCGCGCGGATCGACCATCGCGGCAGATTGTGAGTCGGAGAGCAGCGCATAGTCAGCGACGGACGACCTCATGCGGCAGAAGAGGTGGCGTCGTCCGCCGAAGCTCGCGGGAGTGAGTGGTGCATCGGACGAGGATACCGGTGGCGCGGCCCGCCGACTGTCAGCGGCACCACGATGCTCCGCACTTGCGCCACCCCTCGGTCGGCGCCAACGCCGAGTGTGAGCCGGCTGATAGTCGACATTCGGGCTCTTTGCGAGCATGAGGTGGCAATCAACCACCCGGCGGGCCTGTCTCATGCAGTTCGGTCTGAGGACGACCTTCTGAGGACGGCCTATCGATCGGCTCGTCGGACGCTCCCCATGCAACTGGAGAATCTATGCAACGCTTCGACATCGTGGTCATCGGCGCCGGTGGCGCCGGCGAGGCCGCGGCCCATCTCGCCACCGGCCGCGGCGCATCGGTCGCCGTGATCGATAAGGAGCTCTTCGGCGGATCCTGCCCGTTCTGGGCATGCATGCCCTCGAAGGCGCTGCTGCACGCCGCCGCGGTTCACCACGCGGGAGGCGACTACGGGTGGCCGAAAGCGAGCGACTTCCGCGATTACATGATCAACCGCGAGGGCACCGACTGGCCCGATGACGGCGGCCACGTGTCGTCCCTGGAGGGAGCCGGGGCCACCGTGATCCGCGGCACCGCTCGCTTCGCCGGTCCGGGCCACCTCACCGTCACCATGCATGACGGGGCAGAGACTGAGCTGGAGGCGGGCGCCGTCATCGTGGCGGTCGGGTCGCATCCGCGCATTCCTGATCTTCCCGGTCTCGACGAGATCGAGCCGTGGACGAACCGTCAGGGTACGTCGACACGCGAGCTGCCGAAGTCACTGGTCATCCTCGGTGCCGGACCGACCGGGGTGGAGCTGTCACAGGTGTACGCCCGCTACGGCGTCCCGGTGACCCTCGTCCATTCCGGAGAGCGCATCAACGACAGGGATCACCCGAAGAGCAGCGAGATCGTTGCCGCAGCACTCCAAGCCGACGGTGTGACGATCCGGCTCAACGTCCGGGCCGAGCGCATCAGCGCGCGCGACGGCACCGACGGCGCCCACCTGGTCCACCTGAGCGATGGGTCGACGGTGGAGGGCCACGAGATCCTGTTGGCCGTCGGCCGTGACTTCCCGGTCGAGACCCTGAACCTTGGCGCGATCGGTGTGGAGCCGACCGGCGGGCAGCTCATGGTAGACGATCAGCTCCGGCTCGCCGATGGCGTGTACATCGCGGGAGATGTCGCCGGACCCGAGATGCACACCCACCTGGCGGACTACCAGGGGCAGATGGCCGCCCGGCTTGCCCTGGGCGACGATGTGCGACCGGATCACACAGCCATCCCGCGCGCCATCTACACCGATCCCGAGGCGGCCTCGGTCGGCCTTCGTCTCGAGGAGGCTCGCGAGCGCGGAATCGATGCCGCAGAGTTCAGCGCCGATCTCGCCACGACCGCCAAGGGCTACACGGTCGAGGCCAAGGGACACACCACGATCGTCGTCGACCGAAGCGCCAAGACCGTCGTGGGCGTGTTTCTGGCCGGCCCCGCGGTGAGCGAGTCCATCCATGAGGCCGTGCTGGCCGTCAAGCTGCAGATCCCGCTCGCCGTGCTGGCGGACACGATCCATGCCTTCCCGACCGTAGCGCGCGTGCTTGGATCGGTGTTCTCGAAGGCACACCGCGAGCTGGGGTGATGCGACCGTGAGCCAGCCAGCGCCAGCCCGAGAGCTGCGCCTATTCCTTCACCGCGCCGGACAAGGGTGGGACTGTCTGACGGCCACCGGGCAGGCGTCTCTCAGCCCGCCACGGCGGCCGGCTCGGGGCGACCGAAGAGGCCGAGCTGCATCAGCAGACCCAGCTGGTCCGGGACACCCCAGTGATCGACGAGCTGCCCGTCGCGGAAGCGAATCTGGTCGAACACCGTGATCTCCATTCGTCGACCGGTGGGTGGTCGGCCAAAGATGCTGCCCGTATTGAGGCCGCGCCCGGTCGCGCGAATCCAGACCTGATCATCCTGCGCCACGAGATCATCGATGATCAGCTCGAAGTCGCTGAACCACTGGTGGAGGGTGCGAATCGTCTCCTTCGCCCCATCGATGCCGGCCTTCAGTCCGCGCTGATGCTCGATCGCGTCGGCCGAAACGAGCTCGTCACACACATCGGCGTTGCCGTGGGTGAAGCCTTCCTCGAATAGTCGACGCGTGGCTGCGACGTTGCGGTCAATCGTCTGCTGGTCGGCGCTCATGGGCGGCGTTCCCTTTCCATCTGGTTAGAGTTTGACTCTATTGACAATGTCTTATACTCCACCGAGATGAGGAACGTCAAGAGTCCGGCCGGCAGCCTGCGCGCGGAACAGGCGGCGGTCACGAGGCGCCGGATCCTCGATGCAGCACGACGTCAGTTCGGCGATGCCGGGTACGCGGCCACGACGCTCCGGGCGATCGCGTCCGATGCCGGCGTCGCGGTCCAGACCGTGTACGCCGCCTTCGAGTCGAAGGCGAATATCCTGGGCGCCCTGCGTGGATCGGTGATCACCAATCCAGCTGCGTCGGAGGCCTACGCCGCCGCCATCGCGGCGACGGACCTGGACGAGGCGGTCGGCCGATTCGCGAGATCGATCCGCCTGCGCTGGGAGGCCGGGCACGACATCGTGATGATCGACGTGAGTGCGGCGGCCGCAGACCCCGCGATGCGGGCCGAGGTCGCAGCGGCGAATGCGATGCGCAGCGGCGGGATCGCCCGGCTCGCCCAGCGGCTCGCTGAGCTCGTGCCTGAGCTTGACCCTCGACGCGTGGAGGCGCTCCTCGACGCCCTGACGCTCACCTCGCTGTACGAGCGGCTCGTGTCGAACCACGGCTGGTCCCCCGACGACTACGAGGCTTGGCTTGCCGGCGTTCTGCCCAGCGAGATCCGGGCTTCGACGATTGCCGATCGCATACCATGAGGCTGTGAAGGCCTTCGTCAAGCCGGACCCACAATGGACCGACTCCTGAGGCGCGCGAGCTGATGTCCGGCGTCCCCGAAGGAGAGTTGCGCACCCGGAACGAGCGATGGCTGATCTTCGCCATCGCCGGCTACGCCGTGTTGGTCGTGGCCCTGATGGTCGGCGGTGGGCTCGAGATCCATCCTGACGTGCTGGCAGTGGCCTTCCTGCTGATCGCGGTCCTGATTGGACGCACATGGCTCTTCCTGCGCGACTGGGTGCCGTTCGTGGTCATCTTCCTCGCCTACGAGCTGATGCGCGGGATCGCGGACGAGGCCGGGTTCCCCGTCCACATCGATGACGTGATCGGCGCCGAGCGCTTCCTGGCGCTGGGCCATCTCCCGACGCAGCTGCTCCAAGGCTGGCTCGCACCTCCGAGCGGGGTTGGGCCGGCGGCGATCGTAGCGACCATCCTCTATATGCTGCATTTCGCCCTGCCGGTCGTGACCGGCTTCCTGCTCTGGCTGCGGAGGCGCCCCCTCTACTTCGAGTACGTGGCTGCCTTCATCGTGCTCAGCTTCACGGGATTCATCACCTTCCTGTTACTGCCGGTCGCTCCCCCGTGGTATGCCGCGAACCAGGGGTTCCTCAGCGGGCCCGATGGGCTACCGGTGATCGACTACCTCAAGCCCGACGCATTCGCGGTGATCGCCGCTGCCCTCGGCTACCCGAACGGGGAGCAGCTGTCCTCGTACATCTTCTTCGGGGTGAACCCGAATAGCGTCGCGGCGTTCCCGTCGCTGCACGCCGGATATCCATTCCTCTCGTTCCTTGTGCTGCGCCATGCCTTCGGACGGATCGGATGGCTGGCGTTGCTCTACGCGATCGCGGTCTGGTGGGCGGTGATCTTCACCGGCGATCACTACCTGGTCGACGTCCTGGGCGGGATCGCCTATGCGACCGCGGCGTACTGCGGAACTCGGCTCGTTATCGGGCGGCTCAGCCGTCGCCGGACCAGGGTGGTCGCGGCAACACCGGACCGAACACCGGCATAGCCCGTCCAGCGACGGCGCCGTAGCGTCAGCCCCAACGGCGGGGCTTCAGCGGGTGGCCGGCGGTCATCGGACCTTCACACGCGGCCCATACTCTTGCGCAATGGCGACCGTGCTGCTCGTCGATGATGATGCCAAGATCCGCGAACTACTCCGCCTGTACGTGGAGCGTGATGGACATCGCGCCATCTTCGCCGCGGATGGCGAGGCGGCCCTCGAGATGGCCCTTCGCGACCGTCCCGACCTCATCCTGCTCGACGTCATGCTCCCGGGCATCGACGGCTTCGAGGTGTGCCGTCGGATCCGTGACGCGTCGGACGTGCCCATCCTGCTGCTCACGGCCCGCAGCGGCGAGGGGGACACCGTGATCGGGCTCGACATCGGCGCCGACGATTACGTGGTGAAGCCATTTTCGCCGCGCGAGCTGATGGCGCGGGTCCGCGCGCATCT
>JBDTNK010000060.1:0-12255 GCA_039933775.1 Chloroflexota bacterium | reverse complement strand
CGCGCCACCGGCTCGAAATCGTCGAGACTCAGGATCTCGTCGAGTGCGTGGGGCTCAGACGGAATGTGGACATCCGGACTGGGCGACATCGGTCACGCTTGCTCGAATCGCGCCGGATCCCAGCCGTGGTCCGCAAGTCGGAAGACCCTCACCGGCACGTTCACCAGGCATTCCTCTCGCTGGAGGTCGGTGATAGGCAGATCACGCCATTTCGCCATCTCGGTGCTGTTGTTCGATGGCAGGTCTGTCGACATCATCATCCGATCCGCACCGAGCTTGTCGATCAGCATCTTGGTGGCGCCAGGACTTGTCCAGGCGCTGTCCATCAAGACATTGTCGCAGACAAGACCGGCCACCCACGCATCCTCGGCGTAGATCTCCATCCCGGCGTGAGCCGCGATGAACGTGACGTCGGGGTACTTCCGGGCTGCAGGGATCAGCATTGACGGCAACGACCACGGGGCGCCCGGTCCTGTGTGAGACATGACTGGGAGCTTGAACTCCTGCGCCACCTCAAAGATCGTGTCGCCGCGCTGGGATGCCGGCGATCCTCCGTGATGCATCGGGTGAAACTTGATAGCGACGAAACCGAGCTCCGTAACGCACCGCTTCGTCTCGCGATAGACGAGCTCTTGGCCGACCTGCGGCCGAATGCAGACCGAGCCGAAGATGCGGCCCGGATACTTCTCCACGAGCCGGGCGATACGGTCGTGCTCAGCGACATAGTCTTCAACGCTCGGTAGAGGCAGGACGATCGCAGCCGCGATGCCGTAGCGGTCCATGCCTTCGATCAGCGCGTCACCGTCGATACCCCCGGACTGTGAATTCTGGCTTTTCCCAATATGGCAATGCGTATCGATGGCGAGCATCGTCGTGGACAACCTCCTTTGTGGTGCAGGCCCGCCCGACGGTCGCCGTCGGGCGGGCCCATCGGTTAGTTGGTCTTGTGGGCGGCGTAGAAGCCGAACCAGCCCATGGACTTGTTGTAGCCGTCCTCCATCACCGCGAAGCCCGTCCAGCCGGCGTGAACGAGGCTGAACTTGTGCTCCGTGAAGAGCGGTAGGTAGGGCACATCCTCAATCAGCTGCTCCTGCACCTGGCCATAGATGTCCTTGCGGGCCTCCACGTCGGTCGTTACCCGCCCCTCGGCAAGCAGCTCCTCGACGCGATCATTCTCGTAGCCCATGAAGTTGCGAGGGCCGTCGACGCCGAAATGCTCCCCGTACGCAGCCGGATCCGGCCCGTACCGCACGAAGTAGCTCGTGATGTCGAAGTCACCCGCTTTCAGCTTGTCGAGCCAAGTTGGCAGGTCGTACTGCTCCCAGGTGGCATCGATGCCGATCGCCTTGAGCTGCTGCACCGCGACCTCGGCGATGAGGTTGCTGTCGGCGACCGGGTAGTTGGTGACGCTGAGCGCGAACCGCGTTCCGTCGGGACCCTCGGGATAGCCAGCCTCGTCAAGGAGCTCCTTCGCGCGTTCGAGGTCATGCTGCGGGAAGACAGCGTCGGCGTTGAGGAAGTCGCTGACGCTCGAGATGCCCGCGTTGTACGTGGGTTCCCATAGGCCGGCAAACGCGGTCTGGTTCATCGCCTCCCGATCGATACCGTAGGCAATGGCCTGGCGCACGAGTGGATTAGCGAGGAACTCGTTGCTCAAGTTGAACATGAGCGATCGGTCGTACAGCGATGGTGTCTCGACCACAATCGGATCGTCTCCCTCGGCCAGCCCGGCCAGCTGGGGGAAGTTCGTCACGTAGTCGTTCGTCAGATAGGGGAACTCGCCCGCATCGAAACCGGCCTGTGCGACCTGTGCGTCAGCGACGAACTGGAATGTGAGGCGGTCGATCTCGGGAGCGCCCTGGAAATAGTCAGGGTTGGCATCCAGGCTGATCTGCGTCCCCTTGTCCCAGCTCGCGAACTTGAACGGTCCGGTGCCGATGGGCTCCTCGTTCGCGGGATTAGTCGACCAGTCGGTGCCCTCATAGATGTGCTTCGGCAAGATGGCGCCGTACCAGTTCGAGGCCTGCGCCAGTAGCGGGACGAAGGCGACGTTCGGCTCCGCGAAATCGACTTGGACAGTCAAGTCGTCGGGCGCGGTGATCTCCGCCCCGGCGAGATACTGCTTCAACGGGTATTCCTTCTCGACGATGGTCTCGAATGTGTAGACCACGTCGGCCGATGTGAATGGCTCACCGTCATGCCAGGTCACGCCATCACGTAGGTGGAATGTGTACGAGGTCCCGTCCTCGTTTCCTTCCCACGATTCGGCGAGATCGCCATATGCGACGGTGCCGGTGACAGACCCCCAGTCGAGAATGACGAGGCGGCTGTAGATGTTGCCGTTCGCCCAGTAGCCACCGCTGTCGTTCTGCCAGTCGGGATTCAGCGACTTCGCCTCGGCGCGAACCGGGACGACGAGCGAGATATCCTCTGCCGCCGGAGGAGCACCACTCGCCCCGGGACTCGTCGTCGGAGCTCCGCCGCACGCTGCGAGCACCAGAGCGACGACAACTGGGATAGTTGGGATCCGCTTCATTGGTCGATACCCTTTCCCTGGGTGGAAGTGCCCCCTTGCCATACCTGCTCGAAAACGCGCAGGAGGTTGAGACCCAGAATCTTTTGGATCTCGTCGTCGGTGAATCCGTCAGCCACGAGCGCACGTGTAACGTTGCCGGCTTCGGCCGCGCTCGTCAGGTCGCGACATCTGCGTTCCTCGAACGACCAGCCGGGCTGCAGCTCGGGCCAGCGCTTGTGATCGGCCTCCCATTTCTCGTACGTGATCGTCTCGTCGAAGTCGAGGCCGATGCTGACGTGGTCGATGCCGATGAGATCGATGAGGTACCGGAGGTGCTTGACGAAACTCGGCAGCCCGGGCCGCTCCTTGGGCTTGTCTGGGTCGTAGAGGAATGCCGACAGGGCGGTGATGCCAATGACTCCGCCGCCGGCGGCGAGCGCCCGCAGCAGGTCATCGTCCTTGGCACGGATATGCGGTGCGATCGCGGCCGGATGAGCGTGGCTGAAGATCACCGGGTTGCGAGATGTGGCGATGGCGTCAGCCGCCGTCACCGCCCCGCAGTGGGAGAGGTCGACGACTATGCCCATCGCATCCATCTCGGCGACCAGCTCTCGCCCGAATGTTGAGAGTCCGGCGTCGCGTCTCTCGCCGCATCCTGAGCCGACGGCATTCTGGCGCTGATAGGTCAGCTGCATGACGCGCACACCAACGTCGTAGAAGGTGCCGAGCAAGTTCAGATCAGTACCGAGGAAGTCGGTGTTCTGCGGACCGAAGATGATGGCTTCGCGACCGGTCTCCTTGGCGGTACGGATGTCGGCCACGGTGCTGGCCAACAGCACGTTCTCGCGGTTGGCATCAATCCAGCGTCGATAGGTGTTGATCTCACGCAGGGCATCGACCGTCCCGCTGGCAGGATTCGTGACGGTGTGGTTCGTCGCCGTCACGCCTCCAGCGCGGAAGCGCTCAATGTGGCCAGGTTCGTTATTGACGACCGACGACCCGTCAATCACCAGGCTCGCCGCGTGAAGGCGACTTGCGTGTTGCTCCTGTTCGTCCGAGAGCTGGATTGTTGATGGCGCTGTGAGCATGGATGGTTCTCCTGACAACGAAATTCAAGCCGCCGAGCCGAATTGCATGCGCAATGGACGGCCAGCGAGGCTGCCGGTGAAGCGGCCGTGATCTACCGTTACGGACCCGTTCACGAGCACGTAGTCGATGCCGCTGGGGTACTGGCGCGGATCGATCCAGGTTGCGACCTCGGTGACGTTCGGGAGGTCGACGACAAGCACGTCCGCGGCTGCCCCGGGCACGAGCAGGCCGCGGTCTGTGAGGCCGAAACGAGTGGCCGGTAGGGATGCCATCTTGCGGACGGCATCCTCGATCGTCAGCCACCCACGATCGCGGACGTGGTTGGCGAGCACCCGGACGAAGTTGGCGTAATGGCGCGGGTGCGCCTGGATCGTATTGAACGGCTGGCCGCTTAGCTCAGGTGTCGTCGCGATCGAATCGGTCCCAAACATCATCCAGGGCTGGCGACAGAAGTTGACGTAGTCCTCCTCGTTGATCGCGATGTGGGTCGAGGACAGATCGGACTGCTCGGTGAGCAGAAGCTCGAAGTACAAATCGACCGGCTCGATGCCCGCGTCGCGCCCGATGGCGCCGATCGAGCGCCCAACCTGGCCGGTGTTGACACTGCCGTCCGCGACGCCGTTGAGATAGATGTCGTCCCAGGTCGAGAAGATGAGGAGCTCCTCGTGGAAGCCCTGCTTCGCCTGCTGACGGCGGGCTTCGACGATGCGGCGCAGCTCATCACGGCGCCCGCGATCTTCCAGCTGCCGGATGAGCTGCGGCAGAGCCTCGCGCGCCGGCTGGCGCCACGCGTAGACGTCGTCGGGGAAGATCGCGCGAGGCGCCCACCAGGCGCCCGCCGTCGGATACGCCATCATGTCAGCCGTGACGTCCACTCCCCGCTCCCGCGCGGCGTTCACCAGCTCGATGACGAGCGCCGCCTTGCCCCAGTTCGCGCGGCCGAAGACATCCATGTGCGACAGTTGAATCGCGCAGCCACTCTCCTCGCCGAGCCGGATGGCCTCCTTGACGGCGTCAATCAGTGTCGACGTATACCCACGAAGGTGGCTTGCGTAGACGCCGCCGTATCGGGAAATGACCCGACACAGCGCGATGAGCTCATCGGTCTCCGCGAAGCTCCCCGGCACGTAATCCAGACCGGTCGACATGCCAGCGGCACCGCCGGCCATGGCCTCACCCAATAAGTTCTCCATCGCGTGGAGCTCATCGGGCGTTGGTGCCCGGTTGTCGCCGCCCATCGCGGCATGCCGGATCGTGCCGTGGCCGACGAGGGAGACGACGTTATCGCCAAGTGGCCGAGCATCGAGCACGCGGAGGTAATCGTTTACAGACTCCCAGTCGCCGCCGACGCCCTCCGGATCGAACAGCAGCCCATGCGTCGCAGGGATCCGCGGATACGCAGAAAAGCCGCAGTTGCCGATCACCTCGGTCGTGATGCCTTGAGCTACCTGCGACTCGGCACCCCGGTTGATCGTCAGCGAAAAGTCCGAGTGTGCGTGGACGTCGACGAAGCCCGGCATGACAAGCCGATCATTCGCGTCTATGAGGCTCTCGGCGCTCTCTGGATCTAGTCGCCCGATTGCCGTGATCCGCCCATCGATGATTCCGACATCGGCGCGACGCCAGGGATTGCCGGCGCCGTCGAGGACGCGCCCTCCCTGGATGAGGGTGTCAAAGGGCCGTGATGCCATGACGCGACTTCCACTCCTTTCGTGCTGTTGGTCCCCCACTGCGTAGAACGCTGTCAAGTTGGTATCTCCCGCGGCACGGGCGCTACTTGCGGAGCCTGAGCAACTTCCTCTGCGAAATGACAGCGGCTCCAGGTAGGGCCGACGCGGCGCAACGCTGGCGCCTCCTCCACACATCGCTCACGCGCAAACGCGCATCGCGGCGCAAACAGGCAGCCGCGGCCGGGAACCGCGCCGGTGGCCCTGCCCTGCTCGTCGTTTCGGAGCCGTGCCGATGAGGCGGCGAGCAACAGCCGGGTATAGGGGTGCCGTGGCCGCCCGATCACCTCGTCTGTTGGCCCCTCTTCGACGACCTGGCCCTGGTACATGACGACGATGCGATCCGCGACGAACCGCGCGACCGCGAGATCGTGGGTGACGAGGATGATCGTGAGGCCCATGCGAGCACGAAGGTCGGCGAGGAGGTTGAGGATGCTCGATCGGACCGAGGCATCGAGCATCGAGACAGGTTCATCGGCGATCAGCACGGCCGGTTCGAGCACAATGGCGCGGGCAATAGCGACGCGCTGGCGCTGACCGCCCGACAGCTCGTGGGGGAGGCGGTTCACGTAGCGCGAGGGCGGGCGAAGCCCCACCGCATCGAGCGTGGTGATGGCTCGCTCCCGCCGCTCGAGGGCGGTGCCAATGCCGTGGATCTCGAGCGGTTCAATAACGGCGTCGACGACGCGATGCCGCGGGTCCAGCGATTCGTACGGGTTTTGGAAGACGATCTGGATACCGCGCCGGAACGGCTTGAGGCGACGGCCTCGAAGGTGCGTGGCGTCCATTCCCTGATACAGGACACTCCCCGTCGTCGGCTCTTCCAGCCGCGCGAGGATTCGTCCCACGGTGGTCTTGCCCGAACCCGATTCGCCGACGAGCGCGACCGCCTCGCCGGCCTCCAGCGCGAGATTGAATCCGTCGACCGCGCGGAAGGCGGTGCCCCGCCGGAAGAGGCCAAGGCCGCTGCCGCGTGGGAAAAAGTCTTTGACGATGTCGCGGGCCTCGAGCGTGGTGGTCACTCTGGCACCGTCCAGATCGTGTTCAGGCGCTCGTCCCCGGCATAGTGGCAGCGCGCCAGATCGCCGGACGGCGCCAGAGCCAGCTCCGGCTCACGTTCGCGGCACAGGTCAGTGACAAGCGGGCAACGAGGCGCGAAGCGGCACCCGACCATCCGCTCCGGATGGTCGGGTGGTGCGCCGGAGAGCGTCGCTAGGCGGCTCTTGCCCCCGGTCAGGCGCGGCAGGGAAGCCAGCAACGCGGCGGTATATGGGTGCTGCGGCGCAGCGAGCACCTGGTCGGTCTGGCCGGTCTCGACGATGCGGCCGGCATACATCACCGCAATTCGATCGCAGACCTGAGCCACGACGTCCATGTCATGGGATACGACGATCATGCCGAGACCGCTGGTCCGCTTCAGTCCGGCGAGCTCGACGAGGATCTGCGCCTGGACGACCACGTCGAGCGCCGTCGTCGCTTCGTCAGCGACTATGAGCTCGGGATCGGCAACGAGGCTCAGCGCGATGACAACCCGCTGACGCATACCACCGGACAGCTCGTGTGGATACTGAGATGCGACAGTTGGCGCGAGTCCGACGCGTGCGAGCAGCGCGTTGAGGCGTTCACGCTGCGATTGGGCTGATTCCTTGGGCGCGTGAAGGCGCGCGACGCGCGACATCTGGCGGCCCACGGTCTCAACGGGGTTGAGCGTGTTCATGGCACTCTGGAAGACCATCGCCATCCGCTTCCAGCGGACCTCCTGGCGAAACGTGCCCTCGCCGGCCTCGATCAGATCGACCCCATCGAGGTTGACACGGCGAGCCGTTGTGCTTGCTCCGTCAGGCAGTAGCCGCATTAGCGCGTTGGCCAATGTCGTCTTCCCGCAGCCGGACTCGCCAACCAGGCCCAACGCTTCGCCCCGCGACACGCGCAACGAGACGTCGTCAACCGCAACCAGCGATGTTGATCCAACGCCATACCGAACGCTCAGCCCTTCGACCTCCAGCAGCGGTCGCGCGCTCATGCAGCCGCCTCCTCGACGATGGGGTCGCGGCGCGCCTGAGGCGCGAAGGCGTAGCTGACGCCATCCCCGACGAGGTTGAGCGATACGACGGTGAGGAGCATCGCGATACCCGGGACGAGGCTGACCCAGGCGCCGCCGTCAAGATAGGTCCTGCCGTCGAAGATCATTCGGCCCCAGCTCACGACGTTGGGATCACCAAGCCCAAGGAAGCTGAGGCCGGCCTCGGTGAGGATTGCCTGCCCCATGAGAATCGTGGCGTTGGTGATGACCGGCGCAATGCCGTTTGGCACGACGTGGCGTGCGAGCAGGTAGAACGGACCGGCCCCAGCTGCGCGGGCCGCCTCGACGAATACGCGACTTCGATAGCTGAGCGCCTGCGACCGCATGATGCGCGCCGAGCTCGGCCAGGTCGTCAGGCCGATGACCACGGTGATGAGCAGCAGGCTCTGCCCGAAGAGCGCGACGACTAGGATGAGCAGGAAGAACGCCGGGAGCAGGAGAAAGACGTCGAACACCCGGCTCAGCACATCGTCGACGACGCCGCCGAAGAACCCGGCGATGCTGCCCAGCACGACGCCGACGACGACCGCGATGCCGGCAGACACGACGGCGACGAGGAGCGCCGTGCGCGCGCCCCACACGATGCGGCTGAGCATGTCGCGCCCGAGGTGATCCGTCCCCAGCGGCGCACCGGCCGCCCCGGGGGCGGCGAGGACCTCGCCGCTGAAGGCTGCCGGATCGGAGAGCGAGAGCAGCGGCGCTGTGGCGGCAATCACGGCCACAGCGGCGAGCAGGACCAGCCCGACCAGAGCTGGCACGTGCGAGACGAGCAGCGCGAAGAACTCTCGCGACTCGGCAAGTCCGGTGGTGCGTCGGCGGGCCAGCGTACTCATCGATACTCGACCCTCGGATCAAGCATCGCGTACACGAGGTCGGTGATCAGGGCCGCCAGCACCACGGTCACAGCCACGACGAAGTACGCGCCGGTGACGAGCGGAACGTCGCGCGCGAGGATCGCCTGGTAGAGCAGGGTCCCGATACCAGGCCATGAGAAGACGGTCTCGGTCAGTACGGCCCCAGCGAGAACGAGACCCATGTGCAGGCCGAACACGGTGACGATCGGCAGCAACGCGTTGCGCAGTGCGTAGCGGAACAAGATCGTGCGTTCGCTGAAGCCCATGGCTCGAGCAGCGCTCACGAAGTCCTCGCGCAGGGCGTCGCGCACGGAGGATCGCGCCAGGCGCATGTATTGTCCGACGTAGACCGATGCCAGCGTGGCAACTGGCAGCACCAGGTGTGCGGCCACATCGCCGACGATGCCGAACGGCCCATGCGTGCCGGTCACGCTCATGAAGCCTGAGGTCGGCAGAACGCGGAGCCATACGCCGAAGATCAGGATCAGGACAAGGCCCAACCAGAAAACAGGGATCGAATAGGAGCCGATGGCGACGATCGATGCACTCACATCCAGCCAGCCCCCGACGCGGCGGCTCAGCAGCGTACCGAGCGCGGTACCAAGGACAGCGGCCACGACCATGCTGATGCCGAGCAGCAGCAGCGTCGGGCCCAAGCGGTCCCAGATCACTTCGATGACCGGACGTCCGTAGGTGAAGGAGTCACCGAGGTCGCCTCGCGCCAGATTCGCCAGGTAGGTGACGTACTGGATGGGCATTGGCTGATCCAGACCGAATCGATCACGAAGGGCGGCGATGTATCCCGGGTCCTGGTTCTCGCCGGCAATCACCAGCGCGGCGTCACCCGGTGCAAGCTGGATCAGCGCGAACTGAATCGTGGCAATGACAAGTAGGACCGGCAGCAACTGCAGGAGGCGACGGACGAGGTACCGACCGATCCTCACGCCGCGCCCCCCTGTCGCAGAATCCCTTGGTCGGCGATGCGATCGAGATGGTTGCGCAGGTTCGCGATCGATTCCTCGTCGGGAATGTGACGGAGCTCAATCGCCTCGAGTCCCTGGGGCAGCATTGGTGGCAGCCGATGACGCACGCCGCTGCCGTAGACGACCACGTCGGCTCTTGCCACCGCGCGTCGAACGGCCGCCTCGTCGGTCATCGCGACCTCGATGGGATCCGTGTGCAGCGGCACCTGGAGCCGTATGAGATAGGACATCCATGAGAGGAACGAGGGGAGCGTACCGACGACTACCACGCTGCTGCTCGGCTCGATACGGCGTAACCGCGCACGGACGTCCTCACTGAGCGTCATCGTCAGCCCGATGACGTCCTCCTGGCGCTCCTGCAACTGCTGTCTGACCAGGCCGAAGCAGTGCGGCGCCGAGGCAATCACACCGGCGCGGTCAATGACATCAGCACGGGCCTCCATCTCGTCGAGACGCAGGCCCACCACCCGGACTCCGTCTCCACTCAGCGCAGCAACGAGCTGATCCACCTGCGGGTCCACCGAGTCGAACTCGTCGACCACGGCGATGAGCCGTGTATCGCGACGGCCCAGCGAAGCGCCGGCAGCGCGAATTGCCTCGGCAAGCGCGTCGGACTCATAGCCGAGCCGCCTCGCCTGCGAGACGACCGCCGCCGCGAAGTCGCGCAGCCGACCAGCCTGCGGGCCTGTCGCGGTGTCGATCTGGGTGAAGTCGACGACGAAGACGCCGCTCCCCTGGCGTGCCTCGACCAGGCCGCGCGCCTCTAACTCGGCGAAGGCCCGCGAGACAGTCACGGGCGACAGGCTCAGATCGCGTGCGAGCTGCCTGACCGATGGCAGCCGCTGCCCCTGCTCGATGCGCCGCGTCCCAATGAAGTGCTTCAACTGCTCGAACAGCTGAGATTGCAGTGGCACGCCAGCATCCCGGTCGAGCCGCACCTCGACGGCCTGCCCGTTCGCCAACTGCACTGTTACGGTTGGGCGTCCCATGTGGAACAGTTGTATAACACTCTGTCAAGGGGCTCAGGCAGTGCGCGGGAGGAACTTCGTGGGACAGGCGACAGAAATCGATCAGATCGTCAGCATGAATCCCGCTGAGCCGGAACAGGTCGTTGCATCGGTGCCGGTCATGGGGGCTGCCGCGCTCGATCGGCGGATCGAGGCAGCAAGCGGCGCCTGGCCCGAATGGGCCGCTGATGCCGCCGCGCGGGCGAACGCGTTGCAACGGTGGGCGGAGCGCGTTGCGGGCGACGCGACCGCGCTCGCCGCGCTCGTCTCCGATGAAGTCGGCAAGCCCATTGGCGAAGCGCGGGCTGAAGTCGCGCGAACGGTGGCCATCCTCCGCTACTACGCCCAGGCGGCCTTCGATCGCATCGCCGAGCTGCTGCCAGGATCCACCCCGTACTCCCGCACGATGGTAGAACGGCGGCCGCTCGGCGTCGTCGCGGCGATCTGTCCTTGGAACTTCCCGCTCGCGATTCCTGCCTGGAAGCTCGGTCCGGCGCTCGCATACGGGAATGCGGTGCTCTTCAAGCCATCATCGGACGCGGTCGGAAGCGGTGAGCGACTCACCGAGCTCGCCCGACCTGATCTCCCGGAGCAGCTGCTCACCCTCGTTCCGGCGCGGGGCGCGGACGCAGATGCCCTGTTCGACGACGATCGCGTCTCGGGCGTCTCCTTTACCGGCTCTAGCGCCGTGGGTCGGCGCGTGGTCGCGCGGGTTGCTGCCCGGGGCGGGGCGGTCCAGGCCGAGATGGGTGGACAGAACGCGTCGATTGTGCTGGAGGATGCCGACCTCGATCACGCAGCTATCACGATCGCAGCGGCGGCCATGGGCTATGCCGGCCAGAAGTGCACCGCGACCCGGCGGGTGATCGTGAGCCGACCTGTGGCCGAGACCTTCATCGAGCGGCTGAGCGCGCGCGTCAACTCTTTGCAGGTGGGAGATCCACGCGCCGAGGCGACCGACGTCGGCCCCGTCATCCACGAGAGTGCGCAACGCGAGGTCCGCAGCGCCATTGCCCAGGCCCTCGACCGCGGAGCAGAACTCGTCGCCGGTGGCGAGACTGTCGACCGGCAGGGCTGGTTCGTGCGGCCCACGCTCATCCGCGTCGACGATCCCACGGACGCCTTCGTGCAGGAGGAGACTTTTGGTCCCGCCGCTGCGATCATGGTCGTCGATTCAACCGATGAGGCGCTGCGCATAGCCAACGGGACACGCTTCGGTCTCGCCGCGGCCGTCTTCTCGACAGATGTCAACCGCGCCGAGCACCTTGCGGCGCGACTGACCGCCGGCATGGTCCGGGTAAACGGCTCCACCACGGGCGCCGACTTCTGGGTTCCGTTCGGCGGCGACGGAGCCTCTAGCTACGGACCGCGCGAGCAGGGTCGTGCGGCCCGGGAGTTTTACACGAGGACCCGCACCATCACGATGGGATAGGGAGCTCGGATTAAGACATGCTCGATTCGGCCACGGCAGCCGAGGAGAGAAGACGCTGGCCGCCACGGCGGACAGCACGGCGATTGGCGCTGATGTGGGCCGAGGGCGGGCACGTTCCGGGCGGGCTAGCTGGCTGAGGAGTCGATACCTGACCTGACAGACGAGGCTAGCGGCCTACGGCCACGAGCCCTGTCCGTGATCCATGAATGCTGTGGCGACTGCCAGGAGCGAAAGCAACGCTGACAGCCCAACCGCCGTGACATACCTGAAGAGCGCGACGTTCGATTCCGCATGGGGCCTTCTCCTCCATGCCCGCCGGAATCGCACCCGCCCGCCGGGTGGCATCAACGGGATCAGCGGCCGGGTAGCTCGAGCACAAACGTGCTGCCTTTGCCGACGACACTGCTGACAGTGAGATCGCCATCCATGGCGCGGGCGAGGTCGCGGCTGATGGCGAGTCCCAGACCGATCCCCTTCGGCCCCGGGGCGTCCGCGGACCCAGCGAGCCGGACGAACGGCTCGAAGATCCGCTCCAGCTCATCGGCGGGAATTCCTTCGCCGGCGT
>JBDTNK010000059.1:0-12527 GCA_039933775.1 Chloroflexota bacterium | reverse complement strand
TCGCCACCGCGGCGACCGACGTGGTGGTCATCGATCGCGAGCGACAGGCGTGGCGCTTCGATCTGGACGAGCGCGTCGGGCGGATCATGGCGCTGGCCGGCGTGGAGGCGATCAGTCCGGAGACCCGCCTGCTCGGCGCGCTACAGCACAGGCCGCCGCTCGAGATCTTCACGCTGTACGCCGTCGATGGCGGCACGGGTGAGATCGACAAGTGGACCCCGCCGGCGGTGATCCCGGTGACCTACCCCGATCCGCCCGAGCCGTTCCTGACCGGCGAGCCGGACCTGCCGGCGCAGCAGGCGCGCGACCTGCGCGTCGACGCCAACCTGTGGCTGCTGCAGCGCAACACCGTGACGCGCGTGAATTTCGGCACGCCGCTGTCCCAGGCGGACTACTCGCTCGACCAGCCGCCCGACGGCGAGGTGCGCGACGCGCTGGACTACCGTCTGCTTGACGGCGCCACCGTCGGCGATCGCGAGCTGTTCTACGTCTACGACGCCGCCAACGCCCGGATCATCGCCTTCTCGCGCGCCGATGGCGCCTTCGTACGCCAGTGGCTCGCGCCGCGCCGCGGGTCGGAGGCGGGACTGCTCGGCGAGGTCATCGGCATGAGCGTGACCTCGGTCGCGGACGGGCCACCTTCGGCCCTGCTGCTGACGCCCAACCGAGTGGTGCGGGTCGTCCTGGAGTAGGCGCCGCATCGGACGCCCGCTGGGGGCGAGGGCTAGAATCGGTCCATGGGCGAAGGACCTGAAAGCCGCGTGCGGCTGATCGAGGTGGTCGTCGAGAGCGTGCGCGTCCACATGCTCTCGACGCAGCACGTGGTCATCCTCAAGGAGACCGAACGGGACCGATACCTCCCGATCTGGATCGGTCCGGCCGAGGCGAACGCCATCGCCATGCGCCTGCAGGGCCTCAGCGCCGAGCGGCCGCTGACCCACGACCTGATGGTCAGCGTGCTGGGCGCCACGAGCGCGCGCCTCAGCCGGGTCGTGGTCACCCACGTCACCGACGGCACCTTCCACGCTCGCCTCTACCTGGAGCTGGCCGATGGTGCCGAGACCGAGATCGACTCGCGAACGTCGGACGCGATCGCGGTCGCGGTGCGCACCGGGTCCACCATCTACGTCGACGAGCGGGTCCTCGACGAGGCCGGGGTGGAGCCGGAGGAGACGAGCTCAGACGAGGAGGGCGACGAGAAGCTCGAGGTGTTCCGCGAGTTCGTCAACTCGCTCGAGATCGACCTCCCCAACCAGGGCGGCGGCGGCCCACCCCCCGAGGAGAGCTCCTCTTAGCCCCGCCGCGGGCGTTGCCGCGGGCGTTGCCAGCCTCACTGGCCAATCGAGCAACGAGACAAGCGTCCTGCGTCACCACGCCAGCCTCGCTTGCCGCACGGCGGAGGAAGCGGTCTTATCGGCGGTTCGTTCGCTAATTGGCCAGTGAGGCTGGCACCGACCAGTGAGCGAGGAACCGATCAGGGTCGCGCGCGCGCCTCCCCGAGGACATCCCGACGGTTCGTCCACAGCGCCCAGCGCAGCTTCCCGATGTCGCGGAAGGTGCGCAGGATCTTCTGGAAGCTGGCGCCGGTATTGGTTCCCGCCGCGCGCGGGAAGTGCGTCACGCCGAGCTGCGCGATGCGCTCGCCGCGGGCGCGCAGCTTGATGAGCAGCTCGGCCGACAGGAAGGGGCTGGTGGCATCGAGGCGCAGGCCGTCGAACACCTCGCGCCGGAAGAGCTTCATGGCGCAGTCGATGTCGCGCACCCGCAGGCCGAACAGGACCGACACGATCGTGTTGTACGTCTTGGCGATGAGGATCCGGTGCGGCGGATCGCGTCGCTTGCGGCGCCAGCCGATGACCACGTCGACCGGCCGGCGATCGTCCGCCAGGCGCTCGAGCAGGAGGCGCATCTCCGCCAGGTCGAACTGCAGGTCGCCATCGGAGAAGCAGATGAGGTCGCCGCGCGCATGATCGAAACCCGCGCGCAGGGCGCCGCCGTAGCCGAGGTTCTCCTGGTGATGGACACGCACGCGGGGATCTCCAGCCACCAGGGCATCGGCCATCTCCGGGGTGCGGTCGGTGGAGCCATCATCGATGATCAGGACCTCGATCGAGGGCACCAGGGGACCGATATCGGCCAGCGCGCGCTCGACGGTCTGCGCGACGTTCTCCTCTTCGTTGAAGGCCGGGAAGAAGAACGTGAGGTGTGGTCGCGCGAAACCATCATCGGTCATAGCTCGGCTGGCTCCTTCACGCGCTGCAGCTTGGTGTAGCCCGCATACGTCGAGATCGTCTCGGTGTCAAAGAGGCGAAGCAGGCGCTGGGACTCCCATTCGGGAGGGACCAGGTAGACCGGCCGCTTGCCGATGAAGGCACGAATCGCGCCGTCCCAGGTGGCGTAGCCGTCGTCGAGCATGTTGCGCTCGTCGATGATGGTGACATCCGGACGCTCACCAAGGACCCAGCGATGGTACCAGAGGGGCGTGCTGTAGCTCCACCACGACAGGATCACCGAATCAGGCGGAAGGGCGTCAAAGACCGATGCCACCCAGCGGTCCGCCTCATGGTCAGCGCTTCGATCCCGCGCGTCGTACAGGGTCACCAGCGATCCGGCGGGGAGCAGCAGCGTGAGCAGCAGGACAACGAGCGAGGCGGCCGCCGCCACGCGTCGCCGCGCGACGCGTCCGAGCCGTCGTCCCAGCTCCGCGGCGGCGCGCGCGCAGGTCGCCGCCAGCCCGGCGATCGCCACCCCCAGCAGCGGTGCGGCCACGATCACCGTGGTCAGGTAGTAGCGATCGATGTCTCCGTCCTGGAAGTTCATCGAGTACCAGATGTTCACGACCACGATCAGGCTGAGGAGCATGAAGGTGCTTGTGCGCTGCACCGCCACGGTCGCCGCGCCGAACGCGACGAGCAGCCATCCAGGACCGATGAACTGCGCTGCGAGCACGCTCTCGGTCTTGTCCCAGCGCTGCGCGAAGAAGGCGAGCGGGTCGTCGAAGTGCGCGAAGAGATCGCGGAACTGCTCGGCGAAGAGCAGGTAGCGCAGCCGGTCGGCGCTGTCGGGACGCGCGTAGAAAAGCGGCGGCTCGGGCCCGATCGTCGCGCGCAGCGGGATGTACAGGTAGACCCCCAGCCCGATGACCAGGAGCGCGGCGCACGCCACGATCAGCTGCGGCTTGCGCCACAGGTTGGGATCCACCAGGAACAGGAACGGCGCGATGCCGAAGGCGAGCAGCCCGGTGAGCGGGTGATTGCCTAACCCCAGGCCGAAGACGAGTGCCGCGGCCATGAGCCAGCGGCCGCTGCGCGGTGAGGCGCGTCGCACCGCGCTGCGCCAGGTGAGCAGGAGCCACAGGACCGACGCCACGACGAGCGCGTGGAGCGCGTGCACGTCGGCGCGCGCGGCGTTGTCCCACGGCTCCGAGGCCATCGCGAAGGCGAGCCCGGCGATGCCCGCGGCGGCCGCGACGGTCGGCCGATGCCGCTCCTCGATGAGCCGCGCCGCGATGAGGGCCACGAGGCCGGCCGTGAGCGCCATCGAGACGCCGCTCATCACGTTCATGCGGTAGGCGACGTTGCCGAACGGGAGCTGGCTCCACGCCCAGCCGAGGAGCGTGTAGGTCGGGAACCCGGTCGGGTGGAAGATCGAGAGCGTGTGCGGCACGGTCTGGGCCTCGCCGGTGTCCCAGAAGCCAAGGCCCGGCAGCATCGTGCGCAGGTAGATGCCGAACGCGAAGACCACGACCGCGGCCGCCGCGAACCAGGTCAATCCATCGTGATAGGCGACCATTCGACCGCGGCGTCCGGAACCGCGGCGCGCTCCGGAAGCGTCTCGGACCGGATGTATACTCACCGCCACCGTGCCGCTCGACACGCTTCGGCGCCGCCCGTGAGCGCTGCGCCTTCCGCCACGACCCGCGCCTCCGTGCGGCAGGGCGCGAGGTCGTTCCTGGCGGGAGTTCCCGCCGGACATCTCCTCGTCGCACTGCTCGTCATCGGGCTGCTCCTGCGTGCCTTTATCGCGGGAATCCTGGTGCCGCAGAGCGGCTTCCGGATCGATACGGGCGATTTCACGTCCTGGGCGATCCGTCTCGCGGCGAACGGACCCGGCGAATTCTACGAGACCGGCTACTTCAGCGATTATCCACCCGGCTACCTCTACGTCCTGTGGGGGCTGGGCGGCATCGGCTCGGCGCTCCATCCGCTCCTGGGCCTCGACATCACCGGCGGGTTGGTGAAACTGCCGGGGATCCTTGGCGACCTGGGCTCGGCGGCGATGCTCTTCGTCCTGTGCCGGCGCTACTTCAGCGAGCGCGCCGGCCTCGCAGCCGCGGCCGCGGTGCTCTTCAACCCCGGCACGATCTTCAATGCATCGGTCTGGGGACAGGTCGATTCGGTCGGCGCGATGGTCCTGATCGGCACCATCTACCTGCTCGCCCGCGGCTGGACCGAGGCCGCCGCGGTGGGCGCCGTGCTGGCGCTCCTCGTGAAATTCCAGTACGCATTCATCATCCCGGTCGTCGTGATCGTTGGCCTGAAGCGCCACCTCGCCGGGCGCTCGAGCGATCCCGAGCACGACCGCCGCCCCGACGCGCTGCGCGTCCTCACCTCGCTTGCCGCGGGTCTGGGCACGCTCGTCGTGCTGATCCTGCCGTTCGGCATGTCGATCTGGTCGCCGGGCGATCCGAACCACTCGCTCGTCGGCAAGTTCCTGGAGGCGGCGAGCACGTACACCGGCGTGACGATCAATGCCTTCAACCTGTGGATGAACCCGGTCAGCGGGCTCGCCGGCACAGGGTTGTGGGGCTGCGACGTGCCGCCCAACCTTCCCGATTTCGCCGGCTGCGGGGTCGAGGCGCCAGGGCTGGCGGTCGGCGGCTTCCTGCTGTCGTGGCAGCTGCTCGGTGGGCTGTTGTTCGGTGCCGTCGCGATCTACGCGCTGTGGCGTGCCTGGCGCCGCGACGATGTAACCGGGGTGCTGCTGGTCTCCCTGCTGCTGGCGGTTGCCTTCTTCGTGCTGCCGACCCGGGTCCACGAACGCTACCTCTTCCCGGCGCTCGTGCTCGCCGCGCCGTTCATCCTGGGCGGCTGGCGCTGGGTGCTGCTCTACGCCGGCCTGTCGCTCTCGTTCTTCATGAACGTGTACTGGACCTACACCTACGACTGGTCGTTCGTCGAGGGGCCCACGCTCAATCCCGGGGTCGGCGGCCTGCCGATGGTGCGCGACCCGCTCCTGGCCGCCACGATCCTCTCGCCTCCCGGCATCTACCTGCTCTCCGCGGGGAGCGTGCTGCTCCTTGGCTGGCTGATCTGGCTCGTCGCCACCAACGCCGTGCTCCGATCCGCCAGCTTGGCGCACGCCGTCGTGCCGGCGCCCGCTGCGCCGGTCCGCGTGGTGCCTCCCGGACCGCGACCGGCCGCCTCTCCCGATGAGCCCGGGCCGCTGACGCGATGGATCCCCGCGTGGCTGCGCAGCGCGCCGAACGATCTGTTCTTTCGGGAGCGGTCGCGTGGCCTCGACCGCATCGACCTGGCGATCGTCATCGGCCTGGTGGTGCTCGCCTTCGGGTTCCGTGCCTGGCGGCTGGACATCCCGCGCCCCCAGCACTTCGACGAGGTCTACCACGGCCGATCGGCGACCGAGTGGCTGGCCGACTGGAACAACGGCTGGACGCGCGACACGTACGAGTGGACGCACCCGATGCTGGCCAAGTACCTCATCGCGGCCGGCATCGTCATCGCCAACCCGAACCAGGTCGTGGACGCGACCGATCTCGGCGCGCCTGCCACGGCGCTGACCGTCGCGGTCCAGCGCACCGAGCAGCAGCGCCTTGCGTCGATCGCCTTCGTCGCGTCCGGCTCCACGATCAGCGCGCGCGACACGACGAGCGGCGCGGAGGTCGCGTCGTGGAGCGTGCCGGGGACCGTGACCGCGCTCGCCTTCGATGACGTCGACGCGCGGCTGCTCGTCGGCTACGCGGATCGCGGCTCGATCGACCTCTACCCGCTGGCCGACTTCCTGGCGGCGAGTGGCGCGCGTGCCCCGCCGCAGCCTGCAGGTGCGCTCGAGACGACGCTGAGCGGCATCGCCCAGATCGTGCTGCCGTCGAGCGGGCAGCTGACCCTGGTGCGCGGCGGCGGCGGCGTGGCCGCGCTCGAGCGCGCCACCGGCGCCGAGCTGGGCAGCTTCGCGGTGCAGGCCGGCGGCATCGGGTATGTCGCGGCGGTCGCCGAGAAGTCGCCGGCCATGATCGTGGTGACCGACATGGAGGCCGGCACCGTCCGCTTCCTGGACGCGGGCACGGTTCAGCCGGCGACTGACAACGACGGCGCCGAGGTGCCGGCCGTCGACGACATCCCGGTCGCACTGGCCGGGCCGTTCGTCGTGCTCGGCAGCGGCGAGGAGCAGCGCATCTTCCTGCCCGCCGGGCCGCTCGAGGCGAACGACGAGCATCCGCTCACCCAGGGCAGCCTGGCGATCGTCGACGCCGACCAGACCCGCTACATCGACACCGCGCCGCTTCCCGGGGCGCCGAGCCAGATCGCGTGGAACGAGTACGCGAACATGGTCTTCGTGGCGGGCACGCAGGACGGCGAGGGCGCCATCTGGACCGTGGAGCCCCACGGTGACGGTGAGCCTTCGAACAACCAGGACGTCGGCTACGCCGCGTTCGACACCACGCTGCTGGGCGGCCAGCCACTCTCCCTCGCCATGGACGTCAGCAGCCATGCCCCCGAGGACGACCATGAGCGGCTGATGGTGGCCACCGCGACCGAGACCGGCGGCGCGCTGGTGGTGGTCGACGCGGGCAGTAACGCCTTCGCCTGGCGGCTCGCCGGGGTCGTCTTCGGGTCGCTGCTCGCGGGGCTGCTCTACCTGTTCGCGGCCACGCTCTTCGGGCGGCGGCGGATCGCGGTGCTGGCCGGCCTCTTCTTCGCCTTCGACTCGATGAGCTACGCCATGAGCCGCATCGCCATGAACGACGTCTTCGTCGCCTTCTTCATCGTTGCCGCATATTTCGTCTTCTGGCAGGTCTGGAGCGGCCGATGGGCGCGCAGCGCGTGGTGGGCCTTGCCGCTCACCGGGGTCCTCATCGGTCTTGCGGCGGCAAGCAAGTGGACCGGCTTCTACGCGCTTGCCGGATTGCTCGTCCTCGCCTTGGCGAGGTCGCAGCTCGGACGCCTGGTGCTCGTCGGGCTGGTGGCGCTGGCCGCGGTGGTGGGCGGCATCGGCGCACCCTGGCCGTTCCTGGTGATCATGCTGCTCGGTCTGGCCTTCGCCCTCTTCTTCGTCTACCAGCGCCCGGTGCGCTTGCGCGCGGGCGACCTGCTCGCCTTGCCGGCAACCGGCGTCGTGCTGGGCGGCATCGGGCTGGCCTTCGCCGTCGCCTACCCGACGGTCGAGGGCGCGCGGAACCCCGGCGACGCGGTCGAATTCATCTTCAGCATCCTGTCGCGCGGCGCCCAGGCCGGCTGGCCGGTGCTGGTCATGATCGGGGTGGCGCTTGCGCTCATCGGCCTTCGCGCGGTCCGTTCATTGTCGGCACCGCAGACGGACCGATGGTGGTGGCAACCCTCGTCACTGGCCGGCTTCGGCTGGTCGTGGATCGGAGCCTGCCTGGTCATCGTGCCGATCGTCGTCTACGGGCTGCTCTACATCCCGTACCTGAACCTGGGCCATGCGTGGGCCGGGCCCAACAGCGGGCCCGGATACGGCTGGACGATCGACGAGCTGCAGAGCCAGATGTTCATCTACCACTTCGGCCTGCAGGCCGGACATCCGGCGAGCTCGCCGTGGTGGAGCTGGCCGCTGGATCTCAAGCCGGTCTGGTTCCACTCGCAGGACTTCGATGGCGCGCGGATGCAGGTCATCTACAACGGCGGCAACCCGCTGCTCATCTGGGCCGGCGTGCCCGCCATCCTCTTGGCCGGGCTCCTGGCGTGGCGCCGCCGCTCGCTGGCCCTGGTGCTGCTCGTCATGGCCTTCGCCTTCCAATGGCTGCCGTGGGTCCGCATCGAGCGCGCCTCGTTCATGTACCACTACTTCACCGCGCTGCCCTTCACGCTGATCGCGGTGGCCGTCTTCGTGGACGAGGCGCTGCGCCGGCCGTGGCTGCGCGATATCGCGATCGCGTTCCTGGCGGCGACCGTCGTGGTGGGGATTCTCCTGTTCCCGCTGGCGGCCGCGCTGCCGATGCCCGACTGGTACATCAACGCCACCCGCACGCTGCCCCCGTGGAATTACTACTTCCAGTTCCCCGAGCCGCCGCAGGGCGACCGCGGCGCGCTGCTCGAGGTGAGCGGGTTGAAGCTCGCGGTCGGCGGGGTGGTCGCTGCGCTCGCGGTCGGATTCGCGCTGCTCGGGCGCGATCTGCTGGGACGCTTCAACGGCCGCGGTGGCAGCGGGGCGTTCGACATGGCGGGACCGCGCGGCGTCGACCCGTGATGCCCCCGGGGGGGCGCGCCGAGAAGCGAGCATCCGACGCATTCCTGGGTCGATTTCCGGCGGATACGGGCCCAAGTCGCCGCGGACGCCTGCGTAAAGGACTCCGCGACGAGCATGTGTCATGTTGCTGGTGAGCTGACTCGGTGACGATGTTCGTTCGGCGGATCCGCCGCCGAACCCAACCTTGACATCGACCCGGCGCCGGTCGTAGACTCCGCCGGCACCAGTTTCGCCTGCGAGGGCGAGTTGTGCGCAGATCCCACCAACGAGGACTAATCAGACGGCAATGAATCTCCTCATCAACGCCCCAATCGCACCGAGCGAGCGACCGTCGACGAACGACGGCGTTGACGGGAGATCTGTGCCCATCTCGAGCTGACGGAACGGCGGCAGTGCCGCCAACCAGACGCCACGAGTCGTGGGCCGGATCGGGTCCACGGCTTTTTTGTTGCCCTCACCGGCAACGCAACCAGGAGCCGCGGACCGCCCAGGACCCGCGGCTCTTTCCATGTCCGGAACGGATCGCAGCAAGAAGAGCAATGAATGGCCGACACCGAGGAACACGACATGACCGGCATCCTTGAACAACCGAAGACCGATGTCCGGACGGACCTGCCGGCCGCGCTGCCCGGAGCGGCGCTGGCGCCTGCGACCGAGGCACTTCCTCGGCGGCCGATCGACCGCGATGGTGTGCCGGCGTTGCTCGTCGACCACCTGACGAAGCGATTCGTCATCGGGCGCAAGAAGAAGTCCGTCGTGGCCGTGAACGACGTGTCGATCACGATCCACCGCGGTGAGATCTACGGCGTGCTCGGTGCAAACGGCAGCGGCAAGTCGACGTTCATCCGCCTGGTGAGCACGCTGCTCACGCTGGACGAGGGCAAGGTCGAGGTGTTCGGCCACGACATCGAGCGGGACGAGATGGCGGTGAAGCGCCTGATCAACCGGGTGAGCGTGGACGCGGCCTTCTTCAAGAAGCTCAGCCCGCACGAGAACCTGACCTACGCGGCTCGCCTGTACGGCATGGATGCCAAGGCGGCCAAGGGAGAGGCGGTCCGGATCCTGGCGCGGCTGGGCATCGGCGAGAAGCGGTTGAACCGTCCCTTGGAGCAGATGAGCCGGGGCATGCAGCAGAAGGTCGCGATCGCGCGGGCGCTGCTGACGAGTCCCACGCTGCTGCTGCTCGACGAGCCGACGACGGGCCTCGACCCGCGCAGCAAGCTGGACGTGCAGGCCTTCATCGAGGAGCTGATGGCGACGCATGACGCGACGATCGTGCTCACCACGCACGACCTCGACGAGGCCGAGCGGCTCTGCGATCGGATCGCGGTCATCAACGACGGTCGGCTTGTCGCGGAGGACACGCCGGACGGGCTCAAGGCCATGGTGGCCGAGCGCTACGGCGTGGAGCCGACGCTCAACAGCGTGTTCATGACGTTCACCGGCAAGTCGCTCGACGACGACATCGGTGAAGACAACGAAGACGACGACGAATAGCGACAAGAAAGGAGGTGAGAACCGTGCTGATCCTGCCCGACATCCGGGATGTCCAGGGCGCGCATGAGGCCCAAGCCGCGCAGCTGCGCAACCAGATCCACAGCGCCCATCGACGCCCCGCGCGCCGCACCGTGCGGCGCTGGGTCGGACATCAGCTGATGCGCGTTGGCGCGCGGCTGGCGTCCGAGCCCACGCTCAAGCCGATCCGGTCCAACTAGCCGGACCGGGTCGGCTCCCCACGCCATACCGAGAGGAGTTCAAGAACCGATGACTCTGATGACCCGCGAGCTGAAGGCTTCGTACGCCTTCGTCGAGCGGAACTTCAATTTGACCAAGCGTTACTGGGGCTGGGAGGCCGCCTTCCTGGTCTATGCCGTTGCCGGCGCGCTGGCCGTGTCGCTCATCGGCAAGGAACAGGGCGACGATCGCCTGCTCCTGACGCTGGTCATTGGCGCCATCTTCTGGAACTACCTGTCGGTCGTCTTCAGCTTCATCGCCGAGACGGTCACCTGGGAGCGCTGGGAGGGGACGCTGGAATACACGTTCATGGCCCCCGTGCGTCGCTACGCGCAGATGATCGGCTCCACGGTGTATGCCATCGCCTATGGTCTGATTCATACGGTGGTGGTGCTCGTGGTCCTGTCGCTCTTCTTCGAGCTGGACCTCGCGCAGGCGAACTTCGGCACGGCCGTCGTGTTCATGATCCTGGGATCGTTCTCGTTCATCGGGATCGGGATCATGACCGCCATCCTGCCGCTCATCTACGTCGAGCGCGGCGCGCAGATGACCTTCGTCCTGCAGTCGGTGCTGCTGCTCATCAGCGGCGTCTACTACAGCGTCGAGGTGCTGCCCGGCTGGATGCAGTTCCTGTCGCAGTTCAGCCCGGCCACCTACGTCCTCGACGGCGTGCGTGCGGGGCTTATCGAAGGGACGCCGCCGACGCAGCTGGTCGGCGACATCTGGCCGCTGCTCGTCATGGGCGTCGTGCTCATTCCCCTGGGCCTGTGGGCCTTCGGGCGGGCCGAGCACTTTGCGAAGCGTACCGGCAAGCTGAAGCGTGTTGGCTAAAGGAGCCATTGAGAGACCGATGTCGAACAGCGATCAGACAACCACGGTTCACGAGGCGAGCCCGGAGGTTCCCGGACTCCGCCTCCTCACCTACGGCGAAGCGGCGCCCGACGTTGCCGAGTTCGTGCGCGTCTCGAATGCCTGCAACGCGGCGGACGGGATGGACGACCTCAACACGGCCGAGCAGCTCGCCAACTGGCTGGGCCATGCGACCGGTGCCTTCAGCCCGGCAACGGACATGGTCTGCGCCACGCTGGACGGCGCCTTCGTTGGCTACGGCTGGGTCGACTGGGTCGACACGACCGATGGGCTGCGCGAGTTCCGCCTGTCGGGCTACGTGCATCCCGACGTCTGCGGCCGCGGCATCGGGCGTCGCATCCTGGCCTGGCAGGAAGACCACGCCCGGGCGCATCCAGCGGTCACGGCCGAGCGACCGATGGGCTTCGGTTCCTGGTCGCCCGAGGAGCGCACGCGCAAGCGCCGCCTGCTCGAGCGACACGGCTACGTGGTCGAGCGCTACTTCTTCGACATGCTGCGCCCGACGCTCGAGGCGATCGAGATGCCGCCGATGCCCGAGGGCATCGAGATCCGGCCGATCGGCACCGACCGCGCCAGCCTCAAGCAGCTGTGGGACGCGGACGTCGAGGCGTTCGCCGACCATTGGGGCGGCTTCGACGGCTCCGAGGCGGCGTTCGAGCGCTCGCTGGCCGACCCCGATGCCGAGCCGGGGCTGTACGTCGTCGCTTGGGACGGCGACGAGATCGCGGGTGGCGTGACAAACGCGATCTACCGCGCGGAGAACGAGGCGTTCGGACGTCGGCGCGGCTGGCTCGAGACCGTCTTCGTGCGGCGCGCCTGGCGTCGCCGCGGGCTCGGCGCCGCCATCGTGGCACGCGCCCTCACCCGGCTGCGCGAGGCCGGCATGAGCGAGGCGATGCTGGGCGTCGACTCAGCCAATCCATCGGGCGCGCTGGGACTGTACGAACGCGCCGGCTTCGGCGTGCACACGCGCTCATTCGCGTATCGCAAGCCGATGGAGGTGGACCGATGACCGTGGCCGGCCGCGCGACCCTGCGCGCCTACCGCGGTGCGGAGGACGTGCCGGCGCTCGTCGGGATCTGGAACGCGATGTCGGAGGCGGACGGCATCCCCGAGCGCCGCGACGTGAAACAGATGACCATCTGGTTCCGCACACCGACGCCGCACTTCGACGCGTCGCACGACGTGATCATCGCCGAGGTCGACGGTGTGCCGCGTGGCTGGGTGCGCCATTCATGGGTCGACGAGGGCGCCGGTGGCCGCGACCATCCGGTGCGGGTCATGGTCGGGCCCGATGACCACGACCTGATGCCCCTCCTCCAGGATGCCGCCGAAGCCCGCGCCCGCGAGGTCGCGGACGCCCAGGGCGACCTGGGCCGCGCTCGCACGCTGACGTCGTTCGCCATGCCGTCGCAGCAGTGGCGTCGCGACGAGCTCGAGCGTCGCGGGTATGACGTTGTGCGCTGGTTCTTCGA
>JBDTNK010000058.1:0-12837 GCA_039933775.1 Chloroflexota bacterium | reverse complement strand
CCGGCGAGCCCGGTCCCGAGCGCTGTTTCGGTCACGTGGTGATCACGCGGGCGGCGTGACAGACCCGCAGCGAGCCAGAAACTCCGCCCGACCCACCTCCACTTGCGTAATTGCGCAAGTACGTGAGATGATAGGAGCCGATGGACACCATGCTCATCCCCGAACCGCTGCGCGATCGCTCGGCGCTCATTGCCCGCGCACTCGCGGACTCGAAGCGCCTCTGCGTGCTCGAGCAGCTCGCCGCAGGCGAGCAATCGGTCGGCGAGCTTTCCCGTGGCGTCGGCTGCCAGGTCCCGAACATGAGCCAGCACCTGGCGGTGCTGCGTTCAGCAGGCTTGGTGGACACCCGGCGTGACGGCACCACCGTCTTCTATCGGCTCGCGGACCCCGACGTCCTCGAGATCTACAGGCTGCTGCAGCGCGTCGCGCGCTGAAGCGGCGGACCAACCTGTGCAAGAAAGGACTCAATCACCGATGTCGAACGTCCGCGAAGCGACCGACGCCAATTTTGAGCAGCTCGTGCTGCAGAACGACAAGCCGGTCGTCGTTGATTTCTGGGCGACCTGGTGCGGCCCCTGCCGCATGGTCGCTCCCGAGGTCGAGAAGCTTGCCGCGAAGTACGAGGGGAAGGTCGATGTCGTGAAGCTCGACGTCGATGCCAACCCACAGACCGCGATGCGCTACCAGGTCATGAGCATCCCGACCGTGGCCTACTTTGCCCCCGGCGAGGCCCCGCGCGCCGCCGTCGGCTTCCGGCCCCTCGAGCAGCTCGAGGCCGCCTTCGGGCTCAACGTCCAGGCCTGAGCCGTCTCTCCTCACCACCACTGACCGCCCGGTCCGGCAACGGACCGGGCGGTCGCTTGTTCGGTGCATACTTGCGCGCGCATGCACCCTCGCCAGCGGCTGCGCCGCGCCTTCGCCCTGCCGCGTGCCCTGGCCCCGCTGATCGTCGCGCTCGCGATGACTGCCCTGGCGGTCGCAGCGGTGCAGCCCGCTCGCGCCGCCGAGGACGGCCTCGCGCTCGTCACCCAGGCAACGTACGTGGCGGCACCGGCCGAGGGCCGGATCCACGTCTCGATCGACGCGGTGGCGACGGCACTCACGCCCGACACCGCGACCCAGCGCACCTACTACAGCGGCATGACGCTCGTCATCCAGCCGGGCGCGGTGAACGCTGCCGCCGCCACCGCCATCGGCAATCCACTGCCCGTCAGCATCGATGAAGCGAACGACGACCTGACGGCGATCGCCATCGCGTTCGACCGGCAGGTGTTCTACCAGCAGCGCTACCCCTTCACGGTCAGCTTCGACCTGCCCGACCCCGGCGGCCAGCCGAACCGCGACATCCGCATCGGCTCCAGCCTGGTGGCCTTCCCGGTCTGGGCCTTTGGGTCGCCGGAGACGCCCGGCAGTCACGTGGAGGTCTACGTACCGAATGGCTACACGCCTACCATCGAGGTCGGCGACCTGGCCCCGACCGACGACGGGATCGGCGGGGCAACGGTGCTGCGCAGCGGCCAGATCGGCGACGCCCTGAGCTGGTTCGCCTACGTCACCGCTGAGGCGCCGGGCGCCTTCAGCGAGCAGCAGCTGGACCTCGCCATCGGCGACAAGCCGGCGCAGGTCGTGATCCGCGGCTGGGAGGACGATCCGGACTGGACGGCAAACATGACGACCTGGATGCGGGCCGGCATCCCGGAGCTCTCCAGGCTCATCGGTCTTCCATGGCCGATCCGCACCGATCTGGAGGTCGAGGAGGCCGCGACCTCGCGGCTGGGCGGCTACGCGGGCGTCTACGATGACCTGCAGGAGCGCATCAACATCCGCTATGACGCCGACGCCTTCGTCGCGCTGCACGAGGCGGCGCATGCCTGGTTCAACGGACGCCTGATCGAGGACCGATGGGTGGGCGAGGCATTCGCCTCGCTGTATGCCGTCGAGGCGGGCACCGCGGCCGGCCTGGATGCCGAGCCCTACCGCCTGAGCGACGACCTGGAGGCGTACCGCATCCCGCTCAACGCATGGGGCGAGATCGGCGCCGAGGACGACGGCACCGAGGACTTCGCGTACGCCGCGACGTACGAGGTCGCGCGGCTCATCGCCGATCGCGCCACGATCGAGGGGCTGCAGGGCATGTGGCAGGCGATCGACGCGCACCGCAGCGCCTACCAGCCACGCGATCCCGATGCGCAGCCGGAGGGCAGCGGGGCCGTGACGCAGGAGGGCTGGCAGCGACTGCTCGACTTCGTCGAGGAGCAGAGCGGCGAGCCGTTCGACGACATCTGGCGCGACTGGGTCGTGACCGATGTCGAGGCACCGCTGCTCGACGAGCGCCGCGCCGCGCGTGAACGCTATGCCGCCACGCTCGACGAGGCCGGCGAGTGGGAGCTGCCGCGCGGGGTGCGCCACGTGATGGCGGCCTGGGAGTTCGAGCAGGCCACCGATCTCCTCGTCCAGGCGCGTGACGTCCTGCGCGAACGTGACCGGATCGTCACTGCTGCCGCGGGTCTGGATCTGGAGCCGCCCCGCCGGCTGGAATCGCTCTTCGAAACCGCCAGCACCTTCGACCCCGCGCGCGCCGAGGCAGCGGCCGAGCTGCTCACGCTTGACGGGCTGTCCCGCGCCACGGAGCGCCTCGCCGAGGCGCCGACCCTCCTGGAGACGGTCGGCCTGTGGGGCTCCGATGCGCCGGCCCGGCTCGCCGCCGCGCGCGCCGCGTTCGAAGCCGGCGACGGCGCCAACGCCGACCACGAGGCGAAGAGCGCCATCGAGCTGCGCGACGCGGCGCGCGAGAGCGGGCGTGACCGCCTCGTGCTCGGGGGCGCCGGCGCGCTTGCCTTGGATGGCCTGGCGCTCGTGGCCGTGGGCGCGCTCCGCCAGCGCCGACGGCGCCGACCCGCGGCCCCGATTTCCGCGACGCCGCTGCGCCCCGACGCTACCCTGTAGCGCCTCATGCATCGTTCGCTGGTCGCCGTCCTGGGCGGAACGTTCACGCTGCGCTTCAGCACCGGCCTGACCGGCGGCCTGCTTGTCTTCTACCTGGCCGACCTGCCGGCGCACGGCGGCCCGACCATCAGCGCCACCGTCGTCGGCATCCTCACCGCGCTCTACTTCCTCGCCGAGCTGCTGCTCTCACCGGCCTTCGGCATCCTGTCGGACCGATGGGGCGCGCACCGCGTCATGCAGCACGGGCCGCTCTTCGGCATCGTGGCGGCGACGCTCACCGCGTTCACCACCGACCTGCTGCTGCTGGGCTCCACGCGCTGGCTTGAGGGCATGGCGGCGGCAGCCAGCATCCCGTCGATCCTGGGCTACATCGCGCTCGCCACCTCGGATGACGAAGCCCTGCGCGGCCGTACGGTCGCACGCTTCGAGGCCGCCACGCTGGCCGGCATCGCGGTCGGGGTCGTCGCCGCGGGACCGCTGTACGAGCTCATCGGGCGCGGCGCCTTCCTCCTGAATGCCGTGGTCTACATGGGATCGCTGCTCGTCTTCCGCTACGGCGTCGGCGAGCTGCACCACCCCGAGCGGCTCGCCGAGGGCGCCGACGGCCGCTTCGACGTGGGTCGCTACGCGCACCTGATGCGGAACCCGCAGGTCTGGCTGCTGGCGCCGACATGGATCGCGCTGAATGCCGTGCTGGGTGCCTGGACCACCCAATCGGTCTTTCAGCTGGTGCGCGAGCCGTCCGACCGGTTCGCCGGTCAGATGCTGATGGGCGGCTTTTCGCCGATCCAGGTCAGCATAGGCCTGGGAACGGCGGGCCTCATCTTCTTCGCCGGGCTCATCTACTGGGGCGGCCGCTTCAAACGCTACCGGCGCACTACGATCATCGCCGTCGGGCTCGCGGGTGCACTGGTCATGATGGCCGCGGGCTACCTGGTCAACCATTCTGCGGCAGCCGGGCCCCTCATCCAGCTCCCGCTCATCATCGTCGCCGCGGCGGGCCTCTTCGTGCTGGCCGGTGCCACGCCCGCGGCGCTCGGTCTGCTGGCCGACATCAGCGAGAGCCATCCGGCGGATCGCGGCGCGATCATGGGCCTCTACTCGGTCTTCCTGGGGGTGGGACAGATCATCGGCGCGCTGGCCAGCGGGACTGCGGCGGACTGGCTCGGGATCGACGGACTTCTCCTGGCGAGCGTGGTGCTGCTGCTCATCGCCGTCCTGCCGATCCATCGGCTGCGCGCATCTGAGCATCTCGTAGGGGCGCGGCCAACGCCATCGGTGCCTTCCGCCGCCGCGTGATGCGCTGCGCACCGTAGAATCAGCTTCCCATGCGCAGCAGTGATCTCTTCTTCGCCACGCTCCGCGAGGACCCGGCCGATGCCGAGATGCCGTCGCACCGCCTCCTGGTGCGCGCGGGCTACATCCGGCAGCTGGGCGCCGGCATCTACTCGCTGCTGCCGCTCGGGCTGCGGGTGCAGCGCCGCATCGAGCAGGTGATCCGCGAGGAGATCGACCGCATCGGCGGGCAGGAGATGGAGATGCCGGTCGTCCACCCGGCGGACCTGTGGCGCGAGACCGGGCGCTACGACCAGATCGGCCCCGAGATGGTGCGCTTCAAGGACCGCGCCGGGCGGGATGCGGTGCTGGCCATGACGCACGAGGAGGTCGTCGCCGACCTGCTGCGCGACATCGTGCAGAGCTACCGCCAGCTGCCGATGATCCTGTACCACTTCCAGACCAAGTTCCGCGACGAGCCACGGGCACGCGGCGGCCTTATCCGCGTTCGCGAGTTCGTGATGAAGGACAGCTACAGCTGCGACGCCGACGCGGCCGGCCTGGATCGCAGCTACGACCTGCACTACGAGGCCTACAGCCGCATCTTCGAACGCCTCGGTCTCGACGCCATCGCCGTGGCCAGCGATGTGGGCATGATGGGCGGCAGCCAGGCCCACGAGTTCATGGCCCTCAACCCGTTCGGCGAGGACACGCTGGTGCTGTGCGACGCGTGCGGCTACGCGGCCAACCAGCAGGTCGCAGCTGTGGGCAAACCTTCCCCCGAGGCGGAGGAGGCGCTGCCCCGCGAGGACGTCGAAACACCCGGCACCACGACGATCGCCACGCTTGCCGAGCACCTGGCGATTCCGACCGCGCGCACCGCCAAGGCCGCCTTCTTCATGACCGGCGACGGGCGACTCATCACCGGCATCGTGCGCGGCGACTACGACGTTAACGAGACGAAGCTCTCGAACGCGGTGCAAGCGGTCGGCGGCCTGCGTCCCGCGACCGTCGACGAGATCCGCGCCGGCGGCATGGAGCCCGGCTACGGCTCGCCGATCGGGGCGCACGACACCGTCGTCGTGGTCGACGAGCTCGCGGCGCGCAGTCCGAACCTCGTGGCGGGCGCGAACCGCGTCGGCTGGCACGTGCGCAATGTCAACGTACCGCGCGACTACGTGCCCGAAATCGTGGCCGAGATCACCAGCGCGCGCGAGGGTGATCCCTGCCCGCAGTGCGGCTCGCCGCTCCGGCTGGCGAACGGCATCGAGGTCGGCAACATCTTCAAGCTCGGCACGAAGTACACCGAGGCGCTGGGCGCGACCTTCCTCGCGGAGGACGGGAGCCGCCACCCGATCGTGATGGGCAGCTACGGCATCGGCCTGGGGCGCAGCCTGGCGTGCGTGGTGGAGGCGCATCACGACGAGAAGGGCATCACCTGGCCGGCCGCCGTGGCGCCGTATCCGGCGCAGCTTGTCAGCCTTGGGGCGTCGCGCAACGCGGAGGTGCTCGAGACCGCTGAGGGGCTGTATGCCCGCCTGACCGATGACGGCATCGCGATCCTGTACGACGACCGCGACGAGTCGCCCGGCGTGAAGCTGACCGATGCCGAGCTGCTCGGCATGCCGCTCATCGTCACGGTCTCGTCGCGCTCCCTGGCCGCCGGTGGGCTGGAGGTGACGGATCGGGCGAGCGGCGAGCGATCGGTCGTGCCGATCGACGAGGTTGAGCGGCGGATCCGCGAGTTCGCGGCGGCCGCGGTCGCGATCTGACCGTCAGTCGCGCAGGAGCGGCAGCAGCTCGTTGCCGATGCGCTCGAGGCGCGGCAGGTAGTCGGTCCCGCGTACGCTGAAGATCACGTGCTGGGCGCCCGCCTCTTCCAGCGAGCGGAAGCGCTCGGCTGCCCGAGCCGGCTCCTCGCGCCCGAGGTCAACCGATCCGAGCGCCGAGCGCTCGATCTCCTCGTACGGGCGGTCCAGCCGCTCGCAGTGCTCGCGCAGGACCGCGTACTTGTGGCGCAGCGTCTCCGGGGTGGCGCGCAGGATGTTGCACGCGTCGCCGTAGCGCGCCGCCAGCTTCAACGTCCGCTGCTCACCGCCACCGCCGACCATGATCGGCGGATGCGGCCGGCTGATGGCCTGCGGCGCGTTGAGCAGCCGCGTGGCGGTGACGTGCCTGCCCTCCAGCCGACCCTCGCTGCCGCGCTCGCCCTCCCACATCTGGAGGCACAGCTGCAGCGTCTCCTCGAGCAGCTCGAAGCGCTGGCGCAGCGGCGGCATCGGGAAGCCGAGGGCGGTCGATTCCTCCTCGTTCCAGGCGGCCCCCAAGCCCAGCCAGGCGCGGCCTCCGGACAGCACGTCGAGCGTCGTCACCGCCTTGGCCCACAGCCCAGGGTGGCGGTAGTGGATCCCTCCGACCATGAGGCCCAGCCTCGCGCGTCGCGTGTGCGCGGCCATGAACCCGAGCGCCGTCATGCCCTCGAGCATCGGGTCCTCGGGCGGGCCGAGCCCACGGATCTGGAAAAAGTGGTCCATGACCCAGATCGAGTCAAAACCGACGTCGTCGGCCAGCCGCGCCGCCTCGGCCAGCGTGGGGCCGATCTCGGTCGGTCCGCCGGCCCACGTGAAGCTGTTGATCTGTAGCCCGGCCTTCATGGCGCCACCTTACGCCGGCGCACGGTCACAGGATGTCGTGCTCCCGCTCGGCGATCGTCCGATCCGCCCGGAACGCCGCGGCGCGCGGATCGGGGCGTCCCGTGATGGCGTCGACGACCATCCGGCTCCCCGCCGCGGAGGCCATGATCCCGTGCCCCGAATAGCCGCCGTTGAGATGGATCCCGTCCGGACCGATGCTTCCCGCCGGCCCCAGGTACGGGCGCCGGTCGGGCGTCACCTCGTACTGGCCGGCCTGCAGCGACCAGCCGGAGACCGATCCGGCACGCCAGGCATCGGCCCACAGCGGCGCCACCCGTGCCAGTGCGTGATCGCTCGACGGGTCGAGCAGGCCGAAGGCCCAGCCGTGGTCGATCGGCAGTGGATCGCGCGGCTCATCGGGCTGTTCGGCGGGGTCGGTGAAGAGCGCCAGGCAGCCGCGCTGCCACGGACGCCAGTGGGCCGCGGTCTCCTCCTCGATCGTCATCGGCGCGTCCGCGGGGATGGCGGCCATCTCCGGGATGAGGAGCTTCTGGCGCCGTGTGGGACGGACGTCGAGCCTCATGCCGGCAAGGGCCGCGACCGGCGCCAGGAAGGGCCCGGGCGCCAGCACCACGAGGTCAGTGGCGATCTTGCCGCGCGACGTCTGGACGCCTCGCAGGCGCGAGCCGTCCTCGCTGAGCTCGAAGCCCGTCACCGTGCAGCCGGTAACGAAGGTCGCCGCCGGGCCGGTGGTCGCGCTGGCCGCGGTCGCGTAGCCGATCGCCAGGCGCTTGGGGTCGAGCCATCCATCGCCGGCACGGTAGCGAGCGCCGCGCACCGCCGGCGAGAGCCATGGCCAGCGTGCGCGCGCCTCGTCGCCGGAGAGAAGCTCGACGTCGGTCAGGCCCCAGGCGCGCTGGCGCGCGACGAGGCGGCGCGAGCGCTCGACGGTCGCATCGGTCAGTGAGCAGAACAGGTAGCCGCCATGCTTGATCGCCAGGTCCCAACCGGAGAGGCCGGTACGCGCGGCGAAGTCATCCCACAGCTCGACGCCCTCGCGCACGAGCCCGACCTCCTCGGGGTTGTCGAACTGCAGCCGGAAGGCGCCGGTGCTCGCCGGCGTGGTGAGCGTCGCAAGCGCCGGCCGGCGCTCGAGCACCACGACGCGCAGCCCAGCCTGCGCCGCGAAGAAGGCGGTGGCGCAACCGACGATGCCGCCGCCGACGATGACGAGATCGGCCGATGACGGGAGCGGGCCAAATCGGGGTGCCGCGTCATTCACGATGGCGAGTCTAAGCGGCGAAGCGGCGCCGCGATACCGCAGATGGCCAGGCCGCGGGGCTCTCGGCGCGAGGCACGGGCGCGCCGACCGACTCGCGCGCCGGCGGGAGTAACGGCCAAGTCCTCGCCGATCTGGATCACGGGCGGGACGAACGGCGAATCAGGATCCGCATTGGGGCGCGATATTGCCCATTTGCCGCCAGCCTGCGGGAGCAACGACCAATAAGTCTCCGATACTCCCGCCGGTGCGCGAGTGCCTGCTCATCAAGGGCTCCAGACCGCGCGCACGAGCGGCCGCGCCGCGGCCTAGTCGTTCACGTACTGGTGCGGCAGGGTGGTGGCGTCGGTGATGCGGAAGGGCGAGTCCTCGCCGGCCAGGATCGGCGCCCAGTCGACCTCCGCGGCGAACGACTCGCCGATCCGGCGCAGGTCGGGCAGCTGGTCGAAGGCATCGAGCCCGATATCGCGCGGCAGCCGGACGTCGAGCCGGTAGAAGGCGGCCGAACGGTAGTGGCGGCGCACGATCTCGGTCTGCTGCTCGCCCGGCGAGCGGAAAAGCTCGCTCAGCAGCCACTCGATCCACGGCCAGAGCCAGCGTGGGCGGCGGCGCTGCGGGTACCAGCCGGTTCCCAGGCTGACGATCGTGGTGCGCGCAGGATCGTAACCCTCGGCATAGTCGAACGCCTCGACGCAGGCTTGGTAGACCGGGTTACCTGCCACGCCCGCCCCGCCGTCGACCAGCTCGCCGATGCCGCTGATGCGCCACGGGGCGAAGAGGGTCGGCGCCGCGACCGAGGCGGTGATCGCGTCGAGCAACGACACGCCGCCGAAGCGCGCGGCATTGCGAGCGCTGTCGCGCACGAAGTACCACTGCATGCCGTCGCTGACCCGCTTGGCGGTGACGAGCAGGTCGCGCGGCGAGTCGTTCATGCTCCAGCGCGCCGCCTCCGGACCGAGCTCGTACGCGATCAGCCGGTTCAGCGCACCGATGTCGTACATCGAGCCGGTGAGGATGCGCGCCGGGAGGCTCCAGGGCTGGCGCCGAACGATCTCGCCGGCACGCTCGCCGATGAGCGACGCGACGCGCTCCGCCGGCAGGCCCGCCACGAGGCCGCCCACGATCAGCGCGCCGGCCGACGTACCGGCCAGGAAGTCGAACGTGTCACGCGTTGCGCGACCGGTGGCTTGCTCGAGTCCCGCCAGCAGCGTGGCGGGGATGATGCCGCGCACGCCACCGCCGTCGACGGAGAGGATGAGGCGTCGGTCATCGGTCATGGCGCCATCCTGGGCCTCCAGCCTGACAACCGTCGGTCGCGATACAACCGTCGGTCGCGGATCTCCGGCGTCAGCCGCCGTGCACGCCGGCATGCGCGACCGGTTCGGGACTGAGCTGCGCGACGTCCGTCCGGCGCCCGCCAGGCGGGCGGGCCGGCACACGCAGCGCCACGAGCACCGCGATGACCGCCGCAATGACCATCGCCGCGTCCGCGGCGCCGATCCCGGTGGCCAGCGCCAGGTTCGACGTTTCGGCCACCGCGACCATGGCGCCTCCGATGCCAGCGCCGAGCGCCGTGCCCAGGGTGAACATCTGCTGCAGCGCAGCGGAGGAGGCGCCCTCCTGCCCCGGCGCGGCGGTCTCGAGGATGAGCAGCGCAAGCGTCGAGTTCGCGAGTCCCATACCCAGCCCCGCCACGCCCCAGCCGAGCGGCGCGAGCCAGATCGGTGCGGCGGGCAGGAGGATGAGTGCCACGATCCCGATGCCGATCGCGATGCACGCCGCGCCGCTGCCCACGATGAGGCGCCGCGAACGGGTCGGAGCCAGCCGCGCCTGGAGCCACGAGCCGGCGGCCCACGTGACGGCGGCGGCGGTGAGCGCCAGGCCGCCGGCGGTCGTGGTGCCGCCGCGTACGTTCGTCACCGCCAACGGGACGAACGACTCGGTTCCGAAGAATGCGAACGAGACGAGGAACATGGCCGCGATCACCGCCGGCCGGCCGTGGCGCGCCAGCAGCGTTCCCGGTGGCAGGAGGCGGCGCAGCGCGGCCAGCGTCAGCCAGCCACCGACCAGCAGCAGCGCGACGGCGACCAGCGGCTGTCCCACGGTCAGGGCGAAGAGCAGCGCGCTGCTGCCAACGGCCAGCCGCACCGCGTCGAAGACGCGTTGGCGCAGCTCCGTGCGCTCCGTGGTCGGCGCATCGGCCGAAGGCCCCAGCGCCGCAATGTGACGCGCGACCGCGATCCCGATCAGCGCGATCGGCGGCACGAGACCCAGGAAGACCCAGCGCCAGCTGAGCGTATCGGCCACCAGGCCAGCCAGGGCCGGCCCCACGAGGCCCGGCACGACCCACGCGCTCGACAGGTAGGCGATCATGCGCGGCATCTCTGACGCCGGGTAGCCGCGTGCGATGACCACGTACACGATCGCCCCGATCGCGCCTGCGCCGAAGCCCTGCACCGCGCGCCCGACGATGACGACCTCCATCGAGCCCGCCAGGCCCGAGACGAGCATGCCGGCGGTGAAGAAGGCGACGCCGATGCCGATTGCGCGCCCCGGCCCGCGCCGATCGGCGTCCATGCCGGCGAGGCTGATGCCGATCAGGTTCGTGAGCCAGAACGAGCTGAAGGACCAGCCGTACAGCTCCAGCCCGCCCAGCTCGCCGACCATCGCCGGCATCGCCGTCGGCACCGCCATGCCCTCGAAGGCGACCGCGGTGATGAGGCTGATGAGCCCGACGGTCAGCCAGGTGCGCGAGCGGCGGGCGGCCGCCGCGTCGCCACCATCGGTCATTCGGGGTCCGATGCGACCGCGGGACCCAGGAGCAGCGGCGAGCCGAGCTTGTCGGTGTAGATCGGCCGATAGCGATCGGTGTTGTAGAGCGACGCGACGTCGATGGTGCGCGCCCCGCCCTTGCCATCGGGCAGCACCGCGTGGCCGTACTTGCCCTCGTTGATCGCGACCATGCGCCCGGTGACCCCTGAATGGATGAGATCCAGCGCCACGTTCGCGAAGGTGATGCCGACCATCGTGTCGAGCGCATCGGGCTCGCCGGAGCGCAGGTCGTAGGTCAGGTCGCTGTGGACGGTCTCGATCCCGGAGCGGCGCCGGATCTCCTCGGCGATCGATTCGCCTACGTTGGCCTTGTGGCGGTGGCCGTACATGTCAGCCTCCCCCACCTCCGCGACCGATCCGCCACGCCACACGGCTCCCTCGCTGGCGATCACCAGCGCATAGCCCGATGGGTTGAGGCGCCGATCCTCGACGAGCAGCTCACACAGCCGATCGAGGTCGAACGGCGCCTCGGGGATGACGCAGCGGCTGCTCGTGACGTAGGCCGCGTACCAGGCGCTGTAGCCGCTGTTGCGCCCGAAGATGCGAAAGACGCCGATCCGCTCGTGGCTGCCCAACGTGGTGCGCTGGCGGTTGATGAGCTCCTTGGCGCGGGTGACCGCCGAGCTGAAGCCGATGCAGTACTCGGTCCCCGGCACGTCGTTGTCCATGGTCTTGGGGATCGCGATCAGGGGTACGCCCTCAACCCCCAGCCGCGCGGCGAAGCTGAGCGTATCGTCGCCGCCGATCGCGACGAGGTGCGTCAGCCGCAGCCGCTCGATGTTCTCGAGGACCAGCGGCGTCAGGTCGTAGCGATTCTCGCCAACCTGCCAGCGGTTGAGCCGCGCGGCGTCGACGTGCGCCGGCAGCGCGTCATGCACCATCCGCTGCGGGTTCGTGCGCGAGGTGTGCAGCGTGGTGCCGCCCGAACGGTCGATCGTCCGCGTGTTCGTGCGCGTCAGCGGACGGATGTAGCGCTCATCGGCCCCATCCTGGAGGCGAACATGGGTCAGGCCCTCCCATCCGCGGCGGATGCCCACCACCTCGCCGCCGAGCTCGGTGGTCTTGTAGACCACGCTCTTGATCACGCTGTTGAGGCCGGGAACGTCGCCGCCGCCGGTCAGGACGCCGATGCGGAAGTGGTCCATCGAGACTGCACCTGGTGCTTGCTGAAATGTGCCGCTGGGTTGTGCCGCTGGGTCGAGCTCTGCGTTGCGCGGCGCGGTCGGCCGCGGCGCTTCTCATCCTAGCGAAGGGCTCCGCGCCACGCCGTGGGGCACAATGCGGGCCATGTGCGGACGATTCGCGCAACCACGCTCGGCGGACGACCTGGCCCAGGTCTACGCGGCCACGGCCGTCGGGCGCCTGCCCGGCGAGCAGTACAACGTCGCCCCCACCGACGAGGTGAGCGCCGTGCTCCAGCCACACGAGGAGCGCCTGGTCGACACCTTCCGCTGGGGCCTGGTGCCGGTGTGGGCGACATCGCCGCGCGAGGGCGCGCGGATGATCAACGCCCGTGCCGAGACCGTCACCACCTCGTCCGCCTTTCGTGGCGCGTTGCGCACGCGGCGCTGCATCGTGCCGGCCGACGCGTTCTTCGAGTGGCGGCGCGATGGTCCGCCGGGTCCACGCGGTGGCCGCCCTAGGCCCGAGCCGTGGGCGATACAGCGTCGCGACGGCACGCCGCTCGCCTTCGCCGGCCTGTGGTCGGTGTGGCGCGATCCCGAGACCGCCGCTCGGCTGTACACCTGCACCGTCATCACAACGACCCCGAACGAGGTCGTCTCGCCGTTCCATCACCGCATGCCGGTCATCTTGGAGCCGCCGACGTGGGATGCGTGGCTGCTGCAGGAGACCCCGCTGCCGGCGCTCGAG
>JBDTNK010000057.1:0-12938 GCA_039933775.1 Chloroflexota bacterium | reverse complement strand
TCAGGCCACGCGGACTGAGCCGACGCCACCCTCGATCGTGATCTCGACCCTGTTCTCCGCCGCCTCATAATCGGACGAGGCCCAGCCGTCGGCGGCGCGTGGGAAGCGCCCCTCGTCGACCGAGACGCTGCCGAGCGACATCTTCGAGCGCACGCGCGCGGCCACGTTTTCAGGAACGGTGAGCGTCGTCGACGCGGCGCCTGATTCGGCCCGCACCGTCGTCATGCCCGCGGCGCGCGGCAGCATGACCCGCGTGTCGCTGGCCCCGGTGCGGATCTCGAGCGACCGCAGCAGCAGGTCCGACAGGTCGAGCGTGCCGCGGTACGCGCCGCCCTCGATGCGCAGGTCGAGCGGCACCTCGCCGGTGAGCCCCACGCGCCACTCGAGTGTGCCATCCCACGGGAACCACGCGCCGCCGCTCGTCTCCGGGGTCAGCTCGATATCTCCGGGGCCGCGCTCCTTGACGCTCACGCCGCTGCTGAACGTGCCGGCGGCAAGCACGCCGTCCGGCGCCCGCTCGACGTGCAGCGAGCCACCGCCAAACGCCAGGCGCACGCGGGCCGCATCGACCGCCGGCAGCGGCAGGCTGAGCGTCTGCGTCGGCGGCCGCGCATGGAAGAGTGCGGAGCCAAGGAGCCAGAGCCCGATGCCCACCAGCACGATCGGCCAACCGTTGCTGATCAGCTCGCCCGGCGAGACGGCCAGCTGCCCCGTGGTGCTGAGCAGCAGGACGACCCCGAGGGAGATCCAGGCGAGCGGCCAGAGCAGCTCCCAGGCCTTGGCAAGCGGCGCGCGCCGACCCATGAGCACGCTCACGCCCGATGCCACTCCGACCAGGATGACGAAGAGCGGCCACGCCTCGCCCCATCCAATGTCCATCCAGTCGCGGACCAGAAAGACCAATCCAAGACCGATGAGCCAGACCGCGGCGATCACCGCACCGCTGCGCGCGGTCATCGGTCGTCACCGGAGCCGCCCGGGCGACCGCGCATCGCGACGATGAGCAGGAGCACGCCCGTTGCGATCAGGAAGACCGGCCAGATGCGGTTGAAGTCGAGCGCCGGGATGTACTGCCGCAGCAGCAGGTAGGCGCCGAGCACCACCAGCCCGGCGCCGACCGGGAGCGCAAAGGAGCCGCCGGACATCGGCGCGCGGCCGACGTGCACCGTGCCGGGCAGCTCCTCGGGCACCACGATCGCCATCACGATGTAGATGACGAGGGCGATGCCGCCCGTCGCGAAGACGAGGATGGCCCACACGATGCGCACGAGCGACGGGTCGAGGCGCATCGACTGCGCCAGGCCGCCGGCCACGCCGGCGACCATCCGGTCGCTGCGGGATCGGTAGAGTCGGTCATTCATCGACATCCATCCTCCGGGTTCAGGGTCAGGCTCGCTGCGTTGCCCTCGATGTGCAGCGCGATCTCGGGCCCACTGCCCTGGCGCGTCCAGGTTTCACCGTCCTGCACCAGGCCGGCCTCGTCCAGGTTCGTCGCGAAGGTGAGCTGCTCCTCGACGGTGAGGCGCAGCGCCGCACTGTCCGGCAGACACAGGTCGATGGCGCCGGCGTTGACCGACAGGTCACCCTCCGCCACGGGTCCGTCGAGCGTGATCCGCGCCCGGCCGGCATTGACGTCGACGTTCAGCGCGTCGATCCGCGCACCCTCGGCCACGATCGTCGTGTCGCCCGCGTTCGTCTCGACGCTCAGCTCGTCGAGCTGTGCGTTGCTGATATCGATCGATGCTCCGCCCGCGTTCATGCCGATCGTCAGCTCGCGGACGCGCTCGATGGGCAGCTCGACCTTCCACTCCTGGCGATTCGAGTGCTCGCCGGGCGCCCTGATGCGCAGCGAGCCGGCGCCGGCGTTCACCTCCGGCGCGGCACCGCGGTACGACGCGACGAGGCTCCACGCGTCACCGGTCGCCGCGGTGACGTCAAGCTCACCGCAGTTCACCTCCAGCTCGACGCTCGCGCCGTCGGCAAGCTGCCCGGAGTCGGTGGTACGCTGCATCTCGGACTCCCCGCCGGGAAGGCAATCGCCGAAGTTGATGATGCCGCTCCCCGCCGCCAGGCTGCCGCCCGCGATCGCTCCGATCACCAGCGCGGTGACGACCGTGCCTGCCACCGCCATCCGGCTGCGGCCGATCAGGATGGCAAGACCGATGGCGATGATGATCAGCGGCCAGAGGCGCCACAGGTCGCCCCACGCCGCGGCGTCGATCACGCCCAGCCGATCGAGCAGCGGGATCCCGCCCAGCAGGACGAAGAAGATGCCCCAGAACAGGTAGCCGCGATGCACGACCATATGGTTCCTCCGATGTCGTCGGCGGACAGCATGCGGGACGGTGCCTCGACGCGCCAGTGCCGATTTGTCACGGCGCTGGCTCGCACTCCGGCGTTTGCACGCGGTGTGCACGCATCGGACAGGGACCGGAGGGCAAATCGCCGAAATCGGCGGAATTCCCCTGTTGCATGGCTGCCTCGTGCACCGCGTGCACAGATGCGTGCCCGAGACCTGGCTCATTGGCCGATGCGTGCACCCGCTGCAACGGAGGCGTGGCACCCGGGGATGCGTTCCGCGCTCGAAGCGAGGGGCGGATGAAGGAGCGCCACGCGATCGGAGGCGGTTGGCGCCCGGTGGCTCCCCTGCGCGTTCGGGTCGGTGGCATAATCGGCTGACCCCTGAGTGACGCAGTGCCCCCCGCCACGTGAGGAGTCGAAACAAGATGAAGCTCGTCGCCGCCATCGTGCACAACGAGGATGCCGGCACGCTCATCGATGCGTTGCTCGAGAAGGAATACCGCGCGACGCGGCTGCACAGCTCGGGCGGCTTCCTGAAGCAGGGAAACGCGACCATCCTGGTCGGCGTCGACGATGACGGCGTGGACGCGGTGCTCGAGATCATCAGCAACAGCAGCCGCAGCCGGCGCCAGTTCGTGAACCCGATGCCGCCGATCATGGAACCGGGCGAGTTCTACATGCCCTATCCGGTCGAGGTGGAAGTCGGCGGCGCGACCGTGTTCGTGCTCCCGGTGGAGCGATTCGAGCGACTCTGAGGGCGCTGCCCGGGGCGCTCTGAGGTGATGCCGCCGGGCGGCGAGGCCGGGGCGGCGACCGCTAGGGCCGGTTCATGACATATGACCGCCACGGCGATCCTTATGTGGGCGTTCGAGTGTCGGCGTGGCCCGCAGCGGGCGAGATCGGGCGAGGTGCGCGCCAGATGCTGCGCTGCGGAAGAATCTGGCATGTATCGCCGCGGTGACACCGGCGTAACGCGTCACCGCGTTGGCATATGTCATGGAGGCCGGGGCACCGCCGAAATACGCCGGCGCGGCGCCGTCCTGTCCGCTTGCAGCCACATCTCGCTCCGAGGCCGCCATGCCTGCGCATCCCGCGCTACGCTCCAGACGCGCATGATCGAATCGCCGAGCTGGCTCCCCCGCCTCGAAACCGATGCCCCCGACGTCGTCGCCTGCTGGCGGGTGATGGACTGGAGCCTCTCCGGCCTGCGCCTGCTGCGGCGCGAGCTGCGGCATCGCGTGCACGAAGGCGACGCGACGCGGCTCCTCGTTCAGCAGGAAGCGATCGGAGTCGCCCTCGCCGCCACGCTGGCCGCGCTGCCGGAAGCCGCGCTGCGGGAGCCCGGCGGCGAGGGCGACTGGAACGTGGCTCAGACGTTCGCGCACACGACGGCGGCGCGGCGCTTCCTGGCCGCCTGGGCAGCGCAGGACGCGGGGATCGAGGCGCCGGGCGGTGAGCCGCCACGCGCCACCCCATCCATCCCGGGACGCCCCGACGCAACGGTGGCCGATCTGCTCGTCCTGCTCGACAAGAGCCGCCACAAGCTCGAGCGCGCGGCGGCGCAGATCGAAGGCCACGAGCTCCAGCGCTGCCGGATGGAGCATCCGCTGATCGGCCACCTGCGCTGCGGCGAGTGGCTCTGCTTCGTCGGCGTGCACGACCTCATGCACCTCGAGCAACTGCATGCGATTGCCGCTCGTCATGCTTGACCGGACCGATGCCTCCGCGCCCGAGCTGCGCGGCCGGCCGGCGCCGCTGGTCTTCGTCGTCGACCCATCGGGAGGCGCGGCGGCGTCCGTGCCCGGTTCCTACGCCGCGGTGGCTGCCACCGGTCAGGCGCTCCTCGCCGGTGAGCTGAGCCAGCGATTCGGCGCGCTCGGCGCGGCCGTGATCCCGCTGCGCCCCGAGGCGGGCGGCGCTGCACCCTTCCACTGGGGACGCTGGTTCGTGCGTGCGGCACGCGCCGCGCTCGACGACGGGAGCGGTGCGGACGGCGCGGGCGGCGGTGCGGTGGATGCGATCGGCTACGCCGGCGCCGGCGCCATGGCGCTGCTCCGCGACGAGTCGCTCGACGCGCTCCTCTCGCCGGTCGCGGGGGAAGTCGTTGCAAACAATCGCTTCAGCGCCGACGCGTTCGTCGTGGCCTTCGGCGAGGGCGGCGCGGCGGAGGTGCTCGCGGCGCTCGACGGCTGCCCCACCGACAACGCCGCGCCGCGCGCGCTCGAAACCGCCGGATTCGCCGTCCGTGACATCTCCGCCGCGCCGTTCAGCCGCTTCGATGTCGACACACCGCTCGATCTCGCCCTGCTGCGGCTGGCGACGCGGCTCGACGGCTCGCGAGCGCTCGATGGTCGCGTGGCCGGCTTACTGGAGATGGCGGCGCTGCCCGGCGGCAGATCGCTGGAGGTGCCGCTCCTGGCAGAGCTGGGTGCGGTGATCCGCGACCGCGACGCAGAGCTCGTCATCGCCGGTCGCATCCCCGCCGCGACGTGGCAGTACCTGGAGTCCGAGACCGCCTGCCGCATCCGCGCCTTCGTCGAGGAGCGCGGCATGCGGTCGGCTCGTGCGGCACGGCCGCGATCGCTCCTCGCGCGCTGGGTCGAGGAGCACGGGCCGGCGGGCCTGATCGCGGAGCTGGCCACGCTGGGCGATGGCGTCGTGCTCGACAGCCGCGTCCTGATGGCCGCGCTCAGCGGATCGTCGGACGCCGCCGCCTGGCCGGACGAGGAGGAGCGCTTCGCATCGGACTTCGGCGACGCCGGCCGGATCACCACGTCCTGGTTGGCAGAGCTGACCGCCGCCGCAGCGGCGGCATCGGTCCCGATCCTCATGGGCGGGCACGCGCTGGTGAGCGATGGGCTGCGCCTGATCGTGGCCGCCGCCTGGCAGGGACGCTGAAACGCCGGCTGATTCTGTCCTAGATCAGATGGCGGGTAGCTCCGAGGTACCGGCCGTCTCATTCAGCAGTGAATGAACCGGGACCGTTTGGCCGGGTTCGGCTCCGTTTCGGCCCGATTTCATTCGGTGCTGAATCCCACGGCGGCTAGCTCCGCGTTACCGGCCGTCTCATCCACACCAGAATCGCGGAGCCGGCCTCGCCTCTTGCGCCCACGGGCGCTGCTAGACTGTCGGTTGAGCGGCTCGCGCCGTGGCGCAGGCTGTCTCATGACAACCGCACCCAACGCTTCGCCGAGCGGAGTCATACGGCTCCCAATCGGCGTGAGGACTTCGACCACCGATGGATCTGACGGGCCTTCTCTATGTCCTCGGCTTCGGGTTCGCCGCCACCGTCTTCGTGTTCGGCACAATCTTGTTCTCGTGGCTGATCACGCACCGGCGCCACCGACCGCAGAAGGGGCTGCCGTACGAGTCTGGCATCGACACCATCGGTGACACCTGGGCCCGGTTCGGGCTCGCCTTCTACCTGTATGCACTGCTTTTCGTCGCCTTCGACGTTGAGATCATCTTCGTCTACCTGTGGGCCGTCTCCGTGCGTGCCCTCGAGGCGCAGGGGATCATCCTGGTCGGCATCTTCCTTGGGATCCTCATGTTCGGTGAGCTCTACGCGTGGCGCAAGGGAGACCTGAGATGGCAATGACCAATCCCCCGACCTCGCCCAACGACCACCCCGGTGCCAGCGCCGGACCGATCGTCATCCCCGATGCCGCCGCGAACGACAGCGCGCTCCGTGAGTTCGGCATGGGGGAGCATCCGCGCGGCGGATTCCACGGCCTGCTCGAGGTCATCCCGACCCGCGCCGACTACGTGCTCGACCTCATTCGCGCCAACTCGCTGTGGCCGCTGCTCTCCGGCCTCTCCTGCTGCGCGATCGAGATGATGAGCACCGCGACGAGCGTGAACGACATCGATCGGTTCGGGATGTTCCCGTTCCGCGCCTCCCCGCGGCAGGCCGACGTGCTGATCGTGGCCGGCACGCTGACGACGAAGATGGCGGGCCCGCTGGTCCGCCTGTGGGAGCAGATGCCCGAGCCGAAGTGGTGCGTGGCGATGGGCACGTGCACCACCTCCGGCGGCCGCTTCAAGCGGTCGTACAGCGTGGTGCAGGGCGTGGATCGGGTCATGCCGGTCGACGTCTACGTGCCGGGCTGCCCGCCCCGCCCCGAGGGGCTGATCTACGGCATGATGAAGCTCCAGGAGCTCGTGCGGCAGCGCCGCGGCCAGTGGGACGAGTACGTCGATCGCGGTGTTCAGCGCCAACACTGGGAAGGAGACGTGCGCTGAACGCCCCGGTCCAGGCCGGGACGCTCGTCCGTCTGCTGACCGAGCGCTTCCCCGCCGACATCTCCGAGCTGTGGACCGATGAGGACACGGTCGAGATCCAGGTGCCCCGCGAGCGGATCGTGGAGACGCTGCGCACGCTGCGCGAGGATCCGGACTTCTCGTTCTGGATGCTGGCCGATGCCGCCGCCGTCGACTACTACCCGTCGCCCTGGTTCGAGGTGGTCTATCACCTGTGGAGCGACCGCCACCCGGCGTGGCTGCGCATCCGTTGCCGCGTCGAGCGCGCCAATCCGCGCATCCCGACCATCACCGGGGTGTGGGAAGGTGCCATGTACCACGAGCGCGAGATGTACGACATGATGGGCATCCTGTTCGAGGGCAACCGCGACCTGCGGCGGATCTTCATGAGCCCCGACTACAAGAGCTTCCCGCAGCGCCGCGACTTCGTCCTGCCCGATGACGCCGCGGACTCCTCGGCGGCCGGAGTGAGGCCACTCGAGCGGCCCGAGACCTGGAACCTGACGCAGTTCACCGAGACCTTCGCCCCCAGGCTCGACACGCCGCAGCCCGCGCCCACCACGTCGGGCGTCGAGGCCGGCACGACCGATGCCGACAAGAGCAAGCCGCGATGACCGCCATCGATCCGGAGGTCCGCATCCCCGATCCGATCGAGCTCGATCGGGCCGAGGAGGAGCGGCTGGCGGCGATCGCCGGGCTGCGGCCGGCGCCGGCGCAGATCGGTGAATACGCCGGCTTCGAGCAGGTCGGACTGCCGGATCGGCCGCCACAGACGGAGCGCGAGCGCGAGCTGTTCAGCCTCGAGGAGGGCGAGATGCTCGTCAACCTCGGGCCGCAGCATCCCAGCACACACGGCGTAATGCGCCTCATCGCGAAGCTGCGCGGCGAGATCGTGACCGACATCGATCCGGTGCTGGGGTACCTGCATCGGGGCATCGAGAAGCTGTGCGAAAACGCGACCTACACCACCGTGCTGACCTACGTCGACCCCATGGACTACCTGTCGACGATGCACAACGAGCACGCGCCGGCGATCGCCTTCGAGAAGCTGTACGGCATCCGGGCCCCGAAGCGGGCCGAATACATCCGCGCGCTGGTGGTGGAGCTGAACCGCGTCTTCAGCCACGGGCTGATGATGGGGTTCCTGGCCCTCGACATGGGCGGCATCACGCCCATCCTGTACAGCTTCATCAACCGGGATGAGATCGTCGAGATGCTGGCATCGATATCGGGCCAGCGCATGCTGTTCAACTTCTTCAGGGTCGGCGGGGTGAACTGGGACGTCAGCGACGAGTTCCTGAGCCGGCTGGGCACATGGCGCAGCAACGTGCTCAAGAACGTCGAGATGAACGAGAACCTGCTCACCACCAACGAGATCTTCACCGGGCGCACCAAGGGCATGGGAGTCCTGACCGGGCAGCAGGCGATCGATCTCGGCGTCACCGGCCCGAACCTGCGCGCGTCTGGCGTGCCCTTCGACGTGCGCAAGTCACACCCGTACTCGATCTACGACGAGCTGGAGTTCGACGTCATCACCCAGGAGGGCGGCGACTCGTACGCGCGCTACATCCAGCGTGTGCAGGAGATCAAGCAGAGCATCCATCTCATCGACCAGATCATGGAGCAGATGCCGCACGGACCGGTACAGGCGCAGGTGCCCGGCATCATCCGCCCCCGCCCCGGGCGCGCGTACGCGGCGGTCGAGTCACCGCGCGGCCTCTACAGCGTCTACGCCATCAGCGATGGCGGCCCAAACCCGTATCGGTTCCGGATGCGGGACCCCAGCCTCATCACGCTGCAGGCCATGCCGGTGCTCATGCCGGGGCGCCTGCTCGCCGACACCATGGCCATCATGGCCAGCCTCGACCCGGTCATGGGCGGGGTCGACAAGTAGATGGACTGGGATCTCGTCCTCGGCATCGGTCGCTTCCTGCTGTCGACCACGCTGCTGCTGCTGCTCACCATTCCGACCGCCTTCATCGTGATCCAGATGGAGCTGAAGATCATCGCCAGCATGAACCTGCGCATCGGGCCGAACCGCGTGGGACCGTGGGGCATGTTCCAGAGCACGATCCACGGCTTCAAAGTGCTCGCCAAGGAGGATCACGTCCCCGATCACGCCGATCGCGCCACGTTCACCATGGCGCCGTGGATGGTGTACATGGCGGCCGCCATGAGCATGCTGGTCATCCCGTTCGCGCCCGGCGCCATCGCCGCCGAGTTCAGCATCGGTGTCATCTACTTCTTCGCGGTGCTCGGGCTTTCGGTGGTCGGGCTGCTCGTCGCCGGCTGGGCCAGCTACAACAAGTACTCGCTGCTGGGTGGGCTGCGCAGCGCGGCGCAGATGGTGAGCTACGAGATCCCGCTGACGCTGTCGGTGGTGGGCGCCGTGATCCTGGTCGGCTCGCTCAGCTTCGGCGACGTGATCGCCTGGCAGCACGAGCACGGCTGGCTGGTGCTGTGGCAGTGGGTCGGCTTCCCGATCTTCTTCATCGCCGGCTGGGCGGAGATCAACCGCACACCGTTCGACATGGTCGAGGCCGACTCCGAGATCGTGGCTGGGCCGTACACCGAGTACTCGGGCATGCGCTTCGGCTTCTTCTTCTTCGCCGAGTACGTCGCGCTCTTCATCATGAGCGCGATCATGACCAGCCTCTTCTTCGGTGGCTGGCTGGCGCCATGGCCGTTCCCGGCCCAGCTCGACGGCTTCGTCGGCACCGTCTACGGCGCATTCTGGTTCTTCCTCAAGACGTACATCTTCGTCTTCCTCGCGGTCTGGATGCGTGCCACCCTGCCGCGCGTCCGCGTCGACCAGCTGATGGGCATGGCCTGGAAGGTCCTGCTGCCGCTGGCGCTCGTCAACCTGTTCGTAACGGCGATCGTCGTCGTCGTTTTCAACCTCTAGGGAGCGCGCAGCAGCGATGGCATTCCCCGGCTCCGGCATTTTCATCGGCATGGCGCAGACGCTGCGCAACTTCTTCGCGCCCAAGGTCACGCGCCAGTATCCCGAGGTGCGACCCGAGATGGCCGAGCGCTGGCGCGGCCGGCTCGACCTGATCTACGACCCGTTCGGCGAACACAAGTGCGAGGTCTGCTTCCAGTGCGCGCAGGTCTGCCCGGTCGAGGCCATCGACATGAGCGGCTTCGATTCGGAGGGCAACCGCATCCGCTACGGCATGCCGGAGATCTACGACGAGCGCCGCGACCCGAACGCGTATCGCCGCGCCGGCCTGCCGGCTCGGCCGATGCGCAACGCGGCGCGCTGGGATGAGGCGATCGACACCGACTTCGTGAACGGCGTCGTGGACGGCTACCACGCCCGTCCCGAGGCGCTGGTTGCGATCTTCAGCGCGGTCGAGGCGCGCTACGGCTACCTCCCCGAGCGCGCGCTGCGCCTGATCAGTGATCGCATGACGATCCACTGGGCCCAGGTCTTCGGCGCCGCGGGGCTGGGCGGCTTTCGGCTGCTGCCGGTTGAGGGCCACCTCGTGACGGTCTGCGACTGCGCCGCATGCCGCTTCAGCGGCGGGCGCGAGCTGCTCGCCGCGCTCGAGTCGGAGCTCGGCATCCGCGCCGGCGAAACGACCGATGACGGCACCTTCAGCCTGGAGACCGCGAGCGATGTCGGCGCCGGCGGCATCGCGCCGGCGGTCCGCGTCGACACGCTGGTGTATGGGCCAATGACCCCGGAGCACGTGCGACACCTCATCGAGGACCGACGACGCGGCGCGGCGGCCGACAGGTCCGGCGCGCAGCCGGCCGGGGCGGTGAGCTGACCGGCATGGCCACCGCCAACGTCTCACCACTCATCCACCTCATCGACGGCGGCGAGCGCCGCCTGCTCGCCGACTTCGGGCGCGTCGATCCCGCCTCGCTGGCGAGCTATCGCGAGCACGGCGGCTACGAGGGCCTGCGCCGCGCGATCGAGCACCTGTCACCGGAGGGCGTGATCGAGGAGATCTCGGCGGCCGGCCTGCGCGGGCGGGGTGGCGCGGGCTTCCCCACCGCCGACAAGTGGCGCGCGGCGCGTGCCGCCGAGGCTGACCGCAAGATCGTGGTGGCGAACCTGATGGGCGCCGATCCCACAGCGCTGGGCGATCGCGCGCTGGCCGAGGGCAGTCCGCACCTCGTCGTCGAGGGGCTGCTGATCGCGGCGTTCGCAGCCGGCGCCAGCGAGGGCATCATCGCCGTGCGACGCGACTGGACGCTCGCCATCGAGCGGCTGCGGACCGCGATCGAGGAGGCCACCGCGGAGCACCTGGCGGGCTACCTGGTCTTCGGCACCGATGTCAGCGTCGTGCTCTCGGTGTGGGAGGGCTCCGGGGCCTATGTCGCCGGGGAGGAGACCGCCCTCATCAGCGCCTTGGCCGGTGATCGCGGCATGCCGCTCATTCGTCCACCCTACCCGAGCACGAAGGGCCTCTTCGGCGTCCCGACCGTCGTCCAGAACGGCGAGACGCTGGCCCATGCGACCTGGATCCTGCAGCATTCAGCGGAGGCCTTCGCGTCGCTCGGGACCGATGCGTCGAAGGGCACCAAGCTTGTCACCGTCCTGGGCCGGGCGGTCGAACCGGGGCTGCTCGAGGTGCCGCTGGGGACCACGCTGCTGGAGATCCTGACCCTCGCGGGCGGCGGTCACGGCACGACGAAGGCACTCTTCGTCGGCGGTCCGGGAGCCGGTGCGGTGGAGGCCGCCGGCTTCGACATGGCCTATGACTACGCGCCGCTGGAGGCGGCCGGGGCGCTCATCGGTTCGGGTTCGGTGCTCGTCACCAACTCGGACGATTGCATGGTCGACACGGCGCGCTTCTTCCTGGACTTCTCGGCGCGCGAGGCGTGCGGCAAGGCGGTCCCGTGCCGGATCGGCACGCGGCGACTGGTCGAGGCGCTCGACCGGATCCTGGCCGCCACGCCGCGACCCAACGACGTCATCCTGCTGCGTGAGCTGTCACGCAAGGTCGCCGACACGGCGCTGTGCAGGCTCGAGGCGATCGCATCTCGACCGATGCTGACCACGCTCGACCTGTTCCCCGACGAGTATCGGGCCCACGCCGAACGCGGCGAATGCCTGGCGGGCTCATGCCAGACCGATACCAAGCTCCATCCCCTGGCCGGACCGCTGCTCGGCCTCGATCCCGAATCGGTACGATAGGACGAACCATGACCTTCGGTAGCACCAACGGCAACACGGGCTCCTCCAACGGCAACGGCGAGATCGTCGACTACACGCCGCAATGGCCGATGGTGCCCGGCACCCGAAAGATCAGCGTCACGATGAACGGTGAGCAGGTCGAGGCGGAAGACGGACAGACGATCCTTCAGGCCTGCCGCGTCCTGGGGATCGAGGTCCCGACGCTCTGCTACGAGCCCAAGCTCGCGCCGTTCGGCGCGTGCCGCATCTGCGCCGTCGAGGTCGAGGGCGTCGAGGGAACACCGATCAGCTGCGGGACCACGATCACCGAAGGCATGGTCATCAGCACGCATTCGGACCGGGTCATCGAGAACCGCCGCATGGTGCTGGAGCTCATCTTCAGCGACCACGACGCGTACTGCCTGCCACCCTGCCAGTTCAAGTGCCCCACCCGCGTCGACATCCCCGGCTATCTGAAGCAGAACACGCTTGGCAACTGGGAAGAGGCGACGCGCATCCTGAAGCGCTCGCTGCCCTTCCCCGCCATCCTGGGCCGCGTCTGTCCCGCGCCGTGCGAGACCCACTGCCGCCGCGAAGAGGTCGACACCCCCATCGCCATTCGCGACAGCCATCGCTACTGCGCCGATCGCGTGCTGGAGGTCGACGCTCCGGCACCGATCCCGTGGCCGAAGGAGCCCGCCAGCGGACGTCGCGTGGCGGTCATCGGTGCGGGCCCGGCCGGGATGAGCGCCGCCTACTACCTGGCGCTGCGCGGCCACCAGTGCGATGTCTTTGAGGCGGAGCCCGAGCAGGGCGGCATGCTGCGCTACGGCATCCCGCAGTACCGCCTGCCGAAGGGCTGGATGGACCGCGAGCTGAACCACGTCTGGGAGCTCGGTGCGCAGCTGAAGCCGAACATGCGCCTCGGGCGCGACTTCCACATCGCCGACCTGCTCGAGCAGGGCTACGACGCGGTCTACATCGGCATCGGCTGCTACAGGAGCAACGAGCTCGGCATCCCGGGCGAGGACGGCGACGGGATGATCAACGCCCTCGAGAATCTCTATAACAGCACGCGCGGCGTCTCGATCCCGCGCCTCGAAGGCTCACGCGTCGTCGTGATCGGCGGCGGCTTCACCGCCATCGACTGCACACGCACCAGCATCCGGCAGCGCGCGGCGGAGGTGAGCCTCGTCTATCGCCGCGACCTGAAGGACATGCCGGCGCAGGACGAGGTGCACGAGGC
>JBDTNK010000056.1:0-12963 GCA_039933775.1 Chloroflexota bacterium | reverse complement strand
GCGTGCCCGTCCCCCAAAAAGGCGACGCTGACGCGATCGAGATGCGCCAGGCCCAGGTAGGCCAGCGCCGCCGCCGCGCGTCGTGCGAAGTCCAGCTTGTTCGGCTCGCCGAAGTCCATCGAGCGCGACGCGTCGACCAGGACGTGGACCGTGACGTCCTCCTCCTCGACGAAGAGGCGGATGAAGAGGCGCTCCAGCCGGGCGTAGACGTTCCAGTCGAGCTGCCGCAGGTCGTCGCCGCTGGCGTAGGTGCGGTAGTCGGCGAACTCGATGCTCTGCCCACGCCGCACGCTGCGCCGCTCGCCCTTCATGCGCCCCGCGGTCATGCGGCGCGAGGCGAGCTCGAGCTGCTCGAGGCGACGCAAAAAAGTCTCGTCGAAGAGCCGGTCCGCATCGCGCGCGGCGGGGCGCGCCTGGGTCATGCTGCCGCCTGCCTAGTCGGCAGGCTCGGTCGGCGTTTCAGCGATGATGGCGCGGACCACGCTGTCGGTCCTGATGCCCTCCGCTTCGCCCTCGAAGTTGAGGATGACCCGATGCCGCAGCGCCGGCGGCGCCACGGCCTGCACGTCGCTGAACGCGACGTTGAAGCGGCCCTCGAGCAGCGCGTGGATCTTCGCGCCCAGCACGATCGCCTGCGCGCCGCGCGGCGAGGCACCGTAGCGCACGTACTGCTTCACGAGCTCGGGCGCGCCATCGGTGTCGGGATGCGTCCCGCGCAGGATGCGCACCGCGTAGGCCATCACGTGGCTCGCAATCGGCACCTCGCGCGCGAGCCGCTGCATGGCGAGCACATCGGCCCCTGACACGGCCTTGCTGACGACCGGCGTTTCGGCGCCGGTGGTGCGATCCATGATCTGGATCAGGTCCGCCTCCGATGGGAACGGCACCTCGACCTTGAAGAAGAAGCGGTCGAGCTGTGCCTCGGGCAGCGGGTAGGTGCCCTCCATCTCGAGCGGGTTCTGGGTGGCGAGCACGAAGAACGGCTCGGTCAGGGTGTACTGCTGCTTGGCGACCGTGACGCGGTGCTCCTGCATCGCCTCGAGCAGCGCGCTCTGGGTCTTAGGCGTGGCGCGATTGATCTCGTCGGCCAGCACCAGGTTGGAGAAGATCGGGCCCTGCTGGAAGCGGAAGCGGCGCTCGCCGCCCTCCTCGACGATGATGTTCGTGCCGACGATGTCGGCCGGCATGAGGTCCGGCGTGAACTGGATGCGGGAGAAGCCAAGCTCGAGCGCCTCCGCCATCGTGCGCACGAGCATCGTCTTGCCCAGCCCGGGGACGCCCTCGAGCAGCGCGTGGCTGCCGGCGAGCAGGCTGATCAGGGTATGCCGCACGAGCTGACCCTGCCCCACGATGAAGCGCCCGACCTCGGCCTCGATGAGCTGCGCCATCTCGGCGAAGCGTTCCGGCGCGATGCCGTCGGCGGATGGAGTGATGGTCGCAGTCTCGTCGGTCATCGGTTCCTCATTGCGTCGGCTCCAGCCGGCTGAAGTAGTCACGGACGAAGTCCTTCAACGTGACGGGCACGTCCTGGTTGTCGAGCTGGTTGTTGGCGAAATCGCGGAAGAGGCCATAGACCGATGCATATGGCACGACGCTGTCGTTGTCGAAGCCGACACCGTTGCCGCTACCGGTCTGCTCGCTGCCGCCATCGCCGCCCTGCCCCGCGATGAAGTCCGGATCGCCCGGCTCGCCGACGCGGTCGAAGTCGGTGAAGACGCCGTCCGACCCGTCGACCTCGAAGCCCTTGTTGCCCTGCGTCGGTCCGTCGAATCCGCCGGTGCGCAGGCCGCCGCCGGGGATGCGGCGCGCCGTCGTCCCACCGCCACCGGCGCCGGGCCCGCTGCCGGGCTGGTTGCCGCTGCCGGGCTGGTTGCCGCTGCCGGGCTGGTTGCCCGAACCGGGCTGGTTGCCCGAACCCGGCTGATTGCCGGACCCCGGCTGATTGCCGCTTCCCGGTGCGCCGGAGGCACCCGGCTGGTTGCTGCCGCCGGGCGCCCCCGAAGCCCCGGGCTCTCCCGGCTGGCCCGATGCGCCCGGATTGTTGCCGCTTCCCGGAGCGCCACTGGCTCCCGGCTGGCCGGGGTTGTTGGCCGAGCCAGTTCCCGGTTGGCCGCTGCTGCCCGGCGCCGGATCGCCGGCGCGCGCCACCTGGCGCGACCCGTCAGAAAGCTCCGATTGGGCTCGCGCCACATCGCGCTGTAGCTGTCGATCGCGCTCCGCGCCGCGGAAGGCCTCGGCAGCGCTGCGCAGCGCTGCTTCGGCAGCGGCACGATCGGCCGGGTCGCCGCTCTGCGCGGCACGCTCGAGGGCATCAGCGGCTTCCGCCAGCTGTGACGCGATCTCGGCCTGCCCGGCCGCGGCTCCCTCGGCCGCGGACCTGATCGCCTCGGCGCGTTCGCGTGCCTGGACCTCGCTCATCTCGCCGGCCTCGTTGGCCAGCTGCTCGAGGTCGGCTGCGGCCTGCTCGCCGTCGCCCTCGGGATTTGCCGTCTCGTCGCCGCTCGCCGCGCGTGATGTCGCGCGTGCCAGCTGGGTCAGCGCCGCATCGAGCGCCGCCGCCTGTGGGTCACGCATCCGATCGAGCGACTCCTGCACCGAGCCGATGCGCGCCAGCGTTGCCTCGCGGTCGTCGCCCTGCTCGCGCAGCTGGCGGGCCAGCTCGCGCAGCTCCTCGACGAGCTCCTCGCGCCGCGGGTCCTGAGTCTCGGCGCCGCGCGCCTCGGCCTCCTCGGCCAGCTCCTCGACCCGCTCCGCCACGCTGCGGCTCGCGTCGCGGATGGCGCGACGCTCGTTCAGCAGGTCGTCCTGCGGGTTTGGCCAGATCGTGAGCAGCGCGATCAGGCCCAGGGCCACGGCGCCCGCGCCAAGCGTTCGACGTGGCGGGTGCGGCTTGAATGCCGTGCTGATCGGTGCGGCGGCCAGCCGGGCGCGCGCATCGTCGAGCTGGCGCGCCTCCAGTGGCTCCGCTGCGCCGCGCTCGAGCAGCTCGAGCGCGGTTCCCAGCCGCTCCTGCAGTCCGAGCTCCGTGTCGGCGCGCCGCGCCGTCTCGGCCAATGACGGCCGGCGCAGCCAGCTCGCCGCCAGCCAGGCCACGAGCGTTGCCGCGGCGATGCCGGCGAGCACGAAGGGGAGCTGCTCGATGGCCACGCTGCGCCCGACCAGCAGCGTCAGCGCGGCGATGGCCAGCCCGATGGCGATGATGGGGGCGGCGAGCATGATTGCGCGACGGCGCCAGAGACGCCCGCGGAGCGTGCGCAACCGGGCGACTGCATCGGCCCCCAGGCTCTCGCGCAGCAGCGTGCTGAGGCGGGAATCGGTCACGCCGGTGGCTCCTCGGCGTTCGCCTCGGTCGGCGGCTCGCCGGCCGGCAGTGGCGAGTCGACGATGCCGCCATCGGCGTCCGCTGCCGCGGACGTCCGCCTGCGACGAAAGACGAAGCGCATGCCGACCGGCACGATGAGGCGCATCGAGACGAGGGTCAGGAGCACGGCCGCGCCGGCGAGCGTCATCGAGACACGCGGCCAGAAGTGCCCGACCACCGTGTTGTTGAATCCGACATCCGGCTGCCCCGGGCCAGGCTCCTGGCACGGCATCCCCGGCGCGCAGTCGATGGCGGCCCCGCCGCCGTCGAAGCCGAGCTCGACGCCGCGGATCTGGGCCAGGATCTGGGTCATACCGCCGAAGGACTCGGCCTCGGTCTCGGCCATCACATCGGTCATCGCGATCACCGGGTTCGGGTAGACGAGCCACTCGGGCGCGCGGTCGTTGCCGCCGAATCGGCCGGCCTCCTCGTTGCCGCGCACGATGAGAGCGGACCAGAACACGAAGAGCAGGATCGTGCCGACGGTCAGGGCCAGCATCGTGATGTAGGTCAGCACCGTGGCCGCCTGCGTGCGCTTGATGAGCGCCGAGAAGAAGAGGCCGATGGCGCCCAGCCCCACGGCCGTGGCCAGCAGCACGACCTGCTGACGGACGATGTCCTCGGCCTCTGCTCCGCCGTAGAGCAGCACCAGGGCGGAGAGCGGCACGGCCGCCAGGATCATCAGAAACACGAAGGCGAGGGCCGCCAGCAGCTTGCCGACGATGATCGCGCCGGGGCGCATGGGCGTGCTGATCAGCAGATCGAGCGTCTGCTTCTCGCGCTCGAGGCTCACCGCACCGGCGGTGAATGCCGGCGCGATGAAGCACACCAGGAGCAGCTGAAATACGGAGAGCAGGATGAAGATCGCCTGCCCCACCATGGCCGATGCGTTGACCGGGCCGCCGAAGCCGCCCTGCGCCTGCGCGTTCGGGACGATGACGACGTAGGCGCCATAGGCGATGAGCGCCAGGATGGCGAGATACACCGTCAGCACCACGAAGGCACGGCGGCCGCGCATCCGCGAGCGGAGTTCCTTGACCATGATGGTGCCGACCGCCGACAGGAACTCCCTCGGCGCGGAGGCGCGGACCGGGATCTCGCTGGCCGTCATGCCGCCTCCTCTTCGTCGTCGCGGCCGGTGACCTTGAGGAAGATCTCCTCGAGATCGCTCGCCGCCTGGGTGAAGCCCGAGATCACGTGCCCCGCCGCGATCATGTCGCGCAGCAGTGCGGCCTGGGCGTCGGGGTCCCCGTCGTAGGTCGCCTCGATGCGCGCGATGCCCGCCGGAGCACCATCGACCGGCAGGACGTCGGCGACCCCGGATCTGGTTCCCAGCCACTCGGCCGCCGCCGCGGCGTCGCCCACGACGTCGATGCGCAGCAGCGCGTTGGCGCGCAGCGAACGCTCGATGTCGGCGATCCGGCCCGAGCGCAGCAGGCGCCCACGGTCGATGATGCCGACCGCGGTGCACATCTCTGCCAGCTCGGGCAGGATGTGGCTTGAGACCAGGATCGTCTTGCCCATGCCGCGCAGCTCGCGCAGGATCTCGCGCATCTCGACCCGCGCCCGCGGATCAAGGCCCGAGGCCGGCTCGTCGAGGATCAGCAGCGCCGGATCGTGGACGAGCGTGTGCGCCAGGCAGAGGCGTTGCCGCATGCCGCGCGAGAGGGCCTCGACGTACGCATTGCGCTTGTCGGAGAGCCCCACGATGCCGAGCAGCTCGTCGACCATGCCGACTCGACGCCTGGCGGGGACGCCGTAGCAGCGCGCGAAGAAATCCAGGTACTCCCAGACCCGCAGGTCGTCGTAGACGCCGTAGAAATCGGGCATATAGCCGATGCGCCGGCGCACCTCGATGGGATCCTCGGTGACCGGGATGCCGCACACCAGCGCCTCTCCGGCGGTGGGCGCGAGCAGCGTGGCGAGGATCTTCATGGTGGTCGTCTTGCCGGCGCCATTGGGCCCGACGAGGCCGTAGATCTCACCGGGTCCGACCGTCAGGTCGATGCCGGCGACGGCGAGCTGGTCGTCGTAGCGCTTGACGAGGCCGCGAATCTCGATCACCGGTGTCATCAGATCTCGCCCTCCACCGCGGCACTGAGCCAGATGGGCATCTGGCCGAATGACGGATCAATCTGCGCGCCCACCACGCGGACCGCGATCCTGCCGCCGGCGTCCAGCACCGATGCCGGATCCTCGACCGCGAACTGCGTCGATTGCGAGAGGTCGCCGAGCTGCGTCCACTGCCCGCTGGCGACTTGCTGCACCTCGACCTTGTAGCCCGCCGGGAACATGCCGGGCATGTTGCCCATCTGTGTCGAGAGCATGGACGGGTCGTTGCCACCCACGATCGTGATGCCGCTGACCTCGAGGCCGAACGCTTCGAGCGGCAGGCTGACGCTGAAGGTGCCGGTCCCGTTGCCGACGAAGACCGAGGCGCCGTCGTTCGCCGTGGCGTCGCCATCGGTCGAGACGAGCGCCGCCGACAGCTGCAGTGGATCGAGCTGTACCTGGCCCGGACCCAGGGATGGGCGGCCGCTGATGACCTCGACCGTCTGGGAATAGCGCTGGGCCTCGACGCCCTCGAGCTCCAGCGAGGTGGGTGGCGCGTCGGAGCGCCAGCCGATGATGAACGGGCCGCGATCGATGCCCTGGCCGCCCATGGGTGCCATCCCGAACTGGCCGTAGCCGACGAGCGTGTCGATCACCTGGCGCCGCGACTGGATCGCGCGCTGACGCTCATCGGAGCCATCGAAGCCCCCGAAGCCGTACACAGCGTCGGACGGCGATCCCTGTGGCAGCGCAAAGCGCAGCGTGAAGTCGCGTGTCTCGCCGGCCTCGAGGTCGCCGATCATCCGCCCCCCGGAGGTGGTGACGATCGCCACATCGGTCATGACGCCGTTCGAGCGATTCGTCACCTCGCCGTTGATCTCGCCTTCGCCCGCGTGCCATGAGACATGGAGGCCAGGCGTGTAGTCCACGACCGTGTCGGCGCGGATCGCCTGGAGGCCAAAGGTCGTGACCTGCAGGCCAAGGAGGCGCGCCGGCGCGCCCTGCTCGACGACATAGCTGCGTCGCGCCCCGGGCTGGTCGAAGGAGCGCACCGAAGCGAGCAGCGCGTCGTCATCGGCCGTCACGTCGTACGTCTCGCGGCTGGGCGAGAAGATGCCCGCAAAGGTCTGGACCGATGCCGCCGATCCGTCGACCGCCGCGCGCACCATGGCGATCTCGTTGATGACGATGCTGGTGCCCTTCATCGAGGACCCGACGCCGAACGCGCCGGCAGTGAACAGGATGACGAGCACCGGCGCGGTGACCCATGCCAGCTCGCGGCGGTCGATGCGTCGCAGGACGATGTAGCTGATGGGGCCGATGAGCAGGATGTACGCGGCCAGCAGCGCCAGCAGCAGCTCGGCCGGTGGCACCTCGAGCGACGGGATGGCGGCCAGCGCCTGGGTCATGATCGATTCGGCGTCCATGCCCGGGTCCACGAAGCCGCCGTTGCTGGTGCCCTGCTGCGGCAGGATTCGCGCCCAGAGCAACGGCGCGCTCGCCGCGCTGCGGAAGGCATCGGCCCCGATGTCGACCGCCAGGTACGTCACACGACCGCCTCCGAAGCTCGTCGTGGCGAGGAGCGGCAGCGCCGCTTCGTCGTCGGTCTGGGCCAGCCCCAGCGCTCCGTCGCGCAGCGTGCCGCTGGCAACCGTCGACGCGGGGAGCTCTTCCTCGATCCCGGCCACGCCCGCCAGCGCCGTGGAGGCCACGCCATCGGTGGCCTGCAGGTCCGTCATGGGCAGCAGGTCACCGAACGCCGCGGTGCGCGCCTGCCAGTCGGGGCCGCCCACCACCACCAGCTGGCCGCCCGACGCGACCCAGCGCTCGAGGCTGCGTGCCTGCGCCGGAGTGAGCGTGGTACTGTCCGCCGCCCATACCATCGCGCCGAGGCCGGCGAGCGGCTCGGGCCGTTGTGCCAGGTCGCTGACCGCAAGGGTCAGTGGCTCGCCGGCGCCCTGCCCGCGCGCCACGATCTGCGCGCGGAGGATGCCGGCACCGTCGCCGACGATGCCGATCGAGCTGGCGTCGAGGCTGAAGGTGCGCACCTCGGCCGTCGTGCTGGCCAGCGCCTCGCCGGTCTCGTCCTCGAACCGCAGTTTGACCTCGCGCGCGACGCCGGCGGGGCGGACGTAGAGCTCAACTTGCTTGCGCGCACCTGCCGGCAGGTCCACCGGGCGACGCACCGTGCCATCGGCGCCATCGGCCACCACGGCGCCGCTGACCGGCGCGCCGTCGTTGGCCAGGCTGATGGCGATCGCGAGCCAGCCGCCGCTCTCGTAGCGGCCGCCGACCAGCCCGCGCGCTTCGATGCTGACGCTCGCGGCGGCGACGGGCGCCAGGGGCAGGAGCAGCCCGACCAGCACAGCCAAGATCGGCAACATGGCCAGCGCGCCGGCGAAGCGGCGACGAGGCGCGTGGTGGTTTCGGCCGCGGCCGGCACTGGATATGGGCATGGCGCTCCCCGCTCAGCTCGGTTCGGTGGGCTGCCCCGTAGACGCCGGCGCCCCCCATTCGGTTGCACCGTGCCGCCGAGTGTACCGCCGGTGGTCCAGCGTTCCGATGCTACCCTGCGAACGTGTCCAGCTCGCCCCGGCCGTCGGAACTGCCGATGACCGAGTTCGACCGGCACGTCGAGCGACAGATGCGCTCACAGGAGCGGCAGATCGTCGTCGCGCGGTTCGTCGTCGTCGGCCTCTCGGCCATGGTCGCGCTGCTCCTGCGCGGCCGCGCCGACGCGCTGCCGTTCGACTTCGCGGTCCTGGGCGCCGTGGCGCTCTACAACGTCGCAATCGCGCTCCTGGTCGGACGCTTCCCGGCGCGCGAGGTCGGGGTGCTGGCCACGGGCCTCGACATGATCGCGGTGACGCTCGTGGTCTGGGCCGATCAGGCTTCGCCCGACAGCTACCTGCTCTACGCCCTCGTCATCCTGGGCGTTGCTCTGCGCTTCGGGCTGGTGGCATCGGTCTGGTCCGCCATCGTGATGGCCGCGCTCTACGTCGCGGTCGTGCTCGTCGGGAGCGACGCCCAGGCGCCGATCCGCGACCAGCTCGCCGTGCGCGCGGCGTACCTGCTCGGCATCGGGATCGTCGGCGGTCTCTTCTCGCGCGTGGCGATTGGCCGTGCGACCGAGAACGCGCGTCTGCAGCAGCGCCTCGAGACTGAAGAGGCCGAGCGGGCGCGCGCCCGCGAGGCCGATCTCCTCGCCGGGCTGACGCGCGAGCTGGGCTCGACGCTGGATCGCGATGCGGTGGTCGGCGCCATCAGCCGAACGGCCGCCCCGTTGCTGGGCGAGGCGACGGTGCTGTTCGTGGTGGACGCCACGACGCGTCAGCTGCGGCCACAGGCGGTCGAGGCTGCCGAGCCCGCGCTGCGCGAGCGGCTGCGGGCGCATCTCGACGCGCACCCGGTGCGCATCGGCGAGGGGATCGCCGGGGCCGCCGCCGCGCTGGCGAGCGCGCGACGCTCCGATGGCAGCACCAGTCCGGCGGCGGGCGATCCGGATGGTCTGACGGCCCTGGGCTGGCGATCGGTGCTGGCGGTGCCGGTTCTGACGCGTGGTACGGTGCGGGCGGTGCTGTGGACCGCGCGGCGCGGCACCGATCCGATCAGCGTCGACCAGGAGCGCCTGGCGCGCGCGATCGCCGACCGCGCCGGGCCGGCGCTCGACAATGCCGGCCTGTGGGCCGACCTGCAGTCCCAGGTGGCGCGCATGGAGGCGCTCCAGGCCGTCGTTGCCGACATCACCAGCAACCTTGCCCCGCCCGACATCGCGCAGCATCTGTCCCGCAGCATGGCGGGCATCTTCTCCGCCGAGCGGACCGCGATCTACCTGCGCGATGAGCGCACCGCGCGCCTGGCGCCGGCTGCCGCCGTCGGCCTCTCCGATGCGTTCACGGCACAGGGTGCGCGCTATCTCGACGGCCTGGCGGCGGGGCTGCGGCAGCCGCTCTTCATCCTCGACGCGCGTAGCGATCCGCGCAGCGGGCCGCTGCATGACGCCGCCCGAGCCGAAGGGTTCGCCTCGATGCTGATCCTGCCACTCATCTATCGCGCGGAGGCGATCGGCGCAATGACGCTGCACCACGACCAGCCCCGGGAGTGGGAGGTCGACGAGCTGGGGCTGGCGCGCACCTTCGCCGACCAGGCGGCGATCGCGCTCGCCAACGCGACGCTCTTCACACGCGAGCGACGCGCCCAGCGCATCAAGGATGACTTCCTGTCGATCGTGAGCCACGAGCTGCGCACGCCGCTGACCAGCATCCAGGGCTACTCGCAGCTGCTCGAGGCGCGGCTGCGAGCCGGCGAAGGTCTCCAAAAGGAGCTGTCGCAGGTCGAGGTCATCCGATCGCAGGTGCGGCGCATGCGACGCCTGGTCGACGACCTGCTCGACGTCAGCCGGATCGACCGTCTCGGCACCGTCAGCGTCGAGGTCGGGTCGATGGACCTGGCAGCGGAGCTGGAGGAGGTCACCGCGCGGATCGCACGTGCTCACCCGACCCGCTCCATCTCGCTCGAGGCGCCCGAGGCGCTGCCGATCGAGGGCGATCGCGACCGGATCCAGCAGGTGCTGACGAACCTGACCGACAACGCCCTGAAATACTCCCCGGCGGGCGGTCCGGTGCGGATCAGCGTCGAGCGCGAGGCCGGCCAGGTCGCGATCCAGATCGCCGACGAGGGCATCGGCATCGGCGCCGAACACCTGGGCCACGTCTTCGAGCGCTTCTACCAAATCGACGGCGACGTCACGCGGCGTCGATTCGGCGGACTGGGGCTTGGCCTCTACATCACCCAGGCGATCGTCGATGCGCATGGCGGCACGATCCGCGCCGATGTCAACGCGGCGGCCGGGCGCGGCACGATCTTTACCGTGCGCCTGCCCGTGCGGAGCACGGCGCGCCGCCCGCCGCAGGTCGTCGTCGGGGGTGAGCCGCCGCCGTTCGTGGTGCGCAGCCGCGGGCCATCGTGAGCGCGATCCGCGAGGTGATCCGCCGTGCCGCGGAGCGCCACGGCCTGCTGCTGGCCGGCGTGACGAGTGCCGCCCCACTGCCCGATGCGCGGCGCCGGATGGAGGAATCGGCCGCTGCCGGGCGCATGGCGCGCATGGGCTGGATGGGCGGCGAGCGCCCTGCGCTGGCGACCGATCCGGAGCGCCTGGCGCCCGCGGCGCGGAGCGCGGTGGTGGTTGCGGCACCGTACGTGGGCGCCGGGCGCGCGGCGTGGGACGACGGTCACGGCACGCTGCCCGAGCCGATCTCGAGGGCGCTCGAAGGCACGCTGCGCGAGCCCGCCGGGCTGGTGGCTCGCTACGCCCTGGGCGGCGATTACCACGCGGCGCTGCGCACCCGGCTGCAGGCGCTGGCCGATGACCTGGCGCAGGAAGGCATCGGGCTTGCGGATCGGCCGTTCGTCGACGATCGGCCGCTCGCGGAGCGGGCGCTGGCGGCGCGGGCCGGCATCGGCTGGATCGGCAAGAACACCAATGTGCTGACCCACGACCGCGCCGGCTCGTGGGTCTTCCTCGGCGCGATCCTGACCGATGCCGATCTGCCCATCGACGAGCCGCTGCGCACGACCTGCGGCGGCTGCACGCGCTGCCTCACCGGCTGCCCGACCGGCGCGCTCATCGCGCCGCAGACGATCGACGCGCGGCGCTGCATCAGCTACCTGACGATCGAGCATCCAGGCGCCCTGGACGCGTGGGAATCCGACGCGCTCGGCGCGTGGATCTACGGTTGCGACGTGTGCCAGGAGGTCTGCCCTGTCAACGCCGATGCGGACGATGACGGCGCGCTGCGCGTTCCGCTCATCCCGCTCGCGCGGGCGCTGCTGCCGATGAGCGGAAGGGCCTTCGGGCGTGCCTTCGCGGCCAGTGCCATGTCGCGCGCCGGAAGGCATCGGCTGCTGCGCAACGTGCTTGTCGTGCTTGGAAATCTGCCGTTGGCCGCGGTCCGCGACGACGCGCTGGAGGTCGCGCGCATGGCGACGAGCGACCACCGGCCCGAGGTACGTGCCGCGGCCGAACGGCTCGAGGAGCGCGCTTCCCGCGCTTGAAGCGAGCGGCCCTCGGCATGCCGAGGGGCGGGGGACGGGTGGCCCACGGCTGCTCCCTCGCGCAGGCTTTCGTACACTGGCGCACATGCCCTCCGTGCGCCCGTTTCGCGGGCTCGGCTATGCCCTGGACCGCTTCGGCGGGAGGATCGTGCCCGAACGCGTGCGGCTGCCGGGGGAGGGCGCTGAGCATCCGGGTCGGATCGCGGATCTGACCGACGTCGTGTGCCCGCCATACGACGTCATCTCGCCACACCTGCAAGACGAGCTGCTGGCGCGTGATCCGCACAACGCGGTGCGCCTGGAGCTGTCGGCCGAGGATGATCAGCACGCCGCGGCCGCTCGGACGCTGGCTGCCTGGCGGTCCGAGGGCGTGCTCGAGGCGCGCGACGTGCCGCAGCTGTACTACTACAGCCACGCGCGCAGCGAGGATCCCGACGATCTGTCGGTGCAGGGCGTCGTGGCGCAGGTGCTCCTGGAGCCGTGGGGCGCCGGCGTGCTGCCGCACGAGCACACCATGCGTGGGCCCAAGGAGGATCGCCTGGGCCTGCTGCGTGCGACCGGGACGCAGCTGAGCCCGATCCTGGCGCTCGACTTCGATCGTTCGGAGCGGTACCGGCACATCATGAGCCGCGGATGGACCGATGAGTGGCGTGCGCGCGATATCGACGGGCTGCTGCACCAGGTGGTGGCGATCGATGCCGACGAGAGGCTCGTCAACCACCTCGGGCGGCAGCGGCTCTACGTCGCCGATGGGCACCACCGCTACGAGACCGCACTGGCCCACCAGGCGGAGGTGCGATCGCGGCCCGAGCATGCGCGGGCGCGCGAGGGCAGCCTGGCGGCGGACTGGATCATGATGGTCATCGTCAACGCCGAGCTCGAGGAGCTCGAGATCCAGGCCACGCATCGGCTCCTCGGGACCGATGACGGCCGCGCGCTGGCGGCGCTGCTGGCGACCCCGCAGCCCCTGTGGTCTGTCGAGCCGATGGCAACTGACGACATTTCGGCGCGGATGGCCGAGCTCGCGACTGAGCCGGCGCCGGTCTTCGGCGTCGTCCTGTCCGATGGGGCCTGCCTGGTCGTCGGACGGCCCGATGCGCTCGACGAGCGGATGGCTCGCGAGCGGATGAGCAGCGCGGTGCGCGGGCTGGATCTCGCAGCGCTGCACACCGTGCTGCTGGGCGATGGCCTGGGGATCGGGGCCGATGCCGTGGCCGATGGACGCCTCACGTACACTAGGTCGACCGACGAGGCGATCGGGCGGGTGCGCTCCGGGACCGCGGGTGCCGCGATCCTCGTCCGCCCGACGCGGCTCGACGACCTGGCCGCCGTGGCGAACGCGTCCGACGTCATGCCCCAGAAGTCGACCTACTTTGCTCCCAAGCTGCTCACCGGCCTGGTTTTCAACCCACTCACGGAGTAAGCGCGTCCATGGTGCAGGCGATCAAGCGCGACGAGGTCTTCATCGAGCCCGAGGGCATCCACGTCGAGACCCA
>JBDTNK010000055.1:0-13065 GCA_039933775.1 Chloroflexota bacterium | reverse complement strand
ACCATTCGCGCGGCTAATGCGCGCCTGGGGCGCGTTTGACCATACGAGGAGCAGCACGTGGTCAGATGCGCGGCTGACGCACATTTTGACCATACGAGGGAGCAGCTCGTGGTCAGATGCGCGCCTGGGGCGCGTTTGACCATACGAGGGAGCAGCTCGTGGTCAATTGCGCGGCTGACGCACATCTTGACCACCACGTCGTGGGAGCGCGGTGATGGAACTCAGCCGCCGTAGAGGGAGAGCTGGCCTTCCTCGATCGTCGCGCCGACCTGCTCGCGAATGCCTTCCCAGGCGGCGATATCCCACTCGCCCACGAAGGTGATCGCGGTCCCGTCTTTGCCGGCGCGACCGGTGCGGCCGATGCGGTGGACATATGTCTCGGCGTCCTCGGGGATGTCGTAGTTGAGGACGTAGGGCAGATCGGTGATGTCCAGGCCGCGGCTCGCCACGTTGGTGGCGACGAGGAACTGCAGCTTGCCGGCCTTGAAGTCGGCGAGGGTGCGATCGCGCTCACGCTGGGAGAGGCCGCCGTGCAGCGCAGCGACCTTCTTGCCGCGCCGACCGAGCGTCGCCGCCAGGCGATCGACGCCGATCTGCGTGTGCCGGAAGACGAGGAGCCGATCGAGCCCAAACTGCGAGCTGAGCTCGATGAGCGCCGCGACCTTGTCCTGCTCGGCCACGAAGTAGACGAGCTGGCGGACGGTCTCGACGGTCCGCATATCGGGCTGCACGCGGACCTGCGTCGCGTCGCGTCGCATGAAGCGGTCGCAGATGCGCAGGATCGCGAACGGCATCGTGGCGCTGAAGAGCGCGGTCTGGCGCTGCCGGGGACAGCGCGAGAGGATCGTCTCGACGTCCACGATGAAGCCCATGTCGAGCATCCGATCCGCCTCGTCGAGGATGACGGTGTGGACGCGCTCCAGGTGCAGCTCGCCGCGGCGGATGAGATCGAGCACGCGTCCCGGCGTGCCGATGACGACCTGCGCGCCGTGCTTGAGGCCGCTGATCTGCTTGTCCATCGACGAGCCGCCGTAGATGGCGACGGTTCGCACGTTGCGGAAGTGGCCGATCTGCTCGACCTCCTCGGCGACCTGGACGCACAGCTCGCGCGTCGGCGTCAGGATGAGCGCCTGCACATGACCCTGCGCCGGGTCGATCTTCTCCACGATCGGGATGCCGAAGGCGGCCGTCTTGCCAGTGCCGGTCTGGGCCTGGCCGATGACGTCCTTGCCCTCCCGCAACGGCGGAATGGCGCGCGCCTGGACCTCGGTCGGGGTCGTGAAGCCCATGCGCTCGAGCGCGCGGGCGATGGTGACGGGGACCTCGATCTCGCCGAAGCGATGCGCCGATTGGCGAGCGAGCACGGCGGCGAGCAGTGGAGACTCGTCGTCCGCGGCGGCACTGGGGGCAGCCGCGGGGGTCGTCAGCGCGCTCGGTGGGCGCGATGATCGGCGCCGGCGGCTGGCTGGAATGGATTCGGTATCGGGCAAACGGAACTCCTGGAATGTGTCATAGGGCGGAGCGCCACACGGTCCGGGCGGGCGCGCCTGACACAGGGTCGGCGCAGCACTCAGCGTCCCGGGGAGCGTCCCCGTTGTGGTGATCGTACCATGCGACGCTTGACGGCAGCGTTTGGGCCAGATGATACTTCGTCTCATGAGCGCTGTTTTCCCCGCCCGATGACCCTGGCCGCGGTGCTTGTCAGCGCCGGCGCCTTCGCCTCAGCCCTGGCCGGCGGCCTGGTGGCGATGCACGCGGCACGCTGGATCGGCCTCGTCATCGCGGTTGGCGCGGGGATCCGGATCGGCGCCGCCTTCTTCGACCTCATCCCCGAGGCGGTCGAGCACCTGGGCGGCTCGCTCGACGCCGCGATGCTGGCCGCCGCGTTCGGCTTCCTCGCCTTCTACGTGCTGGAGAAGTCGACGCTGCTGCACGTCGGCCACGAGACCGCCACCGAGCTCGATCACGGCGCGCTCGCACACCGCCACGTGGGGATCGCGGGGGCGACCGGCATGAGCCTGCACAGCTTCCTGGACGGCGTCGCACTCGCCGCTGCGCTGCTGGTGGGCGAGGGCATCGGTCTGGTCATCGCCGCGGTCGTCATCATCCATCGCTTCAGCGACGGTATCGGGATCGTGAGCCTCCTGCTCGCCAGCCGCATGCCGACGCTCACGGCGTACCGATGGGTGGGGCTCGTGGCGATCGCGCCGCTCTTCGGCGTGCTGCTGGCGGCGATCTTCCCAATCCCCGAGGCGGTGCTCGGCGCGCTGCTCGGCACCTTCGCCGGCTTCTTCCTCTACATCGGTGCGGCCGAGCTGCTGCCCGAGGCGCATCGGTCCGACCGCTCGACCTGGGTCATCGTCGCTACGCTCGTCGGCGCGGCGGCGATCTATGCCTTCTCCGCCTGGGCCGGCGTCGTGGGCGCGCACTGATGGCCACCACCGCGGAACGCCTGCGCGCCGTCGGCGAGCGCGTGACGCCACAGCGCATCACCGTGGCCGACGAGCTGGGTGCGGCCGGTCGGCAGGTGACGGCGCAGGAGCTGTGGGCGAAGCTGCGGCGCAGGCATCCGGGGATCGGCCGCGCGACGGTGTTCCGCACGCTCGAGACACTCGTCACCGCGGGCGTCGCGCGACGTCTCGAGCAGGAGGGCCACGTGTACGGCTACGTAGCCTGCCGCCCGCAGCACCACCATCACCTCGCCTGCTCGGTCTGCGGCAGGGTCGAGGAGATCGGCGAGGCGTACATCCGTCCCGTGGCGGAGCGCATCAGCGCCGACCTTGGATTCGAGATCGACGATGCGCGACTCGACTTCTACGGCCGCTGCGCGACCTGCCGGGCGGCCCAGTAGGGGTCAACCGTCGACGACGGCGCCTCGGCGCGGGACGCGTTCAGCGGCAGGACCGATCCCATCGCCGGCTGCCGCACCGTTGGCCTGACTCCCGGGTTCGGCCGGGTAGCCATCGGGGTTCGCGACCTTCCAGGCCCAGGCGTCGCCGAGCATCTGCTCCAGCTTGCTGTGGCGCGGCTGCCAGCCGAGCTCACGGCGCGCGCGGCGCGACGATGCGACGAGCACCGGCGGGTCCCCAGAGCGGCGCTTCAGGACGCGGGCCGGGATGGCGCGACCGGTCACGCGCCGTGCCGCCTCGATCACCTCGCGCACGCTGAAGCCGGCGGCAGAGCCGAGGTTGTAGATCTCGAGCGATGGATCGCCCTCGCCGGTCGCCTCGAGTGACAGCTTGTGCGCCTCGGCAAGGTCGCGAACGTGGATGAAGTCGCGGATGCAGGTGCCGTCCGGCGTTGGGTAGTCCTGGCCAAAGATCTGGACGTGGGTCTGCTCGCCGGCCGCAACGCGCAGCACGAGCGGCATGAGGTGCGTCTCCGGCCGATGGTCTTCGCCGTTTCGCTCGGTCGCGCCAGCCACGTTGAAGTAACGCAGGCTGATGGCGCGGAACCCGTGCGCGGCAGCGAACCAGCGCATCGCGCCCTCGAACGCGAGCTTCGTGGCCCCGTACGGGTTGATCGGCTCGGTGCGGTCCGACTCGGCGATCGGCACGCGTCGCGGCTCACCGTAGACCGCGGCTGTGGAGCTGAAGACGAGCCTTGTGACCGATGCGTCGCGCATCGCCTCCAGCAGCATCACGCCGCCGGCGACGTTGTTGCGGTAGTAGAGCGCGGGATCGACCATCGACTCGCCCACCAGCGAGCGTGCGGCACAGTGCAGCACGGCGTCGATGCGCCGCTCGCGCAGCAGGCGCCGCAGCCGGTCGCGATCGCTCATCTCACCGATGACCAGGGTCGCGCCCTCCACGACCGATGACCGATGGCCGCTGGTCAGGTTGTCGTAGACCACGACCTTGTGACCGTCCTCGACCAGCGCCTCGACGCTCGTCGAGCCGATGAAGCCGGCACCGCCGACGACCAGGATCCGCACCCCGCGCCTCCGATCAGCCCGCGACGCCGGCGGGCAGCGGCGACGGCGGCGATGCCGCCTCCCGCAGCCGCGCGGCCTCGCGCAGGATCGACGGGTTGAAGCCGGTCGCGATGCGGCTGGCGCCCGCCGCGGCGACGGCGCGCAGGTCGTCCGCCAGGCGCAGCCTCCCCGCGGCCTTGACCCCGACGCGCGGCCCCACGCTGTCACGCAGCACCGCGGCGCGGCTGATCGTGCGCCGCGGCAGCGAGCCGCCGGTGCCGGTCACCACGAAGTCCGCGCCGGCGCGCTCCGCCAGGCGGCAGGCGCGCCGCACCAGGTCATCGGGCAGGGGCTCGGACTCGATGATCACGCCGGCGGTGGCGAGAGCCGAGTGCGCCATGTCGATGACCGCCAGCATGTCGTTGTAGACGGCCTCGTCGTCGCCGGAGAGGAGCGCGCCGCCGTTCATGACGAAGTCGATCTGCGACGCGCCATGCTCGAGCGCCTTGCTGGCCTCGAATGCCTTGACCGTGAGCAGCTGTCCGCCGTGCGGGAAGCCAACGACGGTGCCGAGGGCGACGCGCGAGCGGCCGAGGAGCCGTTTCGCGGCCTTCACGAGCCACGGCGCCACGGTGAGCGCGGCGAGATCGTGCTCGGTCGCGAGATGCACCGCGGCGGCCAGCTGGTCGAGCGTGGCGTTCGGCGCCGTGAGGCGATGCTCGAGCCGAACGGCTCGACGCCCGATGGTCATGCGGGGCTGCTGCTCCTCCGTCGTGGGCACGCGGTGGACTGCGCTCTCTGGCGGGACTTCGGACCGCCGATTGTAGCAGCGCGCTCGGCGCGCGCCGCCGCGTGGATGGTGGTCGGTGATCAGTCCTCGGCGCGCGAGGCGATCACGGTAGCATCCCGCAGCTCGCGGGCGATGCGGAGCAGCGTTTCGTGCTCGTTGAGCGCCGGATCGTCGAGGACACGCTCGAGCAGCAAGGCCAGCAGCGACCCGATCGCCGGCCCGGGAGGCAGCCCCAGCGCTGCCATCAGGTCGTTGCCATCGAGCACCAGGGCGCGCTCGTCGAGTGGCGCCGATTCCTGCAGCGCGATGCGCCCCGCCAGCTCGTTGAACCCGCCGAGTGCCGTCTCGCGTGCGCCCGACGCCGCGGTATCGGCGCGTCGCAGAGCGAAGAGATCGTCCACCAGCGGACGCGTGACGCGCTTCACGAAGCGTCGAACGGCGGCATCGGTCCAGGAAGCGTCGTAGGCAAACATGTGCTGACGAATGACCGCGGTGATGCGGGCGGCGTGCTCACGCGGCAGGCGCAGCCGGTCGAGCGCCGCCGCCGCGAGCTCCGCGCCGACGACCTCGTGTCCGTAGAAATGCCCGTCGCGCAGGGTCGTGGCCTTGCCGACATCGTGCAGCAGGCCGGCCAGGCGCAGGACCGGGTCCGTCGCCGGCAGCGCGTCGACGGTGCGCAGCGAATGGTCGAGCGCGTCGCCGGCCAGCGCCTTGTCCTGCGGCACGCCGCGCAGCGCCGCGAGCTCGGGGAGGATCGGGGCGAGGAGGCCGAGCGACTCCGTCAGCGCCAGGTAGCGTGAGGGCGGCGGGTCCTCGGAGCGCAGCCAGGCCACGAGCTCGTCACGCACCCGCTCGCCCGACAGGTGCGCGGCGTCGGGCGCGTGGCGGCGAATGGCAAGCTCCGTCGCGGCGTCGAGCCGCAGCTCCAGCCGCGTCACGAAGCGCACGGCCCGCAAGAGTCGCAACGCGTCTTCCTCGAAGCGCCGCTCGGGATCGCCGACTGCGCGTAGCACGCCCGCCCGCAGGTCAGCCTCGCCGCCCCACCGATCGGTGAGGCGGCCGTCGAGCCGCAGGTTCTGCCGCGGGTCCTGCGCGGGGGCAAGTGGCGTGGCGAGCGGCGGGTCCTGCGCCGGGTCATCCGGCGTCCAGGCGAGCGCGTTGATCGTGAAGTCGCGGCGCTCCAGGTCCTCGGCCAGGCTGGTGCCCCAGCGCACGGCATCGGGCCGGCGTCGGTCGCTGTAGCCCGATTCGCTGCGGTACGTGGTGACCTGCACCTCCGGCTCGCCGCGAACGGTCACCGTGCCGAAGCGGTTCTCCCACGACGACCCGGCGAAGAGGGCATGCACCGCCTCGGGCGGCGCCGAGGTCGCCACGTCCCAGTCGGCCGGCTCGCGGCCCAGGAGCACGTCGCGCAGCGAGCCGCCGACGATCGCGGCCTCGTGCCCGTCGGCCGCCAGGCGGGCCAGGACGTGTGCGACCGCGGCGGGCGGCGCCAGGCTCAGCGCATGGCCGGCCGATGCGGCGGCCGATGCATCGGTCCGCTCGTTCGTCAGTGCGCTGCCTCGATCACGAGGTAGTCACGCCACGCGTCGTTGCGCTCGTCGGCGAGGTACGAGCCGTACAGGTAGCGGGTGTCCGCCTTCGGCGCGCGGGGGACGTGGAGCAGCGCCATGCGCGCCTCGTCGGGCGTCTTGGAGCCCTTGCGGTGGTTGCACGTCCGACAGGCCGCGACTAGGTTCCCCCACTCGTGCCGGCCGCCGCGGTGCTTGGGCAGGACGTGGTCGATCGTCAGGTCGCGGCTCGAGGTCCCGCAGTACTGGCAGGTATGCCGGTCGCGCATGAACACCTCGCGACGGCTGAGCTTCACCCGGGGACGAGGACGCTTGACGAGGTACACCAACCGAATGACCGATGGCGCACGCTGTGCGGAGGTCGGCGTGTGGATGACCTGATGATTCCGCGCCAGCAGCTCTGCCTTCTCGGCGCCGAGCAGGCCGAACGCGCGCCTGATATCGCAGACGTTGAGTGGTTCGTAATTCTGGTTGAGCACCAGGACCGGTGCATTGATCATCCCGCTACCCTCGGCGCGATGATAGCAATCCGTCGCTTGCTGCTCACGCGGCGGTGTCTCGGGCGCGGCGCTGTCTCGGGGCGGCGCGGCGGTGCCTTGGGCGTGGCGCGGCACATGCGGCCGTGGGCATCGGTATGGTCATACGCTCGTGGGGCGCGCATTAGCCAGCAGAACGTGCGGTTTCGGGTGTTGCCCGAGCTCGGCTGAGCGTGGAGGTGGGTCAGATTTCGCCGATTTCCCGGCTAATGCGCGCCGGGCGAGCGTTTGACCATGGGATGGTGGAATCGGTCTTGACCGATGCGAACGAGGCGACGCAGGTGTCAACGCAGAGGCATCGGTCCTGACAGATGCTGTCCTGGTTCGCGTTAGCGGGCCAAGACAGGCTCCGCAACGCTCGAGTGAGCGTGGCCGGGCATCAAACATCGGTGATTGACGCCGATTCGGCGGCTAATGCAAACCACACGAGCATGTGTCAACTCGGGCGGAACCAAGGGCGCGCAGGCCTGTGGATCCGTCAGCTCCGTGAGGCAGCGTCAGCTGCGATGTTGCCACCGGCCCGTCCTGGCGAAGTTATGCGGTTCAACGTGGCCTGAATCCGTCGCAAGAGCTCGGTTCCACGCTCGACTCGGCCCAGAGCGGGGTTCGAATTGGCCGCAGATGTCACCTACGGTCGTCAGAACGAGCAATTGACGACAACTTCGCGCTCGCAACGGCAACGATCCCCGCTCGCCGAATACGAGCCGATTCGCTAGCTGCCCGCGGGGCAATTGCCCCGGATCGGAGAATCGCGGCGCTCCGAGTAGAATGAGCTACCCGCGCGGCGCGCCAGCGCCGCCATCGGTCCATGCAAGGAATTTGACCCGAGAATGACCACGATCGAAACGAGCACCTGGACCACGAAGGTGGGCCTGGCGCGCATGCTCTCCGGCGGCGTGATCATGGACGTCGTCACCGCTGACCAGGCCAAGATCGCCGAGGAGGCGGGCGCCGTGGCGGTGATGGCGCTCGAGCGCGTGCCGAGCGACATTCGCAAATTCGGCGGCGTGGCGCGCATGAGCGACCCGAAGCTGATCGAGGAGATCAAGGCCGCGGTCAGCATCCCGGTGATGGCCAAGTGCCGCATCGGGCACATCGCCGAGGCGCAGATCCTCCAGAGCCTGGAGGTCGACTTCATCGACGAGTCGGAGGTGCTGACCCCCGCCGACGAGGAGCACCACATCGACAAGCACGCCTTCAAGGTGCCGTTCGTGTGTGGCTGCCGCGACCTGGGCGAGGCGCTCAGGCGCATCGGCGAGGGCGCCGCGATGATTCGCACCAAGGGCGAGGCGGGCACCGGCAACATCGTGGAGGCGGTGCGCCACATGCGCACCGTGCAGAAGGGCATCCGCGAGCTCAACGGCATGCGCGAGGATGAGCTCTTCGCTGCCGCCAAAGAGCTGCGCGCCCCGTATCACGTGGTCAAGGAGACCGCCGAGCTCGGCGAGCTGCCCGTGCCCAACTTCTCAGCGGGTGGCGTGGCGACTCCCGCCGACGCGAGCCTCATGCGCCAGCTCGGTGCGCAGGCCGTCTTCGTGGGCAGCGGCATCTTCAAGTCGGAGAGTCCCGAGCGCTTCGCGCGCGCCATCGTCATGGCCACCACGCACTACGACAACCCCGAGATCTTGGTCGAGGTCAGCACCGGCCTGGGCGAGGCGATGCGCGGGCTCGAGCTGTCCGAGATCCCGGCCGAGGAGCGGCTCGCGGTCCGCGGCTGGTAGGCGCCTCGCATGAACCAGGCGCGTCAACCGCGCATCGGGATCCTCGCGCTGCAGGGTGCCTCGCGTGAGCACGCGAGGGCGGTGACCGAGGTCGGTGCCGAACCGGTCCTGGTGCGCCTGCCGCGCGACCTCGTCGACGTCGATGCCCTCATCCTGCCCGGCGGCGAGAGCACGACCATGCGCAAGCTGATCGACCGCTACGGGCTGCGCGAGCCGATCCTGGCGCTGGCACACGCGGGCGCCCCGCTCTTCGGCACCTGCGCGGGCATGATTCTGCTCGCGGCCCGCATCACCGAGGGCGACGAGCCGGTCTTCAGCCTTCTCGACATGGAGGTCCAGCGCAACGCCTACGGCCGCCAGCTGGACTCCTTCGAGACCGATATCCTTTTCCCGGCGCTCGGCGACGAGCCACTGCACGGTGTCTTCATTCGCGCCCCGGTCGTGACCGATGCCGGCCCCGAGGTCGAGATCCTGGCGCGTGACGAGGCCGGACGGCCCATCGCGGTGCGGCAGGGACGCGTCATGGCCACCTCGTTCCATCCCGAGCTGACCGATGACCGCCGCGTCCACCAGCTGCTGCGATCGATGATCAGGTCGCGCGCGGCGGTGATCCCCGGCGGCTCCGGCTGACGCGGCCATGATTCGCGCCGCGCGGCTCACCGATCGACAGGCGCTCGCTGACCTGTCGGGCCAGATCCACGCGTCGCAGGACGCGCATCGCCGCTCGCTCGGCGTGCCGGCGCCGGTCGCGGGTGGGCGCGTCGCGCTGTCGACCCTCATTCCGTCGTGGATCCCGCTGCGCGCGCCGTCGCTGCACCTCGTGGCGGAGGAGGAGGGCGAGCTGATCGGCTCCTGCCGCGCCGTCGAGGAGCCGGGGCGCGACGACTGGGTCATCACTGAGCTCGACGCCGCCGACGGCCCCCTGGCGGCCGAGATCCGCTATGACCTGCTCAACGCGGTGTGCGAGGAGGGGGTACGCCGCGGCGTGGTCCGCTACCACGCCGCGTGCGCCGACGTCCGCGAGAACCTCGAGCTGTTCCGCCAGCTCTCGTTCATGGCCTACGCGCAGGAGACGATCCTGTACCGCGAGCCGGTCGCCGAGCGCCCGCGTGGCGGCATGCGATCACGGTTGCACCTGCCGCGATCGAAATCCGCGCTGCCCGAGGTCGATCTGCGGCCCGCCGGCGCACCCGACGCCTGGCACGTCTTTGACCTGTGGACGCACGCCACCCCGCCGGCGATCGCACGGGTCGAGGGCTACGACGCCGCGGATTGGGAATCGGTGGGCCACGAGGCGGTCGTCCCGCGCAGCTCACTCGCCCCACTCCTCCATTTCGGCGAGGTCAATGCCTGGCTCCTGGAGCAGGACGGTCGCGCGGCCCTCTTCCTGCAACACGGCGCGTGCAGGGAGGGACCGCACTACGTTCGTTTTCTCGTCCGCGACGGGACCGATGCCGGCCAGCGGCTGCCGGCGGCGATCGAACGCCTCGGGCCGGGCGCGGCATCTGCAGGGATACTGGCTCCGGTGCGAACATACGAGGCGATGGGATTCCATGCTGCCCAGGACGCGGGATTCGAGCCGATCGGGCGCGTGACGCTTCTGGTGCGCGAGGTGCGCGCCACGGTCCGCCAGCCGGCCATGGTGGCGGCGGCTGAATGACATCCACAACGAGAGGGAGAAACTGACCGTGGCTCGCCGGGAGACGACCGACGATCTCGACGCCCTGATGGAGGCGCTGCCGCCGGAGATCTGCGAACGACTGCGCTCGTTCGCGGATCGGTCCGACCTGCTCGAGGTGGTGATGGACCTCGGCCGCCACCCCGAGGCGCGCTTCACGCGCGGCGAGGAGGTGCTCCTGGACCGCGAGGTGACCGAGGACGACATCGCCCACGTCATCAACCACATCGGCGCCTTTGGCGACGACAACCGGGCCGGGATCGAGCGCACCCTGCATCGGATCAGTGCCATCCGCAACCGGTCGGGCAAGGCGGTGGGCCTCACCCTGCGCATCGGTCGTGCGGTCTTCGGCACGATCGACATCATTCGCGACATCGTCGAGTCGGGCCAGTCGATTCTCATCCTGGGACGACCCGGGGTGGGCAAGACGACGATGCTGCGCGAGGTCGCGCGCGTGCTGGCCGACGACCTCGGCAAGCGCGTCATCGTGGTCGACACCAGCAACGAGATCGCCGGCGACGGCGACATCCCGCATCCCGGCATCGGTGGCGCGCGGCGGATGCAGGTGCGCACCCCGTCCGAGCAGCACTCGGTGATGATCGAGGGCGTCGAGAACCACATGCCCGAGGTGATCATCATCGACGAGATCGGGACCGAGCTGGAGGCCGGCGCGGCGCGCACGATCGCCGAGCGTGGCGTGCAGCTCGTCGGCACCGCCCACGGCAATACGCTCGACAACCTGATGCTCAACCCGACCCTCTCCGACCTCGTGGGCGGCATCCAGCCGGTCACCCTGGGCGACGAGGAGGCGCGCCGGCGCGGGACGCAGAAGACGGTCCTGGAGCGCAAGGCGCCACCGACCTTCGACGTCCTGGTCGAGATCGTGGATCGCGACAACGTCATCGTCCATCGCAACGTGGCGGAGACCGTCGACGCCATCCTGCGCGGCCACATGGTGCCGCCTGAGTCTCGCTACCGCGACGACGCCGGGGAGCTGAAGGCCATGACGAAGTACGACTATCAGCTCAGCGAGACGTCGGCCGGTACGACCGCCTTCGCGCCGATCGAGCCGACCGGCGGCTTTGGCCACTTCTCGCGCAGCGGGACGCCGGCACCCGGCGGGCGCTTCGGGGCCGGCTCACCGTCCGGGCTGCGGGCGCTGCCCGGACGTGGCGCGAGCGGCTCGGCCGGCGGCGGCGGCCGCGAGCGAAGCCTGCGTGCCCTGCCCGGCGAACGCATCGAGCGCTCCGCACCGGCACCCGACGTAGAGGTCGATGCGCGGCGCCAGCTCGAGCAGGCGCTTGCCGAGATGGACCGCGGCGCCACCGAGGAGCAGGCGGTCTCGCGCCCGGTCGGTGCCAACCGGGCCGGGCCGGCATCGGTCCGTGCACAGCGACCGATGAGCGTCTTCGCCTTCGGCGTCAGCCGCAAGCGCCTGGAGCAGGCGGTTCGGGAGCTCGGCGTGCCGGTGCGCGTGGCGCGCGACCTGGACGAGGCCGATGCCGTCGTCACGCTGCGCAACTACTACAAGCAGAAGCCGTCCGCGCTGCGCGACGCGGAGGCGAACAACATCCCGATCTATGTCCTCAAGACGAACACGATGCTGCAGATGCAGAACATGCTCGCCTCGCTCTTCGACCTGGAGACCGATCCGCAGGAGGCCGCGTTGCGCGAGACCGCCGAGGCGGTCGGCCTGGTGCAGGCTTCGGGTCGACCGGTGGAGCTGGGTCCGCAGAACGCCTACGTCCGGCGGCTGCAGCACCAGATGGCGGAGCGCAACCACCTCATGAGCCGATCGCGCGGCTCCGAGCCGAACCGGCGCGTGGAGCTCATCCCCGACGAGGGGCGCGCCTGGCGATGAGCGTGCCGGGCGCCCCAGCGCGCGGCCGATTCATCACGCTCGAGGGTCCCGAGGGCAGCGGCAAGACGACCGCGGCCCGCCACCTGGCGGAGTGGCTGCGCGAGCGCGGCGTCGCAACGGTCTTGACCTACGAGCCGGGTGGGACGCCGCTGGGAGAGGAGATTCGGCGCCTCGTGCTCCACCTGCGCGACGTCTCGGACACGCTCGACCTGCGCGCCGACGCGCTGCTCTTCGCCTCGGGTCGCGCGCAGCACGTCGCGCGCGTCATTCGCCCCGCGCTCGAGCGCGGCGAATGGGTCGTGTGCGCGCGCTTCATCGACTCGTCGCTGGCCTACCAGGGCTACGCCTACGGCAACGACCTCTCGGAGCTGCGGCGCCTGCAGTCGTTCGCGACCGGCGGGCTCGTGCCCGACACGACGATCCTGGTCGACGTGCCGGTCGAGGTCGGCCTGCGCCGCAAGCGCCGCGAGGCGTGGAACCGCTTCGAGAACGCCGAGGACCTCGCGTTCCACGGCCGCGTGCGTGACGGCTACCACGCCCTGGCGGCCGCGGAGCCCGAGCGCTACCGGGTCGTGGACGGTACGGGCTCGGTCGACGATACCGACTTGGCGATCCGGGCGCTTTTGGAGCCGCTGCTCCGGTGATCGCGCGCCGGGGGGCGCGGTGAGGTGACTGCGACCTCCGCCGCGTGATCTGATTCACCTGGGTGAATCAACGCGAGGGTCTTGAGTCACCTGGGTGGTTCAAAACCCACATCTCAGGCGCGAGCCGCGCGATCTGATGCGCCGGGGTGCATCAAACACCGCATCTGGAGCCCCATCCGCGCGATCGGATGCACCCAGTGGAATCAGCGAAGCCGGTGCAGCGGATCGAGCTGCAATCGGTGCAGCGGTCGGGCTGGAATCTGCGGATCGAGCCGCAAGCCGCAGCCGCCGCCGTATCAGGCCACGCGGACTGAGCCGACGCCACCCTCGATCGTGATCTCGACCCTGTTC
>JBDTNK010000054.1:0-13089 GCA_039933775.1 Chloroflexota bacterium | reverse complement strand
TCGGTCCTGCCAGATGCGAACCAGGCGAGCGAGTGTCAGGTCGGCGACATCGGTCTTGACAGCTGCAGCCGTGGTTCGCATTAGCGGGCGAATCGGGTCGGAACGCGGTCCTACGGGTCGGCCGCGCCTGCAAGAGCCGTCAGCGCGAAGGGGCGTCCCCGATGGCGGTGACAGCTTCCACTGCCAGGTGAAGGAGCAGGTCGCGCCCGGAGGCGTGGCGCTGCCACCCGCGCGGGGCCCACACGTCGCCCGACAGGTCGTCGCCCGCATAGAGCATCTCGCCCAGTGAGGCGCCGCGGAATCTCGCAACGGCAAACAGCGCAGCCGCCTCCATCTCGACGGTCAGGCACCCTTCGGCCACTCGCCGCTCGACCTTCCCACGCGTCTCGCGGTAGAACGCGTCGGTCGTCCAGGTCATGCCGGTCAAGAAGGGCACGTCGTTGCGTTCGAGAGTTCGCGTGATGGCCTCGACTGCGTCTGTGGCTGGTTCGATCACGCGAGACGGAGGCGCGTAGTGGTAGCTCGTCCCCTCGTCGCGGAGGGCCGCGACAGGCACGACAACGTGACCGAGCGTCAGACTGGGAACGAGACCGCCCGCCCCTCCTGCGACCACGAAGCGTCGCGCGCCCATCGCGATGAGTTCATCGAGCCACGCCGCGGCGAGTGGGGCACCGACGCCCCCGAGCGCAATGCCGACTCGTTTGCCGGTCCACTCGACTTCGATCACCGGGTGCCTGCCCATCTCTGACTCGAGGTGACCGATCTCCGGCGCGCCCATCTCATCGCGCAGTCGCTCGATGGCGTCACGGAAGAAGCAGATCACGAACGCCTCGGGCACGGAGAAGGGCGAGACGGCCTGCGCCGGCTCGATAACCGCCTGGGGCGACGGGTCGAACTCGAGGAGTGGCGAAATGCCCGAGGTATCCTCTGGGGACGGCGGACCGCTGAGAGACATGCGGTGATGTTCCGCGAGGACCTGCGGCGACGCAAGGCCCGCCGCTAGAGACGTCACTGGACGACCGACGAGATACCGCAGGAAGCGCGTCGCGGCCGGCACCGCGACGACATCGGTGCCGACAGGTGCGAACCAGGCGAGCGAGTGTCAGGTCGGCGACATCGGTCTTGACAGCTGCAGCCGTGGTTCGCATGAGCGGGCGGATGAAGGCGGCACGCGCGCCAGTTGAGCGTGACTGAGCACGATGCAGATCCAAGAGACGACCGATTCGGCCCGATCTTGCGGCTAACGCGAATCACACGCGCATCTGTCAACTCGAGGGTGAGTCCGATACGGGCCAGCGGGCGTCCGGCCGGCGAAGAAGTGGTGGAGATGAGGGGACTCGAACCCCTGACCCCCGCGATGCGAACGCGGTGCTCTCCCAGCTGAGCTACATCCCCACGGGCCGGCTGCGGAGTATAGCAAAGACGACCTCGAAAGCCCGCGCCACGCCCAGAAAATCTCGTCGTGATCGCGCGCGTGGTCCGGGTGCGACGAGGCGACCTATCGGCGCGTGCCGTGAGGCATTGCAGATAGAACATCTGTTCTAGTAGACTGACCGATGTGTCCGTTCCGCTTCGGTCCGCTCGGCCCCTCTCCGAGATCCTCGACCAGCTCCGCCTCAAGGGGCTGCGCCGGGGTGTCGGACCGATGCCCGGAACACCGTCGGCTCCCGCCGTGCCCAGCGGGCAGCCGGCGCTCGACGACGCGCTGCGCACCGGCGGCTGGCCGCGCGGATCGCTGGCGTTCCTCGACGCCAGACCGGGGAGCGGCGCCGCCACGTTGGCCCTCGGCAGCCTGGCGGCTGCCCAGGAACGCGGCGGCATCGTCGCCTGGATCGATGGCGACGGCAGCTTCGACCCCGCCACCGCGCAGCGCCTCGGCATCCGCCTCGAGTGGCTCCTCCTCGTCCGCCCGGCCGATGCCGTCGAGAGCGTCGAGCTGGCTGCCTGGCTGGCCCGCAGCCGTCTCATCGACGCGCTGGTTCTCGATCTCGCCGGTGCTGCCCCCACGTCCTCCGGTGCCGGCCGCGGCCTCGAGCGGCTGCCGCAGCTGCTTGCCCGCGCCGGCGGCGTCGCGCTGCTCCTCGCCGGTGGCTCCACCTCCCTGCGCGAGGCGGCGACGCGCAGCGCCGGGATCCGGGTAAGTCTCGAGCGTGAGGCGTGGCTGGCGGTCGGCAGCGACCTCGTTGGCCAGCGCGTGACGGCCACCGTCGATCGTCACCGATGGGCGATGCCCGGTGGCCAGGCCGACCTCGATCTCTGGTTCGCCGAGGGCCGCCGCATCGATCCGGCGCTCCAGGCTGCGGCCGCTCCAGCCATTCCGGTTCAGCTGCGATCTCGCGCGCAACCTGTGCTCGAGGTCCTCAGCGCATGATGGGTGGCGATGGTCCTATGACCGTTGACTTCGCTTTAGAGCCTTGGTTATGGTCCTTTGACTCCATTCCACGGAGTTCGGAGGGATCGTTGACCACCACATGTGCTCATGGCGGAGCGCTGCTTCAGCATGCCAATGCATACGTGAAATCGTGCCCGCCAACCACCCCGGCATCGAAATGACAGATGCCGGTCGATGGCCCGCTCACACACATCGAGATCTCCGACGACCTCCAACTGCGTCTATTCGCACCAAGCTAGCGATTGGCTTCTTAGGGATCAGGACCCATTGGTCCCGTCGGCGTCGTCGGCAAGACCGAGGACCTGCCGTTTGGTCACGAGTGATTGTTAGACGGAATCAGAGGACCGCCGGCGGTTTCCAGAGAAGGGACTGGTACGAACGTATCAGTGCACTGATTCTCCTCGCGGTGCTCTGCTGCGCGCTCGTCGCCTGCGGCAGTGCCTCGTTTGAGGAGCTGGCGTCCGACCTTGACCTGCTCCAAGTGCCGGATGAATGGCGCCTCGCCGCGACGCTGACGAACGGTCCGGGCGGTGACATCGAGTGCGTTCCGAACCTCGATAGCGCGACGTGTCCGCAGCTCACTCGCTACTACGTCGCCAGCGGCCTGCCGGAGGACGTATATGGGCAGGGTGAGCAGATGCTGATCGATGCTGCATTCGCGATAGAGCCGTTCCCACGAGGCCCATGTGACCTGCCGGGCGGCGTGGCGACGTGCGCGACGTACGCCGCTGCAGGCAATCAGCGAGTCCTGCTCCAGGTCTTTCCCTCGGATTACGACCTTACCCACGTTCAAATCGCGGACCCGGACGGTCCGATCGTTTCGATTTCCATCTGGCGGGAGGAGGAGGAATCGTGAACCGGTTAAGGACCAGCGTCGGAATCGTTGTGGTCAGCACGGTGTTGCAACTCGCCTCGGTGCAGATGGCGGTCGGCGTCGAGCCGTGTGGCGACGTTCACGTCATCCGGGCGAGCGGATCAGGAGCGCAGCTCGGCGACCCAGCCTTTCAGAATTTCTACGTTCGCGACCTCAGCTCAAGAGTGGGTTCGGGCCTGGCGGTTAGCGCATATCAGCTGGGGCAGGGTTCCGGATATGGGGGGTACCAATACCCCGCGGTCGGCGACCCGTGGGCGTTCGCCACTGCCGGCGGCGACTGGTTTCCGTACAACCAAAGTGTCGATCAAGGACGGCATGAACTCGCGGTCAGTGGCGACGGCTCAACCGTCGCCTTCCACTCCTTCGCCACCAACCTCGTGCTGAACGACACCAACGGCGTGGCCGACGTGTTCGTGCGCGGACCTGAGCAGTAAGAGATCGGCCTGGGCGTCGTGCTGCGGCGCTCGGGTTCGTTTCCCTTCGCCGTATGACTCGGCTTCTGGCTCTCGTCTGGCCGTCTCTCCGCGCTGATCCCGCGGCGCTCGACGCTGCGCAGCTCGAGGAGATGCTCGACCGGCTCGATGGCCTCTCCCCGAGGGTGGAGCAGGTCGACGTCGGGGTGGTGCTCGTCGATGTGACCGGCCTCGGGGCGCTGCACGGCGACGAGCGCCGGATCGCGGCGCGCGCCGTGGCGCTGGTGCGCGAGGTGGCGCCGCTTCCCGTGCGCTGCGGGGTGGGGGAGAACCGATGGCTGGCGACGCTCGCCGCGCGGCTGGCACAGCCGAGCCGGCCCGATGCCCCGGCCGCCTTCCGCGTCCTCGACCGCGCGGAGCTCACCGAGCTGCCGCTCTCCCTGCTCCCCGCGGATCCCGGCACGCGCCAGCGCTTCGCGCTCTTCGGCCTGACGGTGATGGGCGAGCTCGCCACACTGCCGCGTTCCGCGGTCGGTGCCCAGTTCGGGAGCATCGGGGAGCGGCTCCAGGCCCTGGCCCGTGGGCAGGATCCACGACCGCTCGTCCCGCGCCGCCGTCCGGAGCAGGTGACGGCGCAGATGAGCTTCGAGCCGCCGGCGGAGGACGTGGGCGGCATCGCGCTCGCGCTGCGGCGCTGCGCCGCCGACCTGTGCGACCGGTTACGCAATCGCGGCCTCGCCCCGGGTCGCGCGACGCTGCGCCTGGCGTTCGAGGATGCGCCGCCGCTGACCGTGCCGCTCGCCTTCCCCGAGCCGGCGCTCGAGCCAGACTGGATTACCCGTCTCCTCCTCTCGCGCGTCGAGATCGCTGCCCGCACCCGGTCCCTGTCAGATCGACGACAGGTGTCGCTTGGCCAGCCACAGGCCCACGAGAGGGCGGTATCGGGCCATTCCTACCTGAGCAAATCTATGCATTCGGGAACAGATCAGCCGTCTAAGCGACGTATGCCATCGATTGGGCGGGAATCCGGACAGGAACACACCGAAGAGCCGCGCATCACCGGCATCGGGCTCATGTTCGACCGGCTGGCGACCCCGGCCGGGAGGCAGCTGGCGGCGCTGGATCCGCAGGTCGGACGCTGGGAGGAGCTGCGCTGGGCGCTGGAGCGGATGCGATCCCGGTTCGGGGAGGGCCGCCTGTGGCGGGCCGAGGTGCCCCGCCCGAGCGCGTCGTTGTCCGAACGGCGGGCACGCGTGGTGGACATCGGGCCATGAGGAAGCCATGACGAGGCTGTACGCGGATCATCCGCTGATCCAGGTCGAGACCGATGCTTCCGGCGTGCCGCAGCGCCTGCGCCTGGACGGAGTGGCGCATGGCGAGGTCGGGATCTGCAACCGATGGCGCGTCGACGACGACTGGTGGCGCGAGCCGCTGGTGCGCTCCTACTTCAAGGTCGTGACGCGCGACGGGCTGCTCTGCACCGTCTTCCTCGACGAGCTGCGCGGGACCTGGCACCTGGAGCGCATCTTCGACTGAGATCTTCGATTGAGTGAGCGCGGGATATCCGGATATCCGCGGCGGCGCCCCTGTCTGGCGGGAGTTTCCTGTCAGCGGCGCTAGCGGCGACCGCCTGTCGCCGGGGTTTCCTGCCAGCGGTGCTAACGGCGAACCATGCCCCCGGGATTGGCTTCAAGGTGACTCGAACCTGCTCGGCGCGGCAAACAACAGGCCAGGATCCAGGCCGCGCGGCGCCCCAAAGGACTCTTTTTCTCCGTTAGCACCGCCGGGAGGCAAACGGCGCGTCCGCGGCTGGGGCAGACCCATGGCACCGCTCGTGCGTACCCTACGCGTATGCGTGATTCGAATGACTTTCCGCCGATCGACGACCCTGGCGCCGTTGGCGGCGCTGCACCCCAGAGCCAGCACACGCCGCCGGGCGACACGGCGGACAACACCGGAGGTCCGGGGGAGCCGCAGGCCTCGGAGCTCGACCTTCCGGGGCCGGACGACCCTGTCGCGTGGAGCTACATCGAGCCTGGCACCGAGGTGGTCGGCGTCAATGGTGAGGCGCTCGGTCGCGTCAAGGTCATGCTCGGGACCGAGACCGAGGGCATTTTCCACGGCCTTGCGCTCGACCCGCCGGGAATGGGCTCGGCCCGCATCGTGCCGGCCGATTCAGTCCGCCTCCTGACGCCGTCGCAGGTCCAGCTCGACCTGACGCGGGACCAGCTCGACACGCTCAAGGAGTTCAAGCCCCGCAGCGCCGAGTAGGCAGTAGCGCACGCTACCATCGACCGCGATGGCACCTGGAGCCCACCGCGTCGACCGTCTCTGGCCGGATCCGGCCTTTGAGCTGGAGATGGACGACGCCTTCGCCGATCTGGCGCTTCCCGAGCCGCCGGATGAGCGGCCGCTCGTCTCGATCAACATGGTGACCAGCGTCGACGGCCGTGCGCAGCTGCATGGCTCAGCCGAAGGGCTCGGGTCGCGCACTGATCGGCGGCTGATGCGACTCCTGCGGGCAGGTCACGATGCCGTCGCTTCCGGCGTCGGCACGATGCGCGCGACCGGCATCTTCCTGCGCGTGCCGGACGACCTTGCCCTGCGCCGCACGATGCGCGGCCGCGCACCCCAGCCGCTCGGCGTCGTGATTGCCGGGTCGAACCAGGTGCCGACCGACGCAAAGTGGTGGACTGGCGACGAGCGCCGCATCCTGTTCGTCGGCCGCGATTCGCCGCATGCCGTCGATCCGAGCAGCATCCCGGGCGGGACCGAGCTGCTCATCGCGCCTGATCCGGTGCCGGACCCGACGTGGGTGCTGCAGCAGCTCCATGAGCGTGGCGTGCGCACGCTGCTGATGGAGGGCGGGCCACGCGTCAACGCCGGGTTCCTGGGCCAGGGGCTCATCGACGAGGTCTTCTGGACGGTCGGCGCGAAGCTCATCGGCAACGACGCCCTGCCCATGATCGCCCGCGTCCCATCAGGCTCGCCCATGGGCCAGGAGCCGCTCGACGGCCGGCTCGTCAGCATCCACCGTCATGGCGACGAGCTCTTCCTGCGCTATCGGTTCGGCTAGCATCGGTGCATGACCGATCTCGACCTGGGGCGCGTTGGCGCCTGGAGCCACCTGGATGGGCTGTCAGCCGCTGAGGCCGCCGCCTTCGCGCGTCGCACCGAGGAGCTGGGCTACGGGACGCTGTGGGTGCCAGAGACCGTGGGCCGCGAGCCGTTCGTCTCCCTCGCGCTCGTCGCCGGCTCGACGAGCAGCATGAAGCTCGGGACGAGCATCGCCTCGATCTGGGCGCGTGACGCGCAGACCGCCCGCGGATCAGCGCTCACCCTCGCGGAGGCGACCGGGGGGCGCTTCGTGCTCGGCCTCGGCGTCTCGCATGCGCACCTGGCCGAGCGCCTGCGCGGACACCACTACGACAAGCCACTGACCCGCATGCGCGAGTACCTGGCCGCCTATCGGGCAGCCGTCTGGAAGGGACCGATGGCGCCTGAGCCACCCGTGCTTGTTGCGGCCCTCCGCCCCCGCATGCTCCAGCTCTCCGCGACCGATGCCGATGGCGCATATCCATACCTGGTCACTCCCGAACGCGTGGCGGAGATGCGGGTGCTTCTGGATGCCGCGGCGCCCGGCCGAACCCTGGCGGTGACGATGGCTGCGGTGCTCGAGACCGATGCCTCCGCCGCGCGCGCCGCCGCACGCGGCTACCTCGGCACGTACCTGCGCACGCCCAACTATCAGGCCAGCTGGTTGCTGCAGAGCTTCGATGCCACGGACTGGGAGAAGCCCGGCAGCGACCGGCTGGTGGACGCGATGGTCGCGTGGGGCGATGTGGCTTCGCTGCGCGAGCGGCTGGCGGCGTTCCATGCCGCGGGCGCCGACCACGTCGCGATCATCCCCATCGCGCCAGACGGCTCCGACGAGCACATGCCGACGCTCGAGGCGCTTGCCGGGTGAGGCTCCGCGCCATGAGCGCCCTATTCGTCCTGGCGATGGCATCCAGCTGCGCGGCAATGGCCCCCGGCGGGACGCCGGCAGCGGACCCGACCCGAACGCCGGGCGCCTCAATCGCGCCAACGCCAACGCCGGTTCCGACGGCGACTGCGACTCCCGCGCCTCCACCTAAGCCGGCCCCGATCCCGACGCCCGCGGTGCTGATCGCGGACTCGTGCGTTGATCGCGACGTGCCTGCGCCGTTCACCTCAGACCCGACGCTCATCGTGCTCGATCGGACCTACGCCCTCGATCAGTTCTATGCACCGGACCTCATGCCGATCGGTGAGACGGGCTCCGACGGCCAGCACCTGGTCGCCACGGCCGTGGTGCCTGACCTCGGGGCGCTCTATCGTGACGCGTACGCCGTCGGGCTGAGCCTTCTCGTCGACTCCGCCTTCCGGTCGTACGACCAGCAGCAGGTGACGTTCGACCACTGGGTGGCGCAGCAGGGGTTCGACGCCGCGCTGCTCCGGACGGCGCGGCCGGGGCATTCGGAGCACCAGCTCGGCACGGCGATCGACTTCAGCTCACCGGGCTGGACGGGGCGCTTCGGGGACTGGGCATCTGAGACTGCCGAGGGCACCTGGCTCTTCGAGCACGCCTGGGAGTACGGCTTCGTGCTCAGCTACCCGTGGGCCGCGGAGGCGGTCACCTGCTTCGGCTACGAGCCGTGGCACTACCGCTGGATCGGCCGTGCGGCAGCCGCCGAGCAACATGCCTCCGGGGAGCTCCTGCGCACCTTCCTTGAGCGCTACGTGGTCGCGCCAAGCTGAATCCACGCCCGACTGCTGGCGATCCGGCCAAATGACCGCCACGTAGGCGCGTTGTCTCGGGCCGTCCAAATGGCCTGGGTCAGATGGCCTGTCCGATTGTGACCGTGGGCCCTACGGTCAGATAGGGTGGTGGCAAATGCTAAGTCTCGTACTTAGCCAATTGTCCGCGGTCGAGCCAACTCGGTCGCGAAGCCATGTCGAGGATCGATCAATGAATTTGCCACGGCCCCTCGTCCTCTTTCTCGCGGCGTGCGGTGGAGCGGCGCTCTTCGCAACGCCGCTGCTGCTTGCGGCACTCGCCCTCGGCGCTCCGGCGGGCGGCACGTCCGCGAACGACGCGACTCCAGCTCCCAGTGCGTCGCAGCCGGTCGCGACCGACGAGATCGTCGGGGAGCTGACGATCCATGCCTTCGACCTGGGCTTTGACCCGTCCATGCCCGAAGTCGATGCGCCCGGGCGCTACTCGGTTACCTTCGTGAACGACGGCGCGATGGTGCATGACATCACCTTCGCCGATGGGACCGTGATCGTGGCCCAGGCCGGCGAGACCGCGACCGGCGAGGTCGTCATCCCTGCTGATGGCATGGATTTCATCTGCTCCATCCCCGGGCACGAGGCGGCCGGCATGGTCGGCGCCGTGATGGTTGCGGGCGGCAGCGCCGAGGGCGGCGAATCACCGGCACCGAGCGCATCGGGTGCGCCTGCGGCTGCCGTCGAGCCGAACCCAAGTGCCCCGGAGTACGTCCTCCGCGACCCAACCGCGCCCGCCCTCGCCACCGGAGAGCTGCACGAGCTTGAGCTCGTCATGACCGAACGACAGATGACCGTCGCCCCCGGCTTCGAACAGCTGGTCTGGACCTTCGGTGACGAGGTTCCCGGTCCGGTCATGCGCGTCAAGGTCGGCGACACCGTGCGCGTCACGCTGAAGAACCCCGAGACGAACGCGATGCCGCACTCGATCGACTTCCACTCCAGCATGGTCGCGTGGAACGACGAGATGCGGTCGATCGACCCCGGCGAGGAGCTGGTCTACGAGTTCACCGCCAACTACGCCGGCGTGTTCATGTACCACTGTGGCACCGCTCCCGCGCTGCACCACATCGCCAACGGCATGTACGGCATGATCATCGTCGAGCCCGAGGGTGGGCTGCCGCCGGTCGACCACGAGTACGCGATCGTCCAGAGCGAGTGGTACCTGGGCCCGCAGAACGAGGTCGCGGATCTCACCAAGGCCGCGGCCGCCGCACCCTCGCCCGACTTCGTGGTCTTCAACGGCGTCGCGATGCAGTACGCCGACCATCCGATCGAGGTCCCGGTCGGTGAGACGGTCCGGGTCTTCGTCCTGAACGCCGGCCCCAACGTCGACAGCTCGTTCCACGTCATCGGCACGATCTTCCATAGCGTGATCAAGGAGGGCGTGCACCTCGTCGAGGGCAACGAGGGGAACTGGGGAGCACAGGCGGTCGATCTCTCGCCGGCGCAGGGCGCGATCGTCGAGATGCGGTTCGCCGAAGACGGTCTCTACCCCTTCGTGACCCACGCCTTCAACAACATTGGTCTCGGTGCGATGGGCATCTTCGCGGCCGGTGACGGCGGGACGCCGCTCCCCGGCGGCCACTGAGGCACGGAGGTCAACAGACCGATGCGTCTTCAGCTCACCAGGCGCGGCGACTATGCGGTCAGGGCGGTCCTCGCCCTGACCGAGGCTGATCGGGTGATGGCCACACCGGAGCTCGCCGCGCAGATGGAGATCCCCGTCAACTTCCTGCCGCAGATCATGCCGGGCCTCGTACGCCGCGGCATCCTGACACGCCGGCTCGGCCGCAACGGCGGCTACACGCTGGGCCGCCCGGCCGAGTCGATCTCGCTGCTCGACGTCATCGAGGCCGGCGAGGCGAGCGCGCCCGCCCCGCCGACCTGCATCCTCCGCGGGGATCGATGTCGGCCGTCGGAACCGTGCCGCATCCACCCCGCGGTGAGCCGCGCTTCGGAGGCGATGCGCGGCGTGCTGGCCGCCGCGAACTTTGCCTCGCTGCGCAATGGGGCATCCTTGGAACCGTGATCAACCTCGGCACGCCTCCGGCCAAGGCACCGGCCGGCGACGCAACTGAGCCGTGGCAGCCCCGAGTCCACGCGCGGGGAGGACTCAACGAGCGCGCGATCCTGCGCGTCGGGCTGCTCCTCTCGGTGGGCTTTCTGACCGCTGCCCTCATCGTCGCGTTGGCCACCGCGTCGGGAATGCAATGGGCGGCGATCCACCTGGCGCTGGCGGGCTCGAGCATGGTGGCCGTGGGAACCTTCATGCCGCATTTCGGTGTCACGCTGGCGGGCGCCGTACCATCGCCGGCGCCACTGCGGCTCAGCGGCGTGTTGGCCCTCGCAATCGGGGCGGCACTGGTCGTCGTTGGTGTCGCGATGGGTCCCACGTTTGCCGCGTTCATCGGCGCGGGATTCATCTGGATCGGCCTGGGCGTCACAGCCTGGACGACCTTCATGCCGACACGCGGGCCACTGGCGCGGCGGCATCCGATCGCCCAGGTCGCCTATGCCGTCGCGCTGGTCGAGGTTGCCGTCGGCATCGCGCTTCCGGTGCTCCTGTTGGCGGGCTGGGATCCTGCCGTCGCGGGCTGGTCCAGCTTCAAGCCGGTGCACGTGTGGCTGAACCTGTTCGGGTTCATCTCGCTGACAATCACGGCCACGCTGGTCTATCTGTATCCGACCATCGTCGGCACCCGGATCAGGATGCATCCGAGCCTCATGCTCATGGTCGTGGGCGGTATCGCGGGCCCACCGCTCGTGGCGATCGGGGCGGCTGTCTCGTCGCAGCCGGTGGCGGCGATCGGCGCCGCCGTTGCGCTCGCGGGTGGCATCGGTCATCTCTGGTTCGCCTTCGACGTCTGGGGCAGGCGGGCGCGGTGGACGACAGATCCGGCCTGGCATCGGCTCACGGTGGGTCACATCAGCGCTGGCATGGCGTGGTACGTCGTCTCGATCGCGACGGCACTGGTCGGAATCATGCGCGACGGTGCGTCACCGGCAGGCTGGATGCTGGGAGCCCTTGCATTGCCGCTGATCGCGGGATGGGCGCTGCAGGTGCTCATCGGCACGGCATCTCATCTCGTTCCCGCCATGGTGACGACGCAGTCACAGATCCGGGCACGCCAGCGGGTCACGCTGAGTCGCATGGCCACGGCGCGGCTCGTGACCTGGAACGCCGGGGTCCTGCTTGCCTGGGCCGGCCTCGGGCTGGGGTCGTCGGCCGCGGCAGTGGCGGGCGTGGCCCTTCTGGCCCTGGCAGCCGCGACCTCGATCACGCGCCTGGGCCGGGCCCTGCTCGTCGCGTAGCTAATCGGCAGCAGAAGCCAGTTCCCAAGATAGAACGTCTGTTCTATCATCGTCGGTCCGATGGACGACGCCGACGGCTACTGCGAGCTCCACGCCCACAGCAACTTCAGCTTCCTCGATGGCGCGAGCCACGTCGAGGATCTCGTGGCGCAGGCGGCGCTGATCGGCATGCCGGGCCTGGCGATCACCGACCATGCCGGCCTCTACGGCGCGGTCCGGCTCCTGAGGGCGGCGCAGCAGACGGCGACCGATGCCGCCCGCGAGGCTGGCCTTGTCCCGCTGCGTCCGATCATCGGGCTCGAGGTGGCGGTCCCGCGCTCCGACGATGAGCTGCGGCTCGCACGCCGCGGTCGCAAGCTGAACGACCCGCTCCGCGGCGAGCGGGCCAGCCGCGGCTGGCCGGGGGAGCACCACGCCGGCCCGATCCCCGGCGACCACCTCGTCCTGCTGGCGCGCGACGCGGCCGGCTACAGCGCCCTCTCGAAGCTCACCTCGCGCGCGCATCTGGCCGGCCAGAAGCAGTTCCCGATCTTCGAGGCCGCACTGGTGGAGGGGGCGCTCGACGAGGCGCGCGGCCACCTCATCGGCCTCTCCGGCTGCCGCAACGGGGAGGTGCCGCGGCGCCTGTTGGCGGGGGAGCGCGCGGAGGCCGCCACAGCCGCCCGGCGCTGGGCGGCGCACTTCGACGAGGGCGACTTCTGCGTCGAGCTTTCCCACCACCTGCAGCCCGATGACGACTGGCTCGTTGCCCAGCTCGCAGCACTCGCGCAGGAGACCGGGCTGCCGACGGTCGTCACCAACGAGGTGCACTACGCGCAGGCGGGCGGCCATCGGCTCCAGGACGTGCTCGTCTGCATCCGCCATGGGGCGACACTCGACGAGGCGCGCGAGCTGCTGCTGCCAAACGCCGAGTACCGCCTCAAGACCGGTCGCGAGCTGGCGGCGCTGGGCGCGGCGCTCCCCGACGAGATGGCACGGCGCGCCTGGGCGCGGGGGATCGCCCAAGCGGCCGCGATCGGCGAGCGGTGCCGCCTCGACCTCGACTTCGAGCGCTATCGCTTCCCCGGCTACCCGGTTCCCGAGGGGGAGACGCCGTTCTCCTACCTGTACCAGCTTGCACACGAGGGCTTACGCCACCGTTATCGGCCCATTACCAAGCGCGCGCTCAACCAGCTGACCCATGAGCTCGACATCATCGACCGCACGAACCTGTCGGAGTTCTTCCTCATCGTCTGGGACCTGATGGAGTTCGCGCGCGAGCGCAAGATCATCGGCCAGGGAAGGGG
>JBDTNK010000053.1:0-13244 GCA_039933775.1 Chloroflexota bacterium | reverse complement strand
CCGAGGTCGATGCCGCCGGCAACGTCAACGTCCACGCCTTCGAGGGCCGCATCCGCGGCCCCGGCGGCTTCCCGAACATCAGCGCGCAGACGCGCAAGCTGTGCTTCGTCGGCACGCTCACCGCGCGTGGCCTGGAGCTCGAGATCGGTGACGGCCGGCTGCGGATCGCGAGCGACGGAACGCTGAGCAAGTTCGTGCCGCAGGTGCGCGAGATCAGCTTCAGCGCCGTGATGGCGCGGCAGCGGGGCCAGGAGGTGCGCTACATCACCGAGCGCGCCGTCTTCGCGCTCAGCGACGGCGGCATCACGCTCATCGAGATCGCGGATGGACTGCGCGCGGAGGAGGACGTCATCGGTCACATGGGCTTTCGACCGATGGTTGCCGACGAGCTGCGGATCATGGACGCTCGCCTCTTCCGCGACGAGCCGATGGACCTTGCCGCGGACTTCGCCCGCGCCGCCGCCGGAGATGGGCGATGAGCCTCCTGCAGCTGACGCTCGGAGCGGTCGCCGAGCTGACGCTCGACAACCCGCCGCTCAACCTCGTCACCGCTGAGCTGACCAGCGAGCTGGGCGCGGCGCTGCGCCGCGTCGCGGCCGATCCGCGGGTGCGCGTCCTGGTCGTCACCGGTGCCGGTGATCGCGCCTTCTGCGCCGGGTCGCACGTGGGCGAATTCGAGGGCCTGCGCGGGCGCGTGGGCGAGGGCAAGCTGCTGCTCGAGAAGGCGGTCTATCGCCAGCTCGCCGACCTGGCCGTGCCGACGATCGCCGCGATCGAGGGAGCCGCGCTGGGCGGCGGGCTGGAGCTGGCGCTGTGCTGCGACCTGCGCGTCGCTTCCGAGCGGGCGACGCTCGGCATGCCCGAGGTGCGCCTTGGCGTCATCCCCGGCAGCGGCGGCACGCAGCGCCTGCCACGTGTGGTGGGGCCGGCGCGCGCCAAGGAGCTGATCCTCAGCGGCGAGATCCTCGACGCAGCGACCGCCGAACGCTACGGCCTGGTCAATCGCGTGGTGCCCACCGGCGGGGCGATGACCGCGGCGCGCGAGCTGGCGGCCACGATCGCGCAGCGTGGGCCGTTCGCGGTGCGCGAGGCGAAGCGGCTCATCGACATCGCATTGGAGACCGAGCTCGACGCAGGGCTCGCGGCTGAGCTGGACGCCTCGGAGCGCGTCTTCAGCAGCAACGACATGATCGAGGGCGCGACCGCCTTCTTCGAGAAGCGACCACCGGAGTTCACCGGTGACTGACACCAGCAAAGGAGCAGCAATGAGCCAGATTGATCGATTTGGCGTCTTCCTCCCCTCGTACGTCTGGGACGGCGATGGGGCCGATCGCGCACGTGGCGTGACCGATTTCGCGCGCCGGGTCGAGCAGCTCGGCTTCGACTCGCTCTTCATCACCGACCACCTGCTGGCGGCGAAGCGCTTCTACTCGGTCTCCTGGCTCGAGCCGCTGACGACGCTCGCGCTGGTGGCCGGCGTCACGGAGCGCGTGCGGTTGGGGACCTCGATCCTCATCCTGCCGCTGCGCAACCCGGTGATGCTGGCCAAGCAGCTGGCCACGCTGCAGTTCCTGTCCAACAACCGCGTCATCCTGGGCGCCGGGGTCGGCTGGTATCCGCCCGAGTACGAGGCGGTCGGCGTGCACAAAAACGAGCGCGGCAAGCGGACCGATGAGATTCTCGACATCATCCTGCCGCTGCTCGAGGGCCGGAGGGTCACGTACCACGGCAACTTCTACAGCGTCGATGACGTGCTCATCGAGCCCAAGGCGTCGGAGCGGCCTGCCGTCTGGATCGGCGGTGGATCGCAGCTGGCCGATGCCAGCTCACCGGACCTGCCGCGCTTCGTGGAGTCGGTGAAGGAACGCGTGCTGCGCTCTGACGGCTGGATCCCGCGGCCCACCTGCCCGCCGGAGGACATCGCCCGCGACTGGGCCGAGCTGCAGCAGTTCATGACCGAGCGCGGGCGCGATCCGAAGACGATGATGGTGGCGCATGAGAACTTCATGCACTTCGTCGATACCAACGATCCCGAGCGTGCGCGGCGCGAGCAGCATGAAGCCTTCCTGCGTGTCATGAGCGCGGAGCGTGGTGGCAAGTACCTGGAGACCGTCTACCTGTTCGGCACGCCGCAGGAGATCATCGCCTCGCTCCAGGCGCGGGTCGATGCCGGCGTCGAATACTTCATGCTGCACACCATGACCCCCGATCTCGACCAGCTCGACATGTGGGCGACGCAGATCATCCCGAACGTGAAGTTCCCCAATACGGCGGGTCCGGTGCGCCGTGAGCTCATGGAGCTGGCGGTGTGACGCGCCACGTCGCGCTCATCGGCCAGCCGCTGCGCCGGCGCCACTCGCAGGTCATGCACGACGCTGCGTTCGCGGCGGCGGGGATCGACGCACGCTACGAGCTGCGTGAGCTCGAGGAGGCAGAGCTGCCGGACTTCGTGGCGCGCGCGCGCGACCCCGACTGGTTCGGGCTGCAGGTCACGGCGCCCTACAAGCGCACGGTGATGCCGCTGCTCGACGAGCTCGAGGCCGATGCCCGGGCGATCGATGCGGTCAACAGCGTGCTGACGCGCGACGGACGCCTGATCGGCTTCAACACCGATGCGCCCGGCTTCCGCCTGGCGGCGGAGCGGCTGCTCGGAGATGCGTTCTCCGGGATCAGCGCCGCGGTGCTGGGTGCGGGTGGCGTCGCGCACGCGGTGGCCTACGCGCTGCTCGACGGTGGGGCGGCGCGGGTGACGGTTGCGAATCGGCATGCGGCGCGGGCCGCCAGCCTGGTGGCCCACTTCGGGGACGCGCGCCTGGAGGCGCGGCCGCTCGACGAGGTCGACGATCGGCTCGGTGCGGCGGACCTGGTCGTCAACGCGACGACGGTCGGCATGCTCAGCGGCGGCAGCGCGGTGGCTGTCGAGCGGCTCGGTGCCGCGACGGCGGTCTTCGACTGCGTCTACGTGCCGGCCGAGACGGAGCTCGTGCGCGGCGCTCGCGCCCGCGGCCTGCGCGCCGCGAACGGCGACGAGATGCTCGTCGCGCAGGCGGCGATCGCCTTCGAGCGCTGGACCGGCATCGGCGGGATGGAGGCCACGATGCGTGCCGCCGTGCAGCCGCTCTTCGACGATCCGTCGACGCAGGCCTGAGCCGTGCGCCTCGCGACGATCAGGTCCGGTGCCGGGTCGATCCCGGCGCTCGTGCGCGACGGCATGGTGATCCCGCTCGACGACCGCGCCGCGACCGTGAACGAGATCATCGCCGCCGGACCAGCGCTGTGGCGTGAGCTCGAGGCGCGAGGCGGCTCGCCGGATGCGCAGCCGCTCGACGCGGTGCAGCTCGACGCGCCGCTGCGACCGGAGCGCTTCATCTTCACCATCGGCGCGAACTACGCCGCGGCTCGCGAGGATCCGCGCCCCACCGCAGACGCGCCGCTCGTCTTCGGGAAGCTGCCCGGCGCCGCCATCGGGCCGGGTGGGACGCTGACCTGGGACCCGGCCGTGCTGCCGCTGGTGGACTACGAGGTGGAGCTCGCCATCATCATCGGTCAGAAGGGGTACGGCATCTCCGAGCATGCCGCGTGGGACCACGTCTTCGGCTATACCTGCGTGAATGACATCGCCTCGCGCGAACCGCGCTACGACGGCGACCAGTGGCTGCTCGGCAAGTCACATCCGTCGTTCTGCCCCATCGGTCCATGGATCGTGACGCCCGACGAGGTGCCCGACCCGTACGCGCTGGCGATGCGCTCGGTGCTCAACGGCGAGGTGGTCCAGTCGGGGAGCACGGCGCAGATGCGGTTTCGGATCCCGCAGATCATCAGCTTCCTGAGCCGCTTCACCGAGCTGCAGCCCGGCGACGTCATCGCGACCGGCACACCGCCGGGCACGGGGATCGACCGCCAGCCGCCGCGCCTGCTGGGCGACGGCGACGAGATCACGATCGAGATCGACGGCATCGGGTCGCTGCGCAACCGCGTTGTCCTGGGTCCCTGAGTCGCGGCGCGACCGGAACCTGGTCGCCGTTGCGCCGCTCGTCGCGTTCTTCCTCGCGGCGCTCGCGCTGCGGCCGCAGCTCGTTGGCATCGGTCCGCTGCTGCCGGCGATGCAGGCCGAGCTCGGCCTGCCACATGGCGTCGGCGGGCTGCTGACGACACTGCCGGTGCTGTGCATGGCCATCTTCGCGCTGCCTGCGGTGCGGTTCGGGCACCGCGTCGGCCTGCGCAGCGCCATGGCCGTCGCGTTGGCCGGGATTCTCGTCTTCGGCCTGCTGCGCCCGGTCTCGACGAATCTCGCCTGGCTCTTCGTCATGACCGCCGGCATCGGCATCGCGATGGGCATCGGCGGCGCCCTGCTCCCGCGGGCGGTGAAGGCGGCTGCGCCGCAGCGGGTCGGCTTCGCGACCGGCATCTACACCGCGGGCATCACCCTCGGGGCGGCGGGCTCGGCGGCGGTGGCCGCGCCCATCGGGCAAGCCGCCGGCTGGCAGGTGGCCCTCCTGGCGCTGGCCGTGGTCACGATCCCGATCCTGGTCGCGTGGCTCATCATCGGGCGCCGTCTGCCGACGCGCGAGCCGGACGACGCGCTGCCCCGGCTGCCGCTGCGCAGCCGGCTGGCGTGGCGGCTCGTGGCGATCTTTTCGATCAACTCGCTCTGCTTCTACGGCCTCAACACGTGGCTGCCCAGCGTGTACGTCGACCTGGGCTGGACCGTCGCCAGCGCCGGCGGCCTCGTGGCGCTCATGAACACCGCCGGGCTGCCCGCGTCGGTGGGCGTCCCGTGGATCTCCGACCGCTCGCGCCATCGCAGCGGGTACGTGACGGCCTGCGGCGTGGTGATTGCCATCGCCGTCGCCGGTATCGTGCTGCTGCCGGGCCTGGCGCTGGGCTGGGTCATCGTGGCGGGGCTGGCGGTCGGCGCCCTCTTCCCGCTGACCCTGGCGCTGCCGGTGGACGCGGGGCGCGATGAGAGCGAGGTCGCCGGCTATGCGGCCATGATGCTGACCGGCGGCTACGCGGTGGCCGCCATCGGCCCGGTCGCGCTGGGCGTGCTGCGCGATGCGACGGGGTCGTTCGACCTCTCGCTCTGGATGCTGGTCGCCAGCGCCATCCTGCTGGCCATGCTCGGCCGCCGGCCGATCGCCCGCGCGACCCACTGAGGCCGTAGCGGCCGCTGAGGCCGCCGCGGCCGCTGAGCCGCCGCGCGGTGCTAGGTGAGCTGGGCGCGGACCTGGTGCTGCACGCGGCCCAGGAGCGCGGCGGCCCCACGCAGACGCATCGGGCTGACCACCTCGTTCAGCGAGAAGCGCGCGGTGATGTCGCCGGGCACGGCGAGCACCTCGTCAGCCGGCAGACCGTTGAGCCCGGCGTGGAAGATGCCGGCGAAGCCGCGCGTCGTCGGTGCCTCGGCCGGGGCGCTGACGAAAATCTGCACGCGGCGATCGGCGTCGACCTCGGCCGCCACGAAGAGCGGCGACTGGCACTCCGGAACCGGCTCGAGCAGCTCGGGGTGTGCCGCGTAGCGCTCCGGAAGGGGTGGGATCGAGCCCGCGTACTCGAGCAGCAGCTCGAGCCGGTCGCGCGGTGGCAGCATCGCGAAGCTGTCGACGATCTCGGCCAGCGCCGGCGGCAGCGTACCGGACGTCACGCGCTCGTCTCGACCTCGCGCTCGATCGGCATCCGCACGGCGTTGCCCCATTCGGTCCAGGAGCCGTCGTAGTTGCGCACCTTCTCATGCCCCAGCAGGTGCGTGAGCGCGAACCAGGTGTGGCTCGACCGCTCACCGATGCGGCAGTACACGACCACGTCGTCCGTCGTCGCCAGGCCGATCTCGTCGTGGTAGAGCGCCTCGAGCTCGGCGCGTGACTTGAAGGTGCCGTCCTCGTTCGCGGCACGCGCCCACGGCACGCTCCTGGCGCCGGGGATGTGGCCGCCGCGCAGCGCGCCCTCCTGCGGATAGTTGGCCATGTGCAGCAGGCGTCCGGCGAACTCATCGGGCGAGCGGACGTCGATCAGCGGCCGGCCCAGGTGCTCCAACACCTCCTCGCGGAAGGCGCGAATGGGTGCGTCGTCACGCTCGACGACCGGGTAGTCGCCGGGCTGGCGGTCGGGCGCATCGGTCGTCATCGGTCTGCCCTCCGCCTGCCACTTGGCACGTCCACCGTCCATCAGGCGCAGGTCGGGATGGCCGAAGAGGCTGAAGACCCACAGCGCGTAGGCGGCCCACCAGTTGCTCTTGTCGCCGTAGAAGACGACCGTCGTGTCGCGCGAGATGCCCTTCTCGCGCATCAGCTGCGCGAAGCGTTCGGCGCTGACGTAGTCGCGCGTGATCGGGTCGTTCAGCTCGGTATGCCAGTCGACCTTCACCGCGCCGGGGATGTGCTCGACCTCGTAGAGCAGGATGTCCTCGTCCGATTCAACCACCACGAGCCCCCGATCATCGAGGTGTTCGGCGAGCCAGGCCGTCGTGACGAGCTTCTCGGGATGGGCATATTCGGCAAGCCTGGGGTCGGAATCGTTCGGTATGGACATGCAGCGATGCTAGGCCATTCGGTGCCTCGTGTCCGCAACGGCATCCGGCCGCCCACTAGAATCGGCCGATGAGCCAGGCCGAGCGCGCGGACGTCGTGATCATCGGCGGCGCGATCATGGGCTCCGCCGTTGCCACATTCCTTGCTGGGCGCGCCGATTTCGACGGTCGTATCGTCGTCGTCGAGCGCGATTCGACCTTTCGGACCAGCTCCACGACGCTCTCGGCGGCGAGCATCCGGCAGCAGTTCAGCACGCCGCTCAACATCGCGATCAGCCAGTTCGGCATCCAGCTGGTCAAGCATCCGGGACGCTTCCTGGCCGTGGATGGCGAGGTTCCCGCGCTGGATTTCGTGGAGAACGGCTACCTCTTTCTGGCGACCGATGCCGGACGTGCCGTGCTCGAATCCAACCACGCGACACAGCGTTCGATGGGCGTGGCCGTCGAGCTGCTCACCCCCGCCGAGCTGCAAGCTCGCTTCGCATGGATCGCCACGGACGGCCTGGTCGGGGCCTCCTTCGGCCTGTCCGATGAGGGCTGGTTCGACGCCTACGCTCTCCTCCAGGGCTTTCGGCGCAAGGCCCGATCGCTCGGCGTGGTCGAGCGCACCGGCGAGGTCGTGGCGCTCGAGCGCAATGGCGACCGGCTGGGCGCGGTCATGCTGGCGGACGGATCGCGGATCGATGCCGCCTGGTTCGTGAATGCAGCGGGGCCGCGCGCGGCGCAGGTCGCGGCGATGGCCGGCATCGAGCTGCCGGTCCGGCCGCGCAAGCGGCTCGTCTACCACTTCGAGGCGCCGGTGAGCCTTGGCGCGGCACCGCTCACCACCGATCCATCGGGCATGTACTTCCGGCCCGAAGGGCCCGCCTACCTCGCCGGCTTCTCGCCCCTCGACGGGATGGCCGATCCCGACACCCTGGACCTGGCCGCGGACCGTGGCCCGTTCGAGTCATTCGTGTGGCCGGCGCTCGCCCACCGCGTGCCCGCCTTCGACCATCTGCGCCTGCTCGACACGTGGGCCGGACACTACGAGGTCAACACCCTCGACGCCAACGGCATCCTGGGACCGCATCCGGTGCTGCGCAACCTGCTCTTCGCGAATGGATTCAGCGGGCACGGCCTGCAGCAGGCCCCCGCCGTCGGGCGCGGCCTCGCCGAGTGGATTGCGACCGGGAGCTACGAGACGCTCGACCTGTCACCGCTCGGCTTCGACCGCATCGAGCGCGGGGAGCCGATCCGCGAGCTCAACATCATCTAAGGGTCGATCGCCGCTCAGGCTGGCTGGTATCAGGGAGGCTGGCCGATAGCGAACGAGCGGTCGTTCATCGGTCGCGTGGCCGGATCGCGCGGCGTTGGCAGTTATATCACTAGCGATATAACCGCTGACAGACGAATGTCGGGCGCCCTTTGGCCGGTGCCAGCGAGGCCGGCTGGTGCCGGCGAGCCCGGCTGGTGCCATCCAGGTTCAGGCGGCGGGCTCGAGGAAGACGTCGTCGAGGTAGCAGTACAGCCAGCTCTCATCGGGCTCGCGCGACTCGATGAGCGGGTGGCCGGTCGCGTGGAAGTGCGCCGTCGCGTGCCGGTTCGGCGAATCGTCGCAGCAGCCGACGTGGCCACAGCTCAGGCACATGCGCAGGTGGACCCATTGGCTGCCGATGCGCAGGCAGTCCTCGCAGCCCAACGCGCTGGGCGTGACGTCGGCGATCTGGTCGAGGTGGCTGCACGGGGACGCATCGGTCATGCGGACCATGCTAGACCGTGCGGGGTCACTCCTGGCTGGCCCGCACCGCCGTAAGACGGATGCCAGCGAGGCTGGCCGAATAGCGAACGAGCGGTCGTTCGTTGGTCGTCATGCCATCCAGGCTGGCGCGGCGCCGGAGGAGTGACGGGATCGGGTCGTCCGTCCGTCGGTTGGCCAGCCTGGCTGGCGCCCTCGGCCAGTGCCAGCGAGGCCAGCCTGGCTGGCGCCTCCCGCTTCGCCGCGCGGCGGCCACGCGCGCTGCAAGCGGCCACGGGGACAGGCAGCATCGGACCTGGCCAGATGTTCACCAGAAGCGCACGGGACGAAGCCGCACGGCCGCGAACTGGCCAGATGCACGCTGGCAGCGTCAGATGGGCAACTCCTCCGCGCGAGCTGAGCGTGGAGCGGCTGGACAGCGCGGCTCGAACCTCGCACTGGGCCCTGGTGGTGGGCATCTGGCCAAGTCGCCGACGCCGGGACGGGAGCGGCAGCGGTCAGGCAGCGCCATGCACCGGCGCCCGGCACGGCGCCGGCGCCACATCCGCAGCGGACCAGGGTCATTCCTGGCTGGCGACCAGGGTGAGGACGTCGTAGGTGGCGACGACCGTTCCCTCGCCGTTCGTGATCACCGCGTCCCAGCGCACCTCGCCGTAGTCGGTGTTCGGGCGTGGGGTGATCTGTTTGCAGGTCAGCGCGACGGTCATCTCGTCGCCGGGGAAGACCGGCGCCAGGAATCGCAGGCCGTCGACGCCGTAGTTCGCAAGCACGGGGCCGGGCGCGGGATCCACGAAAAGCCCCGCCGCGAAGGCCAGCACCAGATAGCCGTGCGCCACGCGACGCCCGAAGAAGGGATTGGCGGCCGCGGCCTCGTCGTCGGTGTGCGCGTAGAAGGTGTCGCCGGTGAACGCGGCGAACTGCGCAACGTCCGCGTCGGTCACGGTGCGCGGCCCGGCCACGATCCGGTCGCCGATGCGCAGCTCCTCGAGATGCTTGCGGAACGGGTGCGGCGGGCCGTCATCGACGGCGGCGCCCGGCACCCACGAACCGGTCACAGCCGCGAGAGCATCGGGCGACCCCTGCAGCGCGACCCGCTGCATCTGGTGCAGCACGGCGCGGATGCCGCCCAGCTCCTCGCCGCCGCCGGCGCGTCCCGGGCCCCCGTGGACCAGCGTCGCGAGCGCCGCGCCGTGCCCCGTCTGCTCCTTCGCGTCATCGCGATCGAGCACCAGGATCCGCCCGTGATGCGCCCCCAGGCCAAGCACCACGTCGCGCACGAAGCCACGGTCGTACGACACGACCGATGCTACCAGCGAGCCCGATCCGCGCGCCGCGAGCGCCACGACGTGGTCGGCGTCGCGGTAGGGAAGCAGCGTGCTGACCGGACCAAAGGCCTCGACGGTATGCGGCTCGGGACGATCCGGATCGTCGGCGCGCAGCAGAAGCGGCGGCAGAAAGGCGCCGCGATCGGGATCCGCGCCCAGCACCGGGAAGTCACCCATATCGCCCACCACGACCGGCGCGCGCAGCGCCTCGACGGAGCGTCGGACCTCCTCGCGCTGCTCGCGCGCGGCGAGCGCGCCCATCGTCACCGACTCGTCGCGCGGGTCGCCGACCACGACGCGCGACAGGCGAGCCGCCACGGCATCGGTCACCTCGTTCATGCGCTCCGATGGCACGAAGGCGCGTCGAATGGCGGTGCAGCGCTGCCCGGCCTTGACCGTCATCTCGGTCACCAGCGATTTCACGAAAAGGTCGAATTCGGGACTGCCGGGGGCCGCGTCGGGACCCAGGATCGCGGCGTTCAGGGAGTCCTGCTCGGCATTGAAGCGCACTGCATGCTCCAGCATGGACCGATGCGCCCGCAGCCGGCGGGCGGTCGACGCGGAGCCGGTGAAGGCCACGCTGTCCTGCCCATCGAGCAGGTCGAGCAGGCCATCCGCCGAGCCAGAGACGAGCTGCAGCGAGCCCTCCGGTAGCAGATTCAGCATGTGTCGCACCGCGGCCTCGGCGATGTAGCCGGTGGGCGTGGCGGCCTTGACGATCGTGGGCAGCCCGGCCAAAAAGGCGGGCGCCAGCTTTTCGAGCATGCCCCACACCGGGAAGTTGAAGGCATTGATCTGCACCGCCACGCCACGCCGTGGGACGTAGAGGTGCTGGCCCAGGAACGTACCCGCCTTGCCCAGCGGCTCCGCCTCGCCATCGAGCACGACCCTGCCCGACGGCAGCTCCCGCCGTCCCCGCGACGAATACGAGAAGAGGACACCGATCCCGCCGTCGATGTCGACCATCGCGCCGCGCCGCGTGTCGCCGGCGCGCAGCCACAGCTCGTACAGCTCGTCGCGCTGCTCGTTGAGGTGCAGCGCGAGCGTCTTCAACATGGCGGCGCGCTCGTGGAATGTCAGCTCGCGCAGCGCGGGGCCGCCGACCGTGCGCGCGTGCGCCACCATCCCGGCGAGATCGAGCCCGGTTGACGAGACGCGGACCAGCGGATCGCCGGTCACCGCATCGGCGACGACGACGCCCTCGTCGCCGCCGACCATCCAGCGTCCCATGGCGTAGCTCTCGACGCGGCGTGGTTCAGCGCCAAGGGTCATGCGGGTGAGCTCCTCGTGAGGCCGTCGAAGCAGAGATGCACAAGGGTATCGGCCAGCGCGGCGTCGTCGCCAGTCCCGGGCCGGTACCACTCGCTGATCGAGTTGATCATGCCGAAGAGCAGCCGGCCAGCCAGCGCGGGATCGATCTCGGGCCGCACGGCGCCCTCCGCCTCAGCGGCGGCCACGAGTCCAGCCACGAATCGGTCGAAGGCGCGCCGCCGGGCCAGCGCGGCACGCTCGATATCGGTGTTGCCGCGCAGGCGCAGCAGCAGCGTCACGTACGGCAGCTCGGCAAGGAGCACCTCGACGCTGCGCCGCACCACGTGGCGCAGGCGGTCGACCGCCGGGCCCTGCCGCGCCGCCGGCTCGCGGGTGACCGCGACGAGCCCATCGAGCGCACGATCCGCGGCGAGCCGCAGGATCTGCTCCTTGGAGCGGACGTGGTGGTAGATGGCCGACTTGCTGATCCCCAGCGCGGCGGAGAGATCCTCCATGCTCGTCGCGTCGTAGCCGCGCTCGTTGAAGGTGCGCGCGGCGACCTCCAGGAGGCGTTCCCGGTCATAGCCGGGTCGCCCGCGCCGGCGCGCGGGCAGGGCAGCCGCGGGGTTGACCTGGAGCAGCGTCATCGGGCACACTATAACCGAACGATCGTTCAGTAAATGCGGGGCGGAATGGTTCAGACGCAACAGACCGATGCGCGTCAGGCGCATTTTGAGCGCACGATCGAGCACGAACAGCGCATCGAGCCGGCCGACTGGATGCCCGATGGCTACCGCAAGACGCTCGTGCGCCAGGTCGCACAGCACGCCCACTCGGAGATCATCGGGATGCAGCCCGAGGGCGACTGGCTGACCCGCGCACCCAGCCTGCGACGCAAGGCGATCCTGCTGGCCAAGGTGCAGGACGAGGCGGGCCACGGCCTGTATCTCTATTCCGCGGCCGAGACGCTCGGCGTCGATCGCTCGGAGCTGACCCAGAAGCTGATCGACGGCAAGCAGAAGTACAGCTCGATCTTCAACTACCCGACGCTCAGCTTTGCCGATGTCGGGGTCATCGGCTGGCTCGTGGACGGCGCCGCGATCTGCAACCAGGTGCCGCTGTGCCGCTCCTCGTTCGGGCCGTACGGCCGCGCCATGGTGCGCATCTGCAAGGAGGAGTCGTTCCACCAGCGCCAGGGCTACGAGCTGCTGCTGCACCTCATGAGCGGGACCGATGCCCAGCGCGCCATGGTCCAGGACGCCACGGACCGATGGTGGTGGCCGTCGCTCATGATGTTCGGCCCGCCCGATGACGAGTCGCCGAACACGGCGCAGTCGATGGCGTGGCGCATCAAGCGCGACACGAACGACACGCTGCGCCAGCGCTTCGTCGACATGAGCGTGCCGCAGGCCCAGGCGCTGGGCGTCACGCTGCCCGATTCCGAGCTGCGCTGGGACGAGGCCGCCGGGCACTGGCACTTCGGCACGCCGGACTGGGACGAGTTCAAGCGTGTCGTGGCCGGCGACGGACCGTGCAACGAGGAGCGCATCCGGCGGCGTCGCGAGGCGCACGAGGAGGGCGCGTGGGTGCGCGAGGCGGCGGCCGCATACGCGGCGAAACAAGCGGCGAAGCACGCGGCGAAGCACGCGGCGCGCTGATGGAAGCTGAAGCGGGCGGCTGGCCGATGTACGAGGTCTTCGTGCGTGCCAAGCGCGGCCTGAACCACGTGCACGTGGGATCGCTGCACGCGGCGGACGACGAGATGGCGCTGCACCATGCCCGCGACGTATACACCCGCCGCAACGAGGGGATCAGCATCTGGGTCGTGCGCTCGGACCACATCACGGCGTCGGACCCAAACGAGCGCGCGTCGTTCTTCGAGCCGAGCGCCGACAAGGCGTTCCGACACCCGACCTTCTACGAGATTCCCGACGACGTGGGGCACATGTGACCGATCCCGACGCCTCCGCTTACGAGGCGCTCGCCGAGCTGGGCGGTGACGTGCGCTGGGCATTCGGCACCGGCTTCGTCGACGCGCTCGAGGGCGTCTCGACCGAGGTCCCCGCCGGCATCGACCGCGCGCACCTGGCGACCTACTGCCTCATGCTCGGCGACGATGCGCTGGTCGCCTCGCAGCGGCTGATCGAGTGGTGCACGAAGGCGCCCGAGCTCGAGGAGGAGGTCGCGCTGGCGAACATCGCCCTCGACCTGCTGGGCCAGGCGCGCCTGCTCTACGGACGTGCCGGCTTCGCCGAGGACGCGGGCCGTGACGAGGATGCCCTGGCCTACCTGCGCGACGCCGAGGCATTCCGCAACGTGACGCTGGTGGAGCAGCCACACGGCGATTTTGCGGTCGCGATCGCCAATCTCTTCCTTGCCTCCACCTGGCGCCTGGCGCTCATGG
>JBDTNK010000052.1:0-13796 GCA_039933775.1 Chloroflexota bacterium | reverse complement strand
GGTTTTCCAGCGCGATCTCCTGCGCGCGAAGGTGCTTCTTGACCGTGAGCGGGTAATACGTGCCGCCCTTGACCGTCGCGTCATTGGCGACGATCACGCACGTGCTGCCTTCGACCTGCCCGATGCCGGTGACGATCCCGGCGCCCGGCGCATCGTCGTTGTACACGCCGTTCGCCGCCAGCGCGCTCAGCTCCAGGAAGGCGCTGCCCGGGTCGATGAGCCGATCGATGCGCTCCCGCACCGGGAGCTTGCCACGCTGGCGATGGCGCGCGATCGAGCGCTCGTCTCCACCGGCCCCGTCCTGCGTGAGCGTCGCGGTGCGCGCGCGGAGCTCGTCGACTGCGGAGCGCATCTCGGTCGCGTTGCGACGGCACTCCTCTGAGCGCGGATCGAGCGAGGTCGTGAGTCGGGCCATGCGAGGTCGATTATCGCCGGGTGGCACGGGTGCTGCGGTGTGAGGACGTAAACGGCCCGCTCGAGAGGCGGCTCCGCATGTCCCCAGGAGGACCCAGCATGGATGCACAGCACACGATCGTCGTCGGCACGTTCGACGACCGCGACGCCGCCGAGCGTGCCATCGAGCAGCTCCGCGACGCAGGATTTCACCGCGATCAGATCGGCTTCGCGGGGCGTGATCCGTCCGGCAAGACGCTGCTGGTCGAGGAGCACGGCAACGCGGCGGGCTCCGGCGCGGCGGGTGGCCTCCTGACCGGCGCTGTCGCCGGCGGGGCGCTGGCTTGGCTCGGCCTCGCCGCCATTCCGGCGATCGGTCCGTTCCTGGCCGGCGGCGCCGTCGGCTCGGCGTTGCTCGGCGCGGCTGCCGGCGGCGTCACCGGCGGTGTGCTGGGCGGCCTGCTGGGGCTGGGCATCCCGCGCCACAAAGCCGAATTCCACGAGCAGCAGGTACGGGAGGGACGGACGCTCGTCACCGTGCAGACCGCGGAACCGAGCGTGGCGGAGCGCATCTTCTCCGGCGCCGGAGCGGTCGATGTCGATCGCGGCGGTGAAAAGGCGGCGATCGCGAATGACGACGGGGTCGCACCGTCAGGCGCGTTCGGCGCGAGTCGCAGCGAGGACCTGCTGCCCAGCGACGGCCCGGTCGCCGTCCCGGCCCATGAGGTTCGCGAAACCGATGCCTATCGAGAGGCAGGCGTTCCCGCGACGCCGGAGGCTGATGTGACGGCCAACGCGGCAGGGCGCGATCGCGCGGTCAGCCCAGATGCCTCGTACCGCGAGGCCCCTCACGACGAGGCCCCTTACGACGAGGTCCCGGAACCCGCCCTGCGCGAAGAGTCGCGGCGCTGAGCTGCCTGGTTCCCGCCGGCCCTCAGGCAGCGCGCGAAATCAGGCCAGCGAGACGAGCGGGACCAGCTGCGTGACGTGGCGGGTGTTGACGATGACGACCGAGACCACGTGCTCGAACGGCGGCTCGGTCTGGTGTAGCAGGTAGGCCTCGGTCAGCGGCAGGAATCGTTGCGGCCCGTGGAGCAGGCTGCGGGTGACCTCAACCCCTGGATGCAGGTGTAGATTGCCCGTCACCGCGAAGGGCCCAACCGCCATCGCCACGCGCCGCAGTCGCCGATGCAGCCGGAGCTGCCGGCTGGCCCGCCACTCGGGCGGCATGGCCAGCAGGACATCGGTGGCAGCGAGCGTGTTCCACTCGCCGCTCGTGTCGCGCAGATCGCGCGGGCGCGGATGATCCGTTGACTCCAGCGGTCCCGGGCTCGGGCGCCAGAGGTGCAGCTCCTCCTGCTCGTTGAGCAGGTCCGTGACGCGGCGCCCTTCGGCCGCGATCCAACCGACGATGCGCTGATCGACCGTATACAGCTCGATCGGCGCAAGCTCCGGCGCGAGGGCCACGGCACTCGACCCTGAGATCGCCGTCGTCGGCGTGGCTCGACGCCAGTTCCAGAAGCTCACAATCCCTCCTTGGGCTCGGCACGGCAGGACACGACCGCACTGATGCAGCGCAGGCTAGGTTCATCGGGCGGTCCGCGCCACGGAACGAGAGTCCTATGCGGTCCTGTGCGCGCGATCACCGCGCCCGGCGTCGCGAGCCCCGCGCCCAGATACGTCACGAGACCTGGACCGGCGGCCGAGGGACGCGATTGCCCGCCCTGCGGCCCTGCGCCATACTCGGATTGATGCGCACATGACCGATTCCACGGCGACCTCGAGCCCGATCGCCGGCTCGGCCCCCGAGGGGATGCCCGATCCCGATCTCGTCCCGCCGCAGATCGCGCGCAGCGGCGATCCCTTCGCGACCCTGCGGATCGTGCATTTCCTGTCGCGCGTCCGGCGCAACACGACGCACCAGGTACGCGATGTGGTTGCCGCGCTGAACGCCGCGTTCATGGATTGGTCGTTCAGCGAGAAGGTCGTGCTGGCCGCCATCGTCCAGCTGCAGGCCAACTGGGGCATCAGCTTCCATGGTGAGGACCGGATCGTGCTCGATCGCAACGAGCGCGGTCACACGCTCCTCGTCGTGGACTCCACCAAGATGAGCGCCTTCTTCATCGCTGAGGCGCGACGGCTTGTCGCACGCTGCGAGGATGAGCAGCGCGCGTTCACCCTCGGCGACGGCATCTCGCCCGACAACTGAGGCGGACCCACCTGCCGCGCAGTCGACGCCGGATCGGACGAATCAGCCGCGGAGCTGTTCGAGGTTTTCGTCCTGGCCGATCAGGATCAGCTCGTCATCGGGTGCGAGCCGCTCCTCGCGCGGCGGATTGACGACCACCTGGCGCCCTCGCCGCAGCGCCACCGGCGTCAGGCCAAGGCTGGCCTTCAGGTCCAGCTCACCGATCGTTCGCCCGATGAAGCTTTTCGGCGGCCGGATCTTCTCGATCCCAAAGCCAGGCGCCACGTCAAGGTAGTCGATCACGTTGGGCACGTTGAACGAGTGCGCGAGGCGCAGGCCGGTCTCGAGCTCGGGGAAGACGACGCGGTCGGCTCCGACGCGGCTCAGGATCTCGCCGTGCAGCTTGCTGCCAGCCTTGGCGATCACGGTCCGAACGCCCAGCCGCTTCAGCACCATCGTGGCGAAGATCGACGGTTCGGCGTCGCTGGAGATGGCGACGATCGCTGTCGCGAAGTCACCGGCGCCCGCCGCTCGCAGCGCATCCTCATCGGCGGCGTCGAGCTGCAGGGCATGCGTCACGTCGGCGGCCAGGGCGTTGACGCGCGCCTCGCTGCGATCGACCGCGAGGACCTCGTGGCCCAGGCGCTCGAGCTCACGCGCAACGGCAGAGCCGAATCGGCCCAGCCCAATCACCATCACCTGCTCGCCTGCCATCGGCGAGCAGCCTACCCGATGCGCACCGACTCGACGGCCGGTCGGAACGGGATCGGTCGTGCCCGCGCGGCCAGCGCCAGCACCAGGGTCAGCGGTCCCAGGCGGCCGACGAACATCGCGAAGCTGGTGATCAACCGCGCCGGATCGCTCAGGTCGGGCGTGATGCCGGTCGTGGCGCCCACCGTGCCGAATGCCGAGACGGCCTCGAACAGGGTGTCGACGAAGTCCGCATCGGTCGTCAAAGTCAGGCCAAGACCGATGACGAAGACGAACCCGATGGCCAGCAGCGCCACCGCCAGCGCCCGATACACCACCGCGTGCTGGATGCGCCGACCGAAGGCCTGCGCCGACGGCTGCCCTCGCACGGTCGAGACGATGGCGATGAGCAGCACCGAGAAGGTGTTGACCTTGATGCCACCAGCCGTGGAGCCCGATGCTCCGCCGATGAACATGAGCGCCATGACCACGAAAAGCGTCGCCTCCATGAATGCGCCGGTATCGAGGGCGGTGAACCCCGCGGTGCGCAGCGTCGCCGACTCGAAGACGGCGTTGAGCAGCCGCTGCTCAGGCGGCAGTGCCCCGAGCGTCAGCGGATTGCTCCACTCGGTAAATCCGATGAGCAGCGCCCCAACCACGAGGAGCGCCGCGGTCGTGGCAAGCACGAGCTTGGTCTCCAGCGCCATGCGGCCCCAGCGCCGCTTGGCCAGCGCGTCGCCGAAGATCGCGAAGCCAAGCCCGCCGACGGTGAGCAGCGAGCCGATCGTCAGCAGCACGACCCAGTCATCGACGAAGGGGCTGAGGCTGCGGAACCCGCCGGTCAGGTCGAAGCCCGCGTTGTTGAACGCGCTGATGGCGTGGAAGACGCCCCACCAAATGCCGAGCGGATCGCCGGGTGGGCCTGCCTCCGGCCCGGAAGTGAAGGCGATCGAGAGCACGATCGCGCCGCTGAGCTCGCACACGATCGTGAAGATCGCGATCCGCTTCACGATACCCATCACCGTGCCGAGCTCCAGGCCGCCCAGCGACTCCTGGACCACGACGCGGTCGCGCAGCGAGGTGCGCCGTCCCAGGAAGAGGAAGAGCAGCAGCGTCGAGCCGGCCATGATCCCGAATCCACCGGCCTGGATCAGCAGCAGGATGACCGCCTCGCCGAAGGGGCTCCAATGCGTCGCCGTGTCGACGACTGCCAGACCAGTCACGCAGGCCGCGCTGGTGGCGGTGAAGAGCGCGTCGACGAAGCGGGTCCCCGTTCCGGTCTCCGAGGCGATGGGCAGCATGAGGAGCCCGGTGCCGGCGGTGATGAGCACCACGAACAGCACGAGCAGCGAGAGTGCCGGCGACGGCGCGGCACGATGGCCGCGCTGGGGACGCAGCGTGAACCGCTCGGGCGACGGCCGCTGGACCCGGATGCTGCGATCGCCGGGCCGGCGGCGTGTCCCGGTCACGCGCCGGGGGCTCTGGACGGCTGCACCCGAACGAGGGTAGCGCGGCTCAGACCCGGTCGGCGGCTCCGGCAGACTCGCTGGCCATGCTCACCGGTCGCTCCGGGAGTGAGCCATCGTCGACGACAGGGACCGGGACGCGGCGCGGCTTGGGGCGGAATGGGCTGGTCTCGGCAACCACCGGACCGTTCGTCTCGGTCAGCTCTCCGCCGCGGTACGCCTCCCACACCGCCATGACCGTGTCGCGGTGCGGGCGAATGCGGCAATGCTCGTCGCGGTTGCCCATCTCGTCGCAATAGCCCAGCGGCACGCACTTCGGCGCCAGGAAGGAGCCGAAGAACGGACTGACCGCGAAGATCTCGTGCCGGATCTGCTTGAAGAGCTGGCGAATCTCCCACTGCGCCATGGTGCACAGTCGCAGGCCGCTCATGTGGATGAGCTGGCGCAGGTTGACCGTCATCACCATGTTCGTCTGCATCGCGTTGGGCAGGACGAATCGCGCGTCCTCCGCGGGCACCTCGGCCTGCAGCAGTTGCCCATACAGGTCCAGGTTCTCGTCGATGGCGCGCTGGAAGCGCCCGGCCAGATCGTCGGGCAGATCGCCCTTGGCAACGCTGTCGGGAACCGTGTAGTTGTCGCGCTTCTTGAAGCTCACGTAGCGCTGCGATTGCTGGTCGAACGCGGTCCCGGCCCGGTGGCGCACCAGCTGGTGGCTCAGCGTGCGAGTCACGCCGCTGATCGCGAACGTGAAGTTGACGTGCTCGATGGTGCTGCCGTGCCCCGATTCCATGACCTTTCGGACGAGGCTCTGCTGCTTCTCGTCGGCGACCTGGCGGCTGACCGCCTTGTCCCAGATCTGGTCGGGCACCTGCTCGCTGTAACACGTGCGGCAGGCGGTGTAGATGATCGGGAGGTAGTACTCCTCCACGATCTCCCTGGTGGGGAAGATGAGCTTGGCGGAGAGCGCGGGTGAAGTGGGTGGCATGTCAGCTCAGCGTGGCGTCAAGAGACGCGAAGTCTACACCGGGGCGATCGCAAGAACCAGGGGTTATCCACAACATGTTGGGGTGTGGATAAGTCCGATGCCGCTATCTTGTGCCATCAGCTGTCATGGACCGATGCCCGCCGGGCGCCGCGCAAGTCGCCAGCGCGGGGCTCGTGGACCGGGCGGGGCGCAGCGCTGGCTATACTCCGCGCCGTGACCCAGCCGCCCCCAGATCGCCAGTCGCCGGCGCGGGGGATCCCCGGCGCTCCGCCGCTCATGAGCCGGCGCCATTTCCTGGAGCTTACCGACGATCTCGTCGCGGAGGGAGAGCGAATCGTGGCCGATCCGGGCTGGAACGCGTTCCGCATGTGGCTCCTCAACTCGGACGAGCTGCTCGAGCGGGTCTGGGGTCGCATGGAGCGCTACCACCTGGCGTGGCTGAACGTCGGACGCGGGGCTGCACCCAGCGGATCACTGCTCGACGATGCCGGCACGCGCGCGTTCATCGCCGAGGTGGCCGGCGCGAAGCTGGCCGTGCTGCGTACGATGAGAGCCTCAGTCGAGCGGCGCGGCTGGCGCCGGCTGCGCGACGATGACGACCCCGACCCGCAGGATGAGGAGCAGCGGTGACCGACGAGCAGGAGGGCGGACTGGCGGCCGTCTTTGCCCACCCCGATGACGAGAGCTTCGGCTGCGCTGGCGCCATGGCGCTGGTCCGCGACGCCGATCGCCCGGTGCGGCTGCTGGTCGCCACGCGCGGCGAGGCCGGTACGCCTGATGGCATCCCGGACGAGGAGATCGTCCTGACCCGCGAGGAGGAGCTGCGCGGCGCGGCGCGCGCCATCGGCCTGGACGAGGTCACGATGCTGGAGGGCTACGCCGACGGCGGCGTGGCGGACCGGCCGTTCGCGCAGCTGGTGCAGGAGATCTCGGTCTGGCTCGCCGCGCGGCGGCCGCAGGCGGTCGTGACCTTCGGGTCGCACGGCGTGACCGGTCACGCGGACCACATCGTCGTGGGGAATGCGACCCGCTGGGCGGTCGAGCAGCTCGCCGAGTCGGGGATCGCCCCCAACGCCGTCTACGTCATCGCGCCCGTCTTCGGGCCGGGCCGCAACCGCTTCGACCTCTCACCGGAGGAAGGGGCGGCCACCCACCGCATCGACGTCACGACGGTCGCGGAGCGAAAGCTGGCGGCACTGCGCGCGCATGCCAGCCAGGCGGATACGCGGGAGGCGATCGCCGAGCTCGAGGCCGCCATCGCGGACGGTCGTCCCATCTACGAGGGCTACACCCGCGTGCGACCGATCGTTTCCGCGCCGCACCCGAAATTCGACACGCGGCTTCTCTAGCCGAACACCTCGCAAGCTCCCATGTGCACGGCGCGCTAGACTGTGGCCATGACGATCGATTCCAACCTCGGCAAGGTCGACGAGGTGATGACCGCGCTGTACGACATCTATGACCCCGAGATCGGGATGAGCATCGTCGATCTCGACCTGATCAAGGCGGTCGATATCGGTACCGATGGCGCCCCGACCGAGATCAAGATGGTCCTGACCACGCCCTTCTGCCCCTGGGCCGGCGAGCTGATCGCCGACGTGAAGACCAAGACCGAGGAGGTCGTCGGGCCGCCGGTCAAGGTCACGCTCCTCGCCGATCGTTGGGAGCCGCCTCCGGGCCTCTTCTAGAGCGTCTGCGTCGCGCGTCTCGACGTATCCGCGCGACGTACGGCATGCTTCGACCATGCGCATCTACACCCGCAAGGGCGACACTGGCACAACGGGCCTGCTTTACGGGGGCGACCGGGTCAGCAAGGCCGATCTACGGACCGATGCCTACGGCACGACCGATGAGGCGGTCTCCGCGCTCGGGATCGCCCGCGCGGCCATCGCTGCGGAATCGGATCCGGCAGGCAGGCGTTTGGCGGAGCTCATGCTGCGGCTTCAGCGGGAGCTCTTCGTCGTCGGCGCGGAGCTCGCGACGCATGTTGACCGCCGCGGCCGCCTGACCGATGGCGCCACGCGCGTCACCGACGCCATGGTGACTGCACTCGAGCGCGAGATCGATGAGCTCGAGGAGCTGGTCGAGCAGCCCAAGGAGTTCGTGCTCCCCGGCGAGACGATGGCCGGTGCAGCGCTCGATCTGGCGCGCACTACGGTCCGACGCGCGGAGCGACGTTGCGTTGCGCTCGCGACCGAGCGTGGGCTGCCCGACTCGCAGGTGGTGCCCTATCTCAACCGCCTCGCCGACCTGCTCTTCGTGATGGCGCGCGTCGCCGACGGCGGCTTCCGGCCGGTCAACCGTTGAGCTGGGGGCTGTCGATGGCATGGGAGATCCTCACGGTGTTCAGGTCATCTGAACACCTTCAGCCACGCCCGAAGCCTAGCCTCCCCGGCTTACGCCCGGCTTACTCTTCACGTACCCCGACGCACAGGCGGATGCCTGAGGCAGTCACCGTACGCGATCGTGGATTCCGCGAGCGTTCCGCGTAGAATCGACGCCTACCGCCACCCTTCGAGGATCGAACGAGCCATGACCCTCACCGTTCCGCGCCAGCAGATGTTCATCAACGGCGAATGGTCCGACGCCGCCTCCGGCGAAACCGCTCGCGTGATCAACCCGGCCACCGAGGAAGAGGTCGCCCAGGTCCCGAAGGGCGATGCCAGCGACGTCGATCGGGCCGTGGCAGCAGCCCGCGCGGCCTTCGATACCTGGTCGCAGACGACGCCCGCCGAGCGCGCAAAGGCCCTTTATGCCTTCGCCGATGCGATCGAGAAGGACGCCGAGACCCTTTCGAGCCTGGAGCAGCGCAACGTCGGCAAGCCGAAGAGCGTGGCCGACTTCGACGTCGAGTTCACCGTCGACAACGTGCGCTTCTTCGCGGGTGCCTCGCGCGTCATCGAGGGCAAGGCGGCCGGCGAATACGTCAGCACCCACACGAGCATGATTCGCCGCGAGGCCGCCGGCGTGGTGGGACAGGTGGCGCCGTGGAACTACCCGCTCATGATGGCGATCTGGAAGCTCTGCCCGGCGATCGCGGCAGGCTGCACGGTCGTGCTCAAGCCGGCCTCGATGACGCCGCTCTCCGCGATCCGGCTGGCCGAGCTGGCGGCCGATATCTTCCCGAAGGGCGTCTTCAACGTGGTGACCGGTCCCGGAGACGTCGTCGGGCAGCGGCTCATCACGCATCCCGACGTCGACATGGTCAGCCTCACCGGCGATACCGCGACCGGCAGGGAGATCGCTGCCGCCGCGGCCCAGACCGTGAAGCGAGTCCATCTCGAGCTCGGCGGCAAGGCGCCGGTGCTCGTCTTTGACGATGCCGATATGGACGCGCTGGCCGAGACGATCAAGCTCGCTGGCTTCTTCAACTCTGGGCAGGATTGCACGGCGGCGACCCGGATCATCGCCATGGGCGACGGTTACGAGCGGGCGCTCGCGGCGCTGGTGCCGGCCGTCGAGTCGATCAAGGTCGGCGATCCCGCCTCCGATCCCGAGCTCGACATGGGGCCGATGGTCAGCCGGGCGCAGCAGGAGCGCGTCGCCGGCTTCATCGATCGTGCCCGTGGCTACGGCGCCGAGATCGCGACCGGTGGCGAGCGCTTCGGCGATCGTGGCTTCTTCTACAGGCCATCGGTCGTGGCCGGCGTGTCGCAGGACGCCGAGATCGTGCAGAACGAGGTCTTCGGGCCGGTCATCACGGTCCAGCGTTTCGGTGACGAGGCCGAGGGCATCCGCTGGGCGAACGGCGTGCCGTATGGGCTCGCGGCATCGGTCTGGACGAAGGACATCAAGAAGGCGCTTCGTGCAGCGAAGGCGCTGCGCTACGGCACCGTCTGGATCAACGATCACCTCACCATGGCGTCCGAGATGCCGCATGGCGGCTTCGGCCAGTCCGGCTACGGCAAGGACATGAGCAGCTACAGCATCGAGGACTACACCATCGTCAAGCACGTGATGGCCAAAATCGTCGACTGAGGCCTTGGCATGACGCGAAGCACGGTCACCATCCAGCGTCCAATCGAGGACGTCTTCGCCGTGCTCACCAACGTCGAGCTCACCGGACGCTGGTATCCCGCGCAGGTCGAAGAGTGGTGGACGTCGTCCCCGCCGCACGGCGTCGGCTCCACGCGCCGCGCCTGGGTCCGGGTCCTGGGCCGACCGGTGGAGAACGATGCCGTGGTCACGGCCTACGATCCGCCCAGCCTGGCGGCGATGAAGGGCACCTCGCGCAGCGCGCCATTCGATGTGCGCCTGGCCTTCGAACCGGTCGCCGGCGGGACGCGCGTGGACGTCGACTCGACGTTCGACCTCAGAGGCGTCATGCGGTTCATCGGCCCGCTCTTCGTGCGCAATTACGATCGTGGATGGCAGCGTGGCCTCGCGAACCTGAAGCGGCTCATGGAGTCCGGCGAGCTCTGACGGACCGCATGGGCAGAAACTCGTGGCTGATAGGCGTCAGGTTCGCGTCTCGATGACCAGCGCCTCGTTCGGGCGCAGCGCGACGTCCGCCTCCACGGCGCCGCCGTCACGGTCGCGGTTCGTGCCGATCAGGACTCGTCCCGGACCGGCGCCCGGCACGATGCGCGGTGACCCGGTCAGGTTCAGCACGACGGTGAGTTGACCGTCGACGGAGATGCGTCGGAATGCGAACGTGCCATCCGGCGTTGGCCCGAAGCGCTCGAAGTCACCAACGGCGAGGGCGGGGTGCTCGCGACGCAGTTGGATGAGCCGGCGCGTCAAGGTCAGGATCGAGTCGGGGTCCTCGGCCTGCGCCGCCACATTCACCCGATCCACATCGAGTGCGACTGGCAGCCAGGGACGAACGTCGGGTGGGCAGAAACCGGCGTTGGGTGAGGCGTCCCATTGCATCGGTGAGCGCTCGGGATCGCGCCCGCGGCCGGGCTCGCGAAGCTCCACCGGATCGCGCGCCTCGTGAGCAGGGACGGGCACGTCGGTCATGCCGATCTCCTCGCCGTAATAGATCGTCGGCGTGCCGCGCAGCGTCAGCAGCATGAGCATCCCGGCCCGGGCCTGGTCGCGACCGGCGCGACGCGGCGAGGCGAAGCGCGGCTGGTCGTGATTGCCGAGCACCCAGCTGGCCCAGGCGCCGGGTGGCAGTACGCCCTCGACGCCTTCCACCGCCGCGCGCACCGCATCGGCCGTCCACCGTGAGTAGGTGAGGTGGAAGTTGAACGGCACGTGGATCTCGTCCTGCTGCTCGCCGTAGTACTTCGCCCAGGTCGCGTAATCGGGATGATGCAGCTCCCCGATGCTGACGCGGTCGCCCGGATACGCATCGAGCATGCGGCGGAACGAGCGGTAGAGCTCGTGCATGTCAGGGTGGGCGTGGTCGTTGGTGTGGAGCTGCTCGGCCCACTTGCCCAGGCGATGCGAATCCTCGGGCCTCGGGTTCGGCGGGTTGTCGCGCAGCTCCGGATCCTTCATGACCATGGGCGCCACGTCGATCCGGAAGCCGTCCACGCCTCGATCGAGCCAGAAGCGGGCGACGTCGAACATCGCCGCGCGCGTGGCCGGGTTGCGCCAGTTCAGGTCCGGCTGCGCGTCCAAAAAGGTGTGCAGGTAGTACTGCTCAGTGGCCGTATCCCACTCCCAGGACGGTCCCGCGAACATGCTGATCCAGTTGTTCGGCGGGCCACCCCCCGGCGCCGCGCCGCGCCAGACGTACCAGTCGCGTTTCGGGTTATCGCGGCTGGAGCGTGACTCGACGAACCACGGGTGCTGGGCCGAGGTGTGGTTCGGCACGTAATCGACCAGCACCCGGATCCCGCGATCGTGCGCTGCGCCGAGCAGCGCGTCGAAGTCCTCGAGTGAGCCGAAGAGCGGATCGACATCGGTGTAGTTGGTCACGTCGTAGCCGAAATCGGCCATGGGTGAGGGATAGAACGGTGCGATCCAGATCGCATCCACCCCCAGCCAGGCCAGATAGTCGAGCCGTTGGCGAATTCCGGCCAGGTCGCCGGTGCCGTCGCCGTTCGCGTCACTGAAGCTGCGCGGATAGATCTCGTATACGACGCCGGTCTGCCACCAGCGCGGGCTGTTGCTTGTACTCACGTCACCAAGTTTGGACCGATGCGTCGGGCGCTGCTGGCGCCCGACCGAAACATGCGAAAACGAGTGGCGCGGACCGCTCCGATCCGCAATGATGCGCCCATTACCGCACCTGACCGAACCAGCTTCATTGGCCGCGGATGGCCCGGGGGAATGGAGGGACCGATTTGCAACGCGACCGAGATGCGTACCGCGTGCTCCAGATTGATCCGGGCGCCGAGGAGGCAGTGCTCCACGCTGCCTACCGCGCGCTGGCGCGCATCTACCATCCGGATGGCGCCGCACCTGACGTCGTGCGCATGGCGGAGATCAACTGGGCACATGACCAGCTTCGCTCGCAGGAGGACCGCTGGGCATACGACCGCACGCGCGCCCAGGCCTTCACCGTGGGCCGTGAGCCGTTCGTGCCTCCGCATCACCACCAGCGGCCGTGGACCGCGCCCATCGGCGCGGGCCCGTCCAACGGGGTGCTCGACTTCGGTCGATACGCCGGCGTGAGCATCAGGGAGCTCGCCTCGCGTGATCCCGACTACCTGCGCTGGCTGTGCCGCCACTCCTCCGGCTTGCGCTTCCGTGAGCAGATCCAGCGTGTCCTGCCCCAGGAGCCGGACCTCATGCGTCGCGCCAACTTCGTCTTCTAGAGCGTCGCCCCGCGCGGTGAGTGCGGGCGGGGTTTGCTAGCATCGGGCCGATGACCGATCCCGTCCCGGCGCCCCCGCTCCAGCCAGACGCTCCCGCTCCCGGCGGTGAGCTTGGCCGCGGGCGGACGCCGCCGTTGCCGGATCATGAGGCGGAGCAGCTGTTCCGCGAGGGAATCGGGCTCTTCAACGGCGTGCGCTACTGGCACGCGCACGAGGCGTGGGAGACGCTGTGGCGTGCCGCGGACGACGACGAGCGCGACTTCTACCAGGGGCTGATCCAGGTTGCCGCCGGCCTGCTGCACCTGCAGCGCCGCAATGGGCGCGGTGCGCGCAACAAGCTCGCGGAGGGCATCGCCAGGCTGACGCCGTACAGCCCGGTGCACCGCGGCATCATCGTCAACGAGCTGATCGGCAAGGCCAGGCGCACGCTCGATGATCTCGACGCCGGCTACCTCCCGTACCTCATCCCACCGGTGATCCGCACGGTCGAGGTCAACGAGCCCGACTGGACCCGATGACTCCGGAGCGCGACGACCCCGCGTTTCGTGTCGAGCATGACTCGATGGGCGACGTCCGCGTCCCGGCCGCCGCGAAGTGGCGGGCACAGACGCAGCGCGCCGTCGAGAACTTTCCGATCAGCGGACGGCCGCTCGAGCCATCGCTGATCCGCGCGCTGGCCCTCATCAAGGCTGCCGCGGCAACCGTGAACGCGGAGCTGGGCGTCATCGAGCCGGCCATGGCCGATGCCATCCGCGCCGCGGCGCTCGAGGTTGCCGGCGGTCGGCACGATGCCGAGTTCCCGATCGATGTCTTTCAGACCGGCTCGGGGACGAGCAGCAACATGAACGCGAACGAGGTGATCGCCAGTCTGGCCGAGGCGCGGCTGGGTGCATCGGTCCACCCGAACGATCATGTGAACGCCAGCCAGTCGAGCAACGACGTTTTTCCGTCAAGCATCCACGTCGCCGCCACGGAGGCAGTAACGCACGATCTGCTGCCGGCACTCGATCGGCTGGCATCGGCCCTGGAGGGCAAGGCCGACGAGTTCGCGTCGGTCGTGAAGTCGGGGCGGACACACCTGATGGATGCGACGCCGGTCACGCTGGGGCAGGAGTTCGGCGGCTATGCGGCGCAGGTGCGCCGGGGAATCGAGCGCCTCGAGTCGACGCTGCCGCGCGTCGCCGAGCTGCCACTGGGTGGGACGGCGGTGGGCACCGGGATCAACACGCCGGCCGGCTTCGCGGCGCGGGTGATCGCCCTGCTGCGCGAGGAGACGGACCTGCCGCTGTTCGAGGCCCGCGACCATTTCGAGGCGCAGGGCGCGCGCGATGGGCTGGTCGAGCTGTCCGGGCAGCTGCGCA
>JBDTNK010000051.1:0-14133 GCA_039933775.1 Chloroflexota bacterium | reverse complement strand
CCACGCTCAGGCTTCCGGCCAGCGTCGACAGCAGCCGAACGTCGGCATCGGTGAACGCGTGCGTCCGGTCAAGGTTCTGCAGCGAGATACGACCGCGGACCGCACCGCCAGAAAACAGGGGCGCAGCAACCAGGCTCAGCGCGGGCTCGCCCTGGATGGGCTGCAGGTCCTGCCCAGTCTCGCGACTCCAGGCCGCGAAATCCGCGATGTGGATCGGCTCTGCCCGTGTGATGAGCTGCTCTGAATAGCCTCCAATCGGTACGGGCTGGTCGGGATACCGCACACCGCGCTCGATTGCGTATGGGAAGTTGATCAGATTGGCGTCGATGTCGAAAATGCCGATGTCCACGACCTGGGCATCGAAGATCTCCTGGATCTTGTCACCGACGAGCTCGTACATGCTCTGCATGTCCAGGTTCTGGGCCAGCCCCTGCTGGACGCTGTTGACCACCGCGAGCTCGGCAGCACGCTCATCGGTCTCGGTCAGCAGACGCTTCGTCTCGTCGAACAGGCGAGCGTTCTCGAGCGCGACGCCCATGCTCGACGCAAACGTCGCCAGCAGTCGCTCGTCGGCCTCCAGATAGGCGTTCTTCTCGACACTCTCGAGGCCGATCAAGCCGATGACGCGGTCGCCGGCGGGAATCGGAACGCCAACCCACGACTGCGTCTCGATTTCGTCATACGTGATGGCTCCGAGCTCCGCCGACTGCTCGTTGTTCCCGATCCGCAGCGCGCGCTTGGAGCGAATGACGATCGAGGAGAGTCCTTCGCCGAGCTCGATCGGTTCCGTGTGGTATCGGGTCCCTTCGCCGATCTCGTACGGGAACCGGACCAGGTTGGTCTCTGCCTCGTACAGGCCGATGAACATCGTTTCGGCACGAAAGATCTTGCGGACACGCTCTCCGACGATCTCGATGATGGCGTCGAGATCCAGCTGCTTTGCGAGCGCCGATCCGATTTCATTGATCATCGAGAGCTCGGCGTTGCGTTGCTCGGTCTCGGTAAGGAGGCGCTTCGTCTCGTCGAATAGGCGCGCGTTCTCCATCGCGACGCCCATGCTCGAGGCGATCGTCGACAGCAGCCGCTCGTCGCTCTCGCTGAACGCCCACGGCTCGGTTCGACTGAGACCAACGACTCCCAGCACGGTCCCACTGGCAAGGATCGGGACCCGGAGGCTTGACTCCTTTGCCGCCAGGTCCGGGTCGCCGGTCACAATGGCGCCGCGCTCGATGGCTTCAGCCATGGAATTGACGCGAAGCGGTGCCCGCGACTCGATGACCTGCGAGGTGAGACCGATTCCAAGCTCACGGTCGGGCTCCTCCAAGCGCGTCCCTTCCTCGACGCTGTACGGCGTCGAGAACCGGTTCGTTGCCCGATCGAGGAGCGCGATCTCGAGCGAATCGACGGCGAAGATGGTCCCGATCCGTTCACCGACCAGCTCGATGATCCCCTGGAAGTCGAGCTGCTTGGCGAGCGCCAGGCCGATCTCGTTGACGACCGCCAGCTCGGCGTTGCGCTGCCTTGTCTCCTCGATTGCCCGCGCCCGTGTCAGCGCCGTCGCGATGTGCTGTGCCACGAAGGTCAGCACCTCGAGATCGTCCGAGCGATATCGACGATCCTCCCGATAGGTCTGGAGGGCGACGAGACCCGCCGTTCGACCGTCCGCGATGAGCGGGGCCGCAAGCCATTCGACGGATTCGGTACCGGTCGGAACGATCTCGCCTGCCTCGGTAAGCCGTTCCAGCTCCGGAAGATCGAGCATCACCGAACGCTCGTTACGCAGGACGTAGGCAGTCGCGCCGGCGGCATTCTCAGCACCGAATGGGATCCAGGCTTGCGGATCCGGCCAGTCATCGTCGACCGTGTCGCGCACGTACGGGTAGCTGATCAGCCGCCGCTGGTCGTCGTACAGCGCAATGTAGAAGTTCTCGGCATACATGACCTCGCCGACGATCGCGTGGATGGCCGCGTAGAACGACGGCATGTCCTGCGCGGCGCTGGCCGTCTCCGCGATCCGGTAGAGCGCCGACTGCACCTGTTGCGACCGTTCGTGATCCGCATCGCGCGCTTCGAGCTCGGCGATCCGCGCCAGGGCAGCCTCCAGCTCGGATGGCAGTGCTGTTCTATTCCTCGCACGCCGTGTGGACACGTCGCCTCCTCGGGCCAAGGCGCTGCGGCTGCCGGCGGCAATCGCGCGGCTATTCTGCCTGCCATGCCTACCCCGCGTCGGTGATTGCTGACGCCGTCACAGGCTCGAGCGTCCAGTCGACCTCCGAGACCGATGCGAGCCGGCCGTGAGGCGGTCAAAGCATTCGAAGGAGGCAAGGCCACCGCGCTGTATCAATCAGCGAGTGCCCGGACACTCGCCTAGTCAGTCGCGGAAACGTCCAACCGATGTGCCGGACGTACGGGAGCCGGAACGACCCCGAAGAGCCGGCAGTCAGCTGTGCCTCTGGCCTTGATGTTGCTGAGGGGCGGCCATGGACCGTCGCGCGGATCTCCGCCTTCGCATCAGGACGCTACGGGTCACGTGGCGCGCCGTGGCTCAACAGCCGTTGGCGGCGGACAATCGCGCAGAGGCCAGCAGCCGCGCGCTCCAGATCCTGGCGGAGATCCGGCGCGCCGATCATGACGGCTCGAGGGTTGGCGAACTCAACCAACTGGAGCTGGAGATGCTGACTCAGGCCGACGAGCCGAGCCAGTCGCGTTCCGATTCGACTCTGACGAGAGCTTCTCGATCACCGCAGTGAAGGCGTCCAGGCTGAACGGCTTGCTCATCGCGACGACGTTGTGAGATTCCGCCAGCTGCTCCTCGATCATGGCCAGCGCGTGTATATCGGCGCTGCACACCAGGATCGGCAACGCGTCGAGCTGAGGATCGCGACGGACTTGCTGCGCGATGGCCCAGCCGTGCAGCTCGTCCTCGCCCAGCCGCAGGTCGATCATCAGCACATCCGGCCCTGAGTCGCGAATGCGATCCAGCGCGTCGGGTAGGTCGCCGTCCACCAGCGTCGCATGGTGCTGATCGTCGTTGAGAATCTCGCCGATGAGTTCGAGAAACTCGCGATTGTCATTGACGACAGTGATGCGGGCCATGATCATCCTCCGTAGTGTTGCCCGTTCAGGGCAATTCGCCGGGCTAGGTCCGCGGCGCTGACTCGGTGCACAACGATGATGGCACACGCCGATTGGCGGCCTGCTCTCAGCGATCATGCCGCTCGGGCTCCGCGGCATTGTCACCCGATGACCGAAACAGCGCTTGAGACGGCCGATCCGGCGAAATTCCGGCGCCTCATCGGCCGAACATGTCACCCCGTGGCCGTCAGTCCGGTGAGCTCCATCCCAAGCGCTGTTTCGGTCACGCGGCGGTAGAGAAAGGCGCGACCACAGCCACGCGGAGTTGGCTGGGGCGGAAGGATTCGAACCTTCGATCTCCTGATCCAGAGTCAGGCGCCTTACCGCTTGGCCACACCCCAACGTGCGGCAGCCATTCTACCAACAGGGACACGCTGCGCACCAGACGGCCGCAGATCGGTGCGTGCGTGCACGCCGCAATGTACCGGGCCGCATAGCCCACTCGGCACTCTGTCCCCATCGGGCTTTGACCGATATCGTCGCTTGCACGAACCGGCCAGGTTGTTGGCCGGCGCAGATGGATCGGAAGGAACCGATGCAGGGCGTCGACACTCAAACCTGGCGGCACTATGGCTACGGCGGCCCACCTGAACCGTGGGACGAGGGCGCGAAGCGCGACCTCGATCGCCTGGCGACCTCGTACTACCTCGACATCCTCGAGGCGCATCGTCGACTGACCGATGCGCCCGGCCACGAGCACGCGGCCGAGCTCGAGGAGCTGCGCGCGACCGCCACGCGCCAAAAACACGAGATTGATTACACGCTGCGCCACTGGGCGACACCGGTCGAGCGCGCCCGGGTCGAGGATCGGCTGGGCCAGCTGATGCGGATCAGCCAGCGCATGCGGCTCCTTGCCGCGGCGCGTCCCTAGGCCCGACTGGCCACCGCACGCCGCGCGGCCGCGAGATAGTCGTCCAAACCCTCCCAGGTGATCCACGGCTCGAGCCGATACGTCGCTCGCGCCTCACGGATCTGGCCACCGCCCAGCGGCAGCGCTCGGTCCCCCGCCGCGGCCGCCAGCTCCTGATCGAGCGTCAGCAGATCCGCATCGCTGCTCTCTGCCAGCGCGAGGTAGACGGCGTCATAGGCAGTCAGCCGGTGGGTCACGACGGCCTCGATCACCGACAGCAGGCCGACGCGCCCAGCGTCGATCGTCCTGAAGCTGAGCCCATCCAGGGTCGCGACGGACTCGAGGATCTCGTCCGCGGACTGACGGTAGCGGCGCGCGAGAACGTTCACGACCTCGACCCAAATGGTGTTTGGCACGATGAGTGGATCCCCGTCGCGGGCTCGGCGAATCAGCAGCCGGTGCAAGCGATCCCCGAGCTGCTCATGCAGAACGATGGCAATCGCCACGGACGCGTCGACCACCAGCGCCCTAGTCACGGTCGACCGAGTGCCCGTGATCGCGGTCCCAGCGAACCGCGGCAGCGGCATCCATGGCATCCGGGTACTTCTTCGACATCCGTTTCCGGAACGCGTCGAGCCGATCGAACGCCGCGTCGATCCGGGCCAGACGCTCTTGCTCCGACTCACCGGACGCGGCCGCCTCCGAGTACGGCACCAGCACGGCCAGCGGCCGCCTATCGCGCTCGATGACGATGCGCTCGCCGGCCGCCGCCCGGTCGAGCGCCTCGCCCAGCCGTCGGCGCAGGTCCATCGCGGTCATGGTTCTCATATCCGACCAGTATGGTCGACCGTGTCAATCCTCGGAACCGTTACACTCGCAGCCGTGCCCAGCTCGCAACGCCTTCCCTCACTGACCGATGTCATCGCCGCGCAGCAGCGGCTCCGAGGCGTGGCGCTCCACACGCCGCTCCAAGGCTCGCGGCCGCTCGCCGAGGAGAGCGGCGCGGCCGAGGTTCGGCTCAAGCTCGAGCTGCTCCAGCCCACCGGCGCGTTCAAGATTCGCGGTGCCTCGAACGCGGTTGCCCTGCGCGCAGCCGACCAGCCGGACCAGCCGCTCGTCACGGCGAGCACCGGCAACCACGCACTCGCGATGGCCGATGCTGCTGAGCGGCACAACATGACGCTCAGCATCCTCGTGGGCGGCGACGTATCGACGGCCAAGCTCGGGGCGCTGCGCGCAACCGAGACCGACCGGCTGACCATCGAGATCGTGGGCCGCAGCGCCGATGACGCCGAGGCCGAGGGCCGTAGGCGCGGCGATGCGGGCATCGCGACCTACATCTCGCCGTACAACGACGCGGACGTGGTGGCCGGCCAGGCGACGGTCGGCCTCGAGATCCTCGAGGATTGGCCGGAGGTCGATACGATCGTGGTGCCGGTCGGCGGCGGGGGCCTCATCAGCGGCATCGGTCTGTGGGTGAAATCGGTCAAGCCGGAGGTGCGAATCGTGGGCGTGCAGCCGTCGGCCTCACCGCCGCTGTACGCATTCCTGCAGTCGGGCGGGACCAAGCCCATGCCCATTGCTCCGACGCTGGCCGATGGCGTGGCCGGCAACGTCGAGCGTGACTCGATCACCTGGAAGCTCGTGAAGCGCCACGTCGACGAGATCGTGCTCGTCGAGGAAGACGAAATCGCCGACGCCATGCGCTGGGCGATCGAGACGCCGCATCTCCTGGTCGAAGGCAGCGCCGCACTGGGGATCGCCGCGCTGCGGATGCATCGGGCCGGTGATCTGGGCGGGCACAACGTCGCGGTTGTCCTCAGCGGCCGGTCCGTTGGCGCGGACGTCGTGCGCGACATCCTGGGACGCGCCTGAGGTGGCCATCATCGAGCGCTCGATCCTCGTGGCGAGGCCCATCGAGGAGGCGTTCGACTACGTCGTTGCCTTCGAGCACGCGGTGCGCTGGAATCCCGCCGTCATCACCTCGGAGCGTTTGAGCGCGGGCCAGCCGCACATGGGCAGCCTCTATCAGCTCGTCGTGGAGATGGGGCGCGGCACGACGTCGATGCGCTACGAGATCACCGAGCTCGATCGCCCGATGCGCCTGGAGCTCTCCGGCGAAGGCGAGCGGCTGCGGTCACTCGAGGTGGTGCGCTTCACCGACCTGGACGAGGACACGCGCATCAGCTGGCGCGCCGACATCCGGCTGCGTGGCCCGCGGGGCCTCTTTGGCCTGGCCGGTCGCCGCGCATTCAATCGCGCGGCGGACGATGCGATGGATGGCCTGCAACACGCCATTGATCCGCTAGCCGCCCTGGTGCGGCTGATACGATCAGTTGATGACCGATGAACAGCGCGTGACGGGCGAACGATCGCGCCGGCCCGAGCCATCGGTCGCCGGGCTGGGGCTGCTGCTGGTCATGGGCGGTGGCCTGCTGCTGGCCGCTCAGCTGATGGATATCGATCTTGGCGCGGTCGGCTGGCCGCTCTTCATCCTCATCCCCGGCGTCGCGCTGCTGGTGGCGGGGCTGGCCTCGGCCGGCGGCCTGGGCCTCACCATCGCCGGCACGATCGTCACCATCGTCGGCCTGCTGCTCTTCTACCAGAACGCAACCGGCCACTGGGAGAGCTGGGCCTACGCCTGGGCGCTTCCCGGCCCCTTCGGCTCCGGGCTCGGGATGGTCCTGCACGGCACCCTCCATCGCCAGACCGATGTCGTTCGCGCCGGCTGGTGGCCACTGCTCAGCGGCCTCGGACTCTTCATCGCGGGGTTCATCTTTTTCGAGGGCATCATCGGGCTCAGCGGCGACCGCTTCCCGCTCCCGGACTGGGCGCTCCCCGGATTGCTCATCCTGCTCGGGGTGGGCGTCCTCGTCTGGTCGCTGACCGGGCGCAAGACGCCGTTCGACTCCGAGCCCTGATTCCGGGACGCTTTCGCGTGGGGAAGCCCGCATGCCAGTCTGGCTGGCCGGCTGGCGAAGGAACGTCCACTCCTCAGTCGGTTTGCCAGGCACGCTGGCGCCACGTCGGAGGAAGGACGGGTTTCGAAGCTTCCTCCGTCGGTTGGCCAGTTCGGCTGGCACCGCGCAACCAAGGAGGCTCACCCCTCCCCGACCGAGTCCCGCTGAGCCGCGTGCGCGGCGCGGAGCGGCAATGCCATCAGCGACGCAGCGACGAGCACAAAGAGCAACAGCCCGAGCAGCTCGTGTGGAATCGCCGGCGCGAAGGCCGCCAGCAGCCCCGTGATGGCCAAAGCCGCGAGCGCGCCGAGCACGATCAGCCCATCGTCGACGACCAGCCCGACGACGTTCTCGACGATCGCGCGGCCCAAGCTCACGAGCCCCGCCCTGCGATCCATCAGACTGCCCTCGAGACCACGCGGCCGCCGGGAACGAGGCGCCCGAGCAGCCGGACCGCGAGCCACGAGACGAGCAGGAAGCCACCGAACAGCGCCACCAGCGCGAGCGAGCCGCCCGGCCACTCGACCCCGAAACCCTCCGCGGACCAGAAGACCCCGAAGCTGCAGAGCATCGCCCCCACGAAGAACTTCAGCGTGTTCTCCGGCACGCGGCTCAAGGGAGCACGGACGAATGAACCGATGACCCCCACCACCACGAACGCAGCCCCGGCACCGATGGTCGAGGCGATCAGTTGCTGCGTGCCGGCTGCGCCGAGGGCGATGACGATGAACGCCACCTCCAGGCCCTCGAGCAGCATCGCCTTGTAGCTGGCGAGGAAACCGATCCAGTCGAACCGATCCGGCGAACGTCCCTGGGCGCGTAGCTCGGCGACCTCGCGCTGGAAGATGAGCTCCTCGTCGTGCAGCGCAACGATGCCGGCGTAGCGCAGGATCGACTTGCGAATCCACTTGAGGCCGAAGAGCAGCAGCAGCGTGCCGACCACGAGCGCGAAGAGGTGCTCGTCAAGGACCGTCACGAGCGTGACCCCGAAGATCGCCACGAGTGCGCCGAGCGTCAGCACCGCGGCGCCGGCACCCAGGAGCGGCGCGCGCCAGCCCCGCGTCAGGCCGATGGCGACGACGATGGTGTAGGCCTCGACGAACTCGACGAGTGCGCCGATGAACGCAGGAATGGCGGCGACAAGCAGGGTCAAGGATCTGAACCGGACGAGATGTCGCGCCAAGTATCGGCCGCCTCGCGTCGGACCGCCAACGGCACTCCCGCGTATCCTTGTCGGGACATGCCACCCCATGAGCCCGACAAAGCCTCCCGCATCACGCGCGCGCTCGACAGCGTGAACGCGGGCTACGTTGCCGAGCTGTACGAGCAGTACCAGCGCGAGCCGGCATCGGTCGACCCCGAATGGCGCACGCTGTTCGAGAGCGGTGCCGGCGGATTCGAACCGGCGAAGCCCGCGCCGCCCGCGAGCGTGCCTACGCCGCCAGCGGCTGCCGCCGGCAACGGCAGCAACCCGGCGCCCGCACAGGCACCGGCACAGACGCAGGACGTGCCCGAGGGCGCGACCCCGATCAAGGGCCCCGCCGCGCGACTCGCGCAGAACATGGTTGCCTCACTGGGCGTGCCGACCGCCACGAGCTTCCGCGACGTCGATGTTGCGCTGCTCGAGGCGCGACGCCGCGAGCTGAACGGCCAGATCGCCCCGAAGAAGGCGAGCTTCACCCACGTCATCGGTTGGGCGATCGTGCAGGCCGCCGCCGAGCAGCGCTCGATGAGCCACGCCTACATCGAGCGCAATGGACAGGCGTACCGGCTGCAGCCCGCGAAGATCAACCTGGGCCTGGCGGTGGATGTCGAACGGCCCGATGGCTCCCGCTTCCTGGTCGTGCCGGTCATCAAGGGCGCCGACGACATGGACTTCGCGCAGTTCCACGAGCGCTACGAGGATGTCGTCGCGCGCGCACGCACGAACAAGCTGGCGCCCGACGACTACAGCGGCGCGACGATCACGCTGACGAACCCCGGCACGCTTGGGACGACGCAATCGGTCCCGCGGCTCATGCCGAACCAGGGCACGATCGTCGCCACCGGCACGATCCGCGGCATCGCCGACCAGCGCCTGATGACGATCAGCAGCACCTACGACCATCGCATCATCCAGGGCGCCGAATCGGGGATGTTCCTGCGAAGCATCGACGCCCTGCTGAACGGCGAGGACGGTTTCTACGAGGACCTCTTCGTGGCCATGGGCGCGAAGGCAGGCGCCGCGCCGGCGGCGAAGGCGCCGGAGGCGAAGGCGCCATCGGTCCAGACGGAGGCTCCGCCGCAGGCGGCATCGGTCCAGTCAGGCGACATGAAGCTCGTCGCGGGGGCGATGCAGCTCGTGGATGCGTACCGCATCTACGGCCACCTGGGGGCGCAACTCGATCCGCTGGGGTCACCGCCGCGGGGTGATCCGGCGCTGAAGCCCGAGACGCATGGGCTCGACACGCAATCCATGACACGCATCCCGGCCGACGTGCTCAATGTGCACGTCGATGGCGCCACCCTGGCCGACGTGCTGCCGCGGCTGCAGGAGATCTACTCGGGCACCATCGCCTACGAGGTCGAGCATCTCGCCAACCACGAGGAGCGCGCCTGGCTGCGCAAGGTGATCGAGTCGGGCCAGCATCGCCAGCCGCTCGACGCGGATGCGCAGCGCGCCCTCCTGACCCGGCTGACCGCGGTCGAGACGCTCGAGCGCTTCCTGCACAAGGCCTATTTGGGCCAGAAGCGGTTCAGCATCGAGGGTCTCGACAGCATGGTTCCGATGCTCGACCTGATCCTGGAGATGGCGGCGGCCGATGGCGCTCACCGGGCCGTGATCGGCATGGCGCACCGCGGCCGCCTCAACGTGCTGGCGCACATCGTCGGCATGGAATACGAGCGCATCCTGGCCGAGTTCGAGGCCGGCCGCGCGGACGCGTCCGAGACCGTGGCGCACGGCGGGATGGACGACGTGAAGTACCACCTGGGCGCAGATGGCACGTACGCCACGAAGCACGGCGAGGTGCGGGTCACGCTCAGCCCGAACCCCTCGCACCTCGAGGCCGTCAACCCGGTCGTCGAGGGGCGCGCCCGCGCCCTGCAGACCGATCGCACCGGCCCCCTGGCGAAGATCAACACTCGAACCGTGCTGCCGGTCCTGATCCATGGCGACGCATCCTTCGCGGCCCAGGGCGTCGTGGCGGAGACGTTCAATTTGGCGCGGCTGCCCGGGTACGCGAATGGCGGCACGGTGCACCTCATCGCCAACAACCAGGTGGGCTTCACGACCGGAGCTGGAGAGGCGCGCTCGACGACGTACTCGAGCGATCTGGCCAAGGGTTTCGACCTGCCGATCGTGCACGTCAACGCCGATGACCCCGAGGCGTGCCTGGCGGCCGCACGCCTGGCGATGCTGTACCGCCAGCGCTTCGATGCCGACATGGTGATCGACCTGGTCGGGTACCGACGCTACGGGCACAACGAGGGCGACGAGCCGTCGTACACCCAGCCGCAGATGTACGAGGCGATCCACAGCCACGCGAGCGTGCGCGAGGTGTACCTGGCCAGCCTGGTCGCGGCCGGCGTCGTGGAGGAGGCGGCCGCGGCCGACGAGGTGAAGCGCGCCAACCGCGACCTCTCGAAGCGGCAGACGGCACTGCGCAAGGGACGCGAGACCGCGGAGGTCGCGGATCGCGGCCACGAGTCGCTGCCGCGCGAGGAGTCGGCCGAGCCGGTGACCGCGGTCGCCGCGGAGGTGCTGCACAACCTGAACGAGCAGCTCTACCGCTGGCCGGATGACTTCACCATCAACCCGAAGCTCGAGAAGCAGCTCGCCCGCAGGCGCGACGCGCTCGACGGCGAGCCGAAGATCGAGTGGGCGCACGCCGAGTCACTGGCGTGGGCATCGCTCCTCACGGGCGAGGGCGTGCCAATCAGGCTCACCGGCCAGGACACGCTGCGCGGCACGTTCAGCCAGCGCCACCAGGTCCTCTTCGATGTACACACGGGCGCGGGGTACGCCCCGATCGCGCACCTCGACGGGGCCAAGGCGAGCGTCGAGCTGCATAACTCGCCGCTCAGCGAGTACGCCTGCATGGGCTTCGAGTATGGCTACGCGGTCCAGGCGCCCGAGGCGCTCGTGCTGTGGGAGGCGCAGTACGGCGACTTTGCCAACGGGGCGGAGATCATCATCGACCAGTTCCTCATCGCCGGGCTGGCCAAGTGGCGCCAGACCTCGCGGCTGACGCTGCTCCTGCCGCACGGCTACGAGGGCTCCGGGCCGGAGCACTCATCGGCCCGCCTGGAGCGCTTCCTGGCCCTGGGTGCGGAGGGCAACATCCGCGTCGTATACCCGACCACCCCGGCACAGTATTTCCACCTCCTGCGGCGCCAGGCGCTGCACTCGGACCTCCGGCCTTTGGTGGTCATGACGCCGAAGTCACTGCTGCGCCTGCCGGCGGCGCATGCTTCCCTCTCCGAACTGACCGATGGTGCCTTCCGCTCGGTCCTGGACGACCCCCGCTTCGCTACCGATGACGCAGCCGCGGCGGATGTGCGGCGCACCATCGTCTGCTCCGGCAAGGTCTACTACGACATCGTCAGCGCCGAGGCGTACGCCGCGGCCTCGCACGTCGCGGTCGTGCGCCTCGAGCGCCTCTACCCGTTCCCGACCGATGAGCTGCAGGCCGTCCTGGCGCGCTACCCCGGCATCGAGAAGCTGACCTGGGTCCAGGAAGAGCCGCGCAACATGGGCGCGCGTAAGTTCGTGCTGCCCAAGATCCGGCACCTCGTCCCCTACAAGATCCCGCTGGGCGACTACTCACGTCCCGAGCGCTCGCGGCCCGCGGAGGGCTATCCCGGCGCGCATGCCGTGGAGCAGGCCCGGATCGTTCGCGAGGCGCTCGGCGCGTAGGTCTGCCTTGCGTCCCGCGCGGCGGCCGGTTGGGCGCGGCGGTTCCGTGCGCTGCGCCATTTTCCTATCACATGCACAGCCCACGGTCGTTGGCGACGGTCCTGGCGTCGTCATCGGTCCGAACACGGTCGATATCCGATCAAATGACCGCGCGGACGAAGCATTTGGGCAACAGGGCGGGAAATGTCTCCGCTAACGGTCGCCAGGCGTGCAATTGATCAACTACCGCCACGTTCCATCCGACACGGAAGCAATGCTCGTGCAGCGGTATGCACCCGGGGACTGGTAACGCCAGCAGTGGCCTCGGAGTCTGTCAGGTAGTCGTGCGACGATTCTTGGACGAGCTTATCGGTCCATCAGGCGCGTCTGGCGCACCGGACATGCCCGTGGTCGTGCTCAGCCAGCCGATGACGACCCGCAGTCTCGTGAAAAACTGGTGCAGGAGTCTTGATACGAGTCGCGGCATGCATGGGTGACGGACTGCGGGCGCTACCTGGGGCGCGGCGCCACTTATGAGACCGATGCATCCGGTACCCGCGGCGGCGATGGCGACTCAGCGACGGCATCGTCTACATGGACTGCCGGCATGGTCCGCACCGCGAGCAGGAACGCAGCGACCGCGGTCACCAGGAGAATCAGGAAGATGAGGCCCAGGCCCCCGGCCAGCGCATCGCTGATGCTCGCCAGCTCGGCGGCCGGCACCGATCCACGCCGTACGGGATCGAGGATCGCGCTCGCCTGCGGGCCGACTGCCGAAGCGAGGATCGCGCCCATCAGCCCCGTCCCCACGGCACCGCCGATCGTGCGACTGAACTGCACGAGCCCCGTCGCCTGGCCGCGTTGCGCCCATGACACCACGGTCTGGATCGAGACGAGGAGCGGCGTCGTGGTCAGCCCCATGCCGAGGCCGGTCACGGCCGCGCCAAGCGCGGCGTACCAGAGTGCCTCGATCGGCGCCGCCTGGGTGAGCAGCGCGGTCCCGATGACGAGCAGCCCGGTCCCGGCCAGCACCACCGGACGCGAGCCGAAGCGCAGCATCGCGCGGCCCGCGATGATCGAGCCAATCGGCCATCCGATCGACATGGCGCCCACCCCGAGCCCGGCCTCGAGCGGCGATCCGCCGTGCACCCCCTGGATGATCGGCGGCAGGTAAGCGGTCAGCCCGAACATGATGACGCCGGCAAGGATGGTGATCGCCAGGCCGGCACCGATGATCGGCCGTCGAAGCAGGCCGATGTCGATGAGCGGCTCGTCGGCGGTCGCCTCGTTGCGCGCGAAGGCGAGCAGCAGCACGATCGCGGCGACGAGTAGCCCGATGACCGCCGGCGTCCCGAAGCCGATCCTGCTGCCCTCGGTCACGCCGAAGAGCAGCAGCGCCACGCCACCGGTCAGGGTCAGCGTTCCGATCCAATCCAGCCGGTGCGCCCGGCGCTCGACCTGCTCATGCAGCGACAGCCCGATGAGCAGGGCCGCGGCGAGCCCGACTGGCACGTTGATGTAGAAGTTCCAGCGCCAGCCGACCGTCCCGGTGATGAGCCCTCCCAGCGCAGGACCGATGATGGCCGACACGCCCCACACGCTGCTGAAGAAGCCCTGCATTCGCGCGCGCTGCCGTGGCGGAAAGATGTCGCCGACGATCGTGAAGGCGATGGGCGTGACGGCGCCCGCACCCAGGCCCTGGATGGCACGGAAGATGATCAGCTGCAACATCGATCCGGCGACGCCACACAGCATCGACCCGCCGACGAAGAGCACCAGCCCGATCATGAAGATCGGTTTGCGACCATGGACATCGGCCAGGGTGGAAAAGACGGGCACGGTGGTCGTGGCGGTCAGGAGGTAGGCGGCGAAGACCCAGCCGTACTGGTCGATCCCTCCCAGCTGTCCGATGATGGTGGGCATCGCCGTGCCCACGACGGTGGAGTCCAGGGCGGCCACCGCGATCCCGGCCATGACGCCGGCGGTCACCAGCAGCTGCTCGCGCGTCATTCCGCGCTCGTCCGGTGGGGCCATGTCTCGATTGTAGGCACGGATCGACTGAAGACGACACAATCGGGCCATGCCAGCACGATTGAAGATCGGGGTCCAGCTGCCCGAGGTGGAGCGCGTCGTGCGCTGGCCCGAGATGGCGGAGATGGTGCGCACGGCGGAGGCCATCGGGCTCGACTCGATCTGGGTCGGCGATCACCTGCTGTACCGCGATCGCGGCGACCAGCCGGTCGGACCGTGGGAGGCGTGGAGCCAGCTCGCGGCGATCGCCGCGATCACCGAGCGGGTGCAGATCGGGCCGC